>JAHZJB010000008.1 GCA_022601135.1 Actinomycetes bacterium | reverse complement strand
GCGCGCGCCGCCCTGGTCTACTACGTAGGCGCCGTAAGTCTGCAAGGTCTTGGCGATGACTTTCTCGCCGGCCGTGATGCCCGGAATTGCGTCGACATCGATCGACGGGTCTAGCTGGATGCGATAGCCCTCCGGTATGGGGTCAAGGCCGGCGTGACCGGTTGGGCGCAGGTCCACGGATTGCGCGGCCAGACCTCGATCGCCGACCGCGCCGAGTGGGATAACTACTACATCGAGAACTGGTCGCTGGCACTCGATCTGAAGATCTTGCTGCTGACCGTGCCCGCGGTGCTCCACCGCGCCGAGTGACAAACACTGCGAGGCCTCATCCGATATCTGTCTTCTCGGCACCGCGCGCCCACGCGGGTTTGATGAACACCCCTTCGGCCTCCACGGTGACCCCGTCGGCGTCCATCAGGAAGCCGCGGGCGAATGTCTTGACATCTTCCGACCGCTCGACGAACGCCTCCGCGCGCACCCGCCCCAGCTGAGTGCCACGTAGATACTTGAAGTTGATCGTGCCGGTGTACTTCGGTTGGGTGAGCCCTTCGCTGGCCACCTCCCCGAGGATATGGTCGAGAACCAAAGCGCAGATTCCGCCGTGCACCCAACCCGGTGGCCCCTCGTAGGCGGGACCCAACATGAATTCACTCACGCACCGACCGTCTTGACGGTGCTCGATCACCATCGGTGGGGCGATCGCATTGCGAAGTCCCACAGCGGGATTCGCCCAGGCCAATGGCCGCCCTGTGTCGGCATGCCGCAGCGTCGAGGTTGCGCTGCGCTGCTCGCGCTCCAACAGGTCCGTCGCCGCCGCCAGGTGGCCTAGAGCCTGCTGGACCGTCACTTCGTCCACCGCCGTGTGAATTCCGACATCGATGAGCCTGCGCAGCGCATCGGTCAGCGGCTCATAACTCGCCTTCAGGCGCGCATACTCCTGGGCGCTGACGACATCGAATTCGAAATCCACTGCCTATCCTCCGAAGATATCCAGCACGACGGCTTTCGCGCGTCGGGTAATCCTCAGATAGTTGTCCAAGAACTCACCGCCGTCGCCATCGGGCCAGCCAGCCGCCACCGCAACCGCGTTGAGCAGTCGGCCGGGCCCGGGCAGTTGATCGGTGGGTTTGCCGCGCACCAGCACCAGTGCGTTTCTGGCCTTCGTCGCCGTCAGCCAGGCCTCGCGCAGCAATTCGATGTCTTTTTCGGCAATCAGCTCAGCCTCGCCGGCGGCGTGGAGCGTTTCCAGCGTCGACGTGGTGTGTAGCGCAGGCATCTCGTGGGCGAAGCGCAGTTGCAGCAATTGCACGGTCCACTCGATATCGGCCAACCCACCGCGCCCCAGCTTGGTGTTCGTCTTCGGATCGGCGCCGCGCGGCAGCCTTTCGGCGTCCACCCGCGCCTTGATTCGCCGAATCTCCTGGACCGTTTCGGCCGACACACCGCCCGCCGGGTAGCGCGTCCTGTCCGCCATCAACAGGAAGCGATCGCCGAGCTCGAGATCGCCGGCCACCCGGTGGGCACGCAACAGCGCCTGGATCTCCCACGGCTGGGCCCACTGTTTGTAGTAGGCCGCATAGGAGGCAAGAGTTCGCACCAGCGGGCCGCTTCGTCCCTCGGGCCTAAGGCTGGCATCGACTTCCAGCGGCGGGTCACCGCTGGGGGTACCCAGTAGCGTCCGCACTTGTTCGGCCACCTTGACAGACCAGCGCACCGCGACCGATTCCTCGGCACCCTCATTGGGTTCGCAGACGAACATCACGTCGGCGTCCGAGCCGTAGCCGAGTTCTCCGCCGCCGAGGCGGCCCATCCCGATAACGGAGATGCGTGCAGGCGGACCGCTCTCGGGGGTGTTCGCACGGATCACCGCCTCCAGGGCAGCCTCCAGTACCGCCAGCCACACCGACGTGAGCTGCTTGCATACCTCGGTCACCTCCAGCATCCCGAGCAGATCTGCAGAAGCAATCCTGGCCAGCTCCCTGCGGCGCAATGACCGCGCCACCCCGATCGCCCGCTGCGGATCGTCGTGCCGGGCTGCCGAGGCCACCAGGGACCGCGCCGCCCCCTCGGTGTCGACATCGCACAGCTTTGGCCCGTTGGGCCCATCTGCGTACAGCTGGATCACCTCGGGAGCATGCATCAGCAATTCCGGCACGTATGCGGAGGTGCCCAGCACATGCATCAGCCGTTTGGCCACCGCGCCCTCGTCTCGCAGGGTCGCCAGGAACCACCGCTGGTCGGCAAGTTCATCGCTGACCCTGCGGTAGGCCAGCAGCCCGGCATCTGGATCGGGGGTGTCGGAGAGCCAGTCCAGCAGCGTCGGCAGCAGTACCTGCTGCACGCGTCCCCGGCGCGCGGTACCGCCGGTCAGCGCAGCCAAGTGGGTCAGCGCGCTCCGCGACCCCTCGAATCCAAGCGCGGCCAGCTGACGCTCGGCTGATTCGGCGCTCATGCCGTCCGAAAGTCCCAGCTTGTCCTGACCGACTGATTCCAGCAGAGGTTGGTAGAACAGCTTGGCGTGCAGCCGCGACACCCGCCGACTCTGCCGTTTGAGTTCCTCGCGCAGCACGCCTGCGGCGTCATGACGGCCGTCGGGCCGGATGTGCGCCGCACGGGCCAGCCACCGCATTGCCTCCTCATCGTCGACTTCGGGCAGCATGTGGGTGCGTTTGAGACGTTGCAATTGCAGCCGGTGTTCGAGCAGCCGCAGGAATTCGTAAGAGGCCGTCAAGTTGGCGCCGTCGTCGAGCCCGATGTAGCCGCCGCCGCCCAGCGCCGCCAGTGCGTTGACGGTCGAGGCCACATGCAGCTCATCATCGTTGCGGCCGTGCACCAGTTGCAGAAGCTGGACCGCGAACTCGACGTCGCGGAGGCCGCCGCTGCCCAGCTTCAGCTCACGGTCCCGGATGTCGGCGGGAACCAACTCCTCGACGCGCCGGCGCATCCGCTGCACCTCGGGCACGAAATTTTCGCGCTCGACCGCCGTCCACACCATCGGCATCAGCGCCTCGGTGTAGCGGCCGCCCAGATCCATGTCGCCGGCGGACGGCCGCGCCTTCATCAAGGCCTGGAACTCCCACGTCTTCGCCCACCGCTCGTAATAGGCGATGTGTGAATCCAGCGTCCGTACCAGCTGACCCTGCTTGCCCTCCGGCCGCAGCGCGGCATCTACTTCGAAGAACGCTTCGCTGGCCAGCGTCATCATTTCGCCGGCGATCCGGGTGGCGACGCCCATGCTGGCGTGCGAGCCGTCATCGGCGACGAAGATGACGTCGACGTCGCTCACGTAATTCAGTTCCTGCGCTCCACATTTGCCCATCGCGATCACCGCCAGCGCGGGCACTGCCTGATTCGTCTTGTCACCGCATACCGACCGAGACACCACGTTCAACGCCGCACCGAGCGCAGCGTCGGCAAGGTCGGAGAGATGTTCGCCCACGACGGTGAACGCAATCACCGGCTCGTTCTCCACCGTCGAGGCCAGGTCCAGGGCGGCCAGCACCAGCAAGCGGTCGCGATACAGAGTGCGCAGCGGTGTGACGGCAGACGTGGCGCCTGTTAACTTTTCGGCCTCCTCGGTGAAAATTTCCCGCAACTCCAGCGCCGAGGGTAAGGAGATGTCGCCCGCCAGTAGGTGCCACGAGTCCGGGTTGGCGATCAGGTGGTCACCCAGCGCCAGCGACGACCCGAGAACGGCGAACAGCCGGCCCCGCAGGCTGCGGTCCTTCAGCAGGGCGCGATTGAGTTCACCCCATTCGCTGCCCAGCGCCTCGGAGAGCCGAATGACGGCGCGCAGGGCAGCGTCGGCATCTGGTGCGCGGGACAGAGACCACAACAATTCGCATTGTGCATCGGTGTTCCACCCGAGAACGTTCAGATCGGCTTGCGCCTGCGGTTCAACCAGGCCGAGCCGACCGACACCGGGCAGCGTGGGACGTTGTGTCGCGGGTTTGGCCACATTTGTGAATCTACAAGGACAGGTAAGTCCTCAGCTCGAACGGTGTGACATGGCTGCGATAGGTCTCCCACTCGGCGCGCTTGTTGCGTAGGAAGAAATCGAAGACGTGCTCCCCGAGTGCTTCGGCGACCAACTCCGAGCCCTCCATCTCGGTCAACGCCACGCCCAGGCTGCCGGGCAGCTCCCGGTAGCCCATGGCGCGGCGTTCCTCGGGCGTAAGGCTCCACACATCGTCCTCGGCTTGCGGAGGCAGCACATAGCCCTGCTCGATGCCACGTAGGCCCGCGGCCAGCAGCACCGCGAACGTCAGATACGGATTGCAGGCCGAATCGGGGCTCCGCACTTCCACCCGCCGTGACGACGACTTGTGCGGCGTGTACATCGGAACCCGCACCAGCGCCGAGCGGTTGGCCGCACCCCACGACGCCGCCGTCGGGGCCTCACCGCCGTGCACCAGCCGCTTGTAGGAGTTCACCCACTGATTGGTTACGGCGCTGATCTCGGTGGCGTGCTCGAGAATGCCCGCGATGAAGGACTTCCCGACATCTGAGAGTTGCTGAGGATCTTCGGCGCTGTGGAAAGCGTTGTTCTCGCCCTCGAACAAGCTCATGTGCGTGTGCATCGCCGAGCCAGGATGCTTGGCGAACGGTTTCGGCATGAACGTCGCGCGGACACCATCACCGAGTGCGACTTCCTTGACCACGTACCGGAAGGTCATCACGTTGTCGGCCATCGACAGGGCGTCTGCGTAACGCAGGTCGATCTCCTGCTGACCCGGCGCACCTTCGTGGTGGCTGAACTCCACCGAGATGCCCATCTGCTCGAGCGCGTCGATGGCATGGCGCCGGAAATTCGGTGCCGAGTCGTGCACCGCCTGATCGAAATAGCCTCCGTTGTCCGCGGGAACCGGTTCGGTGCCGTCGTAGGGCCCCGGCTCGATGAGGAAGAACTCGATCTCGGGATGGACGTAGCAGGAGAAACCGAGATCGCTGGCCCTGGAAAGCTGGCGGCGCAGCACGTGGCGCGAGTCGGCCCACGATGGTGAGCC
This sequence comes from Actinomycetes bacterium, assembly GCA_022601135.1. Lineage (GTDB taxonomy): Bacteria > Actinomycetota > Actinomycetes > Mycobacteriales > Mycobacteriaceae > Mycobacterium. Next base: position 119,441 of record JAHZJB010000008.1, on the reverse strand, counting down.
GTCGGGCATCGTGATGTCGCAGAGCATCCGTGCGGAGTGGTGGGCACCGGAACTGGTCGTCCACGGCAGCACCTGGAAAGTCGACGGATCGGGACGGGCGACCATGTCGGCTTCTGAAACACGGGCGAATCCCTCGACCGCCGATCCGTCGAAGCCGATGCCCTCCTCGAAGGCGCCCTCGAGTTCCGCTGGCGCGATCGCGACCGACTTCAGGTATCCGAGGACGTCGGTGAACCACAATCGGACGAAGCGGATATCGCGTTCTTCCAGCGTGCGCAGCACGAATTCCTTCTGTCGATCCATAATCGGCAGCGTAGATTCAGGCTGTTAACTCTGTGTTACGGCGCTGCTTGCGGCGCCGTCCGTGCCCGGGCGCGACCGTATCGACGAAGACGCCGACCGTGGCGGGTTCTCAGGCGTTGAGTTCTCAGGCGTTGAGTTCTCAGGCGTTGAGTTCTCAGGCGTTGAGTTCTCAGGCGTTGAGTTCGTAGGCCAACCAGGTCGACTTCTCGGCGCCGATACCGTCGTACAGCCGTTGCGACGCCACGTTGTCGGGGGCGGTCTCCCAGACGAGCTTCGCCGCGCCGCGCTCTCGGCACAGCCGCAGGCAGTGTTCAATCAGGGCACGCCCGGACCCGGTGCCCCTCGACTGTGGCGTCACGTACAGATCGTTGAGCACTCCGACGCGCGCGGCGTACAGCGTCTGCCACGTCCAGAAGATCGTCGCGAAGCCCACCGGAAGCGCATCCGTTCCATCTTTTTGCCGGGCGATGAGCTGAAGACCCTCGGCGGGATCGGCGATCAATGCCCGCGAAAGCTCGGCGAGCTTCTCATCGGACGGCTCGACTCGATAGAAATCGCAGTAGCTGCGCATCATCGGCATCAACTCCGGCAGGTCGGCTTCTCTCACCACTGCGATCTCGGGAAGGTTCAGCATCGAGTGCCCGGAGGCGGGACAGTCACGTCGATCAGATAGCGAGACGCTATGTCGTCGATGCACGTGTTGCCTTGGAAGACGACGGTGTGTTGGGTTCCTTCGAAGGTGACCAGCGTGCCACCGAGTTGCCGGGCGAGATCGACACCAGCCTGGTACGGAGTTGCTGGGTCGTTTGTGGTCGACACCACCAAAATAGGCGGTAACCCGGCAACCTCGATCTCGTGCGGCCCGCTCGTAGGAGGCACCGGCCAAAGCCCGCACGTCGACATCGGCGCGAGTCCGGTGAAATCGCCGTAGCTCAGGAACGGCGCGACTTCGCGCATGCGCCGATCCTGCTCGACGAGGGTGGGCCGGTCGGTGATCGCCGGTTTGTCGACGCAGTTGACGGCCACGCGGGCATCGGTGGCGTTGGTGTACCGGCCTTCGGCGTCACGGCCCATGTAGAGGTCGGACAGCATCAGCATGGTGTCGCCCCTCCCCTCGGTGACTTCCGTGAGTGCCTGAGTCAGATGCCGCCACAGGTCGGGCGAATACAGCGGCAGAATGGTTCCCACGATCGCGTCGTTGTAGCTCAGGCCACGCGGATCCTTGGTCTGCGCCGGCGTTTCGACCAGCGGTGCCACCAATGACCGGTATACGTCGACCGCCTTGGCCGGATCGGTGCCCAACGGGCAATCCGAGTCCTTGGCGCAGTCGGCGGCGTAGTCGTCGAACGCCTGCTGGAAGGCAGCGGCCTGACGGATGTCAGCCTCGACCGGGTCGGCGTTGGGGTCGATGGCACCGTCAAGAACCATCGCCCGCACGTGCTCTGGGTAGGTCTCTGCGTAGCTCGCACCAATGCGGCTGCCGTAGGAGTACCCGACATAGGTCAGCTTGTCGTCACCGAGCGCCGCGCGGATCGCGTCCAGATCCTTGACCACGCTGGCGGTTCCGATGTTCGCCAGGAAATCCTTGCCCATCCTGTCCACGCAGCGCTGGACGAATTGCTTGGTCTCGTCCTCGATGTGGGCCACACCCTCGGGCGTGTACTCCACGACGTTATCGGCGCGCAGCCGGTCGTTGTCGGCGTCGCTGTTGCACCACAGGGTCGGTGTCGAGTTCGCGACCCCCCGAGGGTCGAACCCGACCAGATCAAACCTCTGTCGCACCGCCTCGGGCATCGATTCCGCCATCGACGCTGCGGCCTGCACACCCGATTCCCCCGGCCCTCCGGGGTTGATGACCAGCGAGCCGATCTTCTCGCCGGTGGCCTTGAATCGGATCATGGCGATTTGGGCGACCCCGCTCTCGGGGGTGTCGGCGCTGTCCCAGTTCACCGGGACGGACAGCATCCCGCACTCGGCGCCCACCAATTGACGCGGTTGCTCAGAAGTCCCGGCCTGGCAGGACACCCACTGGATGGGTGAGCCTGGCCTCGGTATCGCGATCAGCGCACTCCCGTCCACCACCTTGCTGCAACCGGCAACCAGGAAGAGCACGGATGCGAGGAGTACGGCGGAGCGTACGGCCCCGGTCTTGAGGGTCATGGCACCACATGCTGCCATGAAGCATCATCGTCGCTGGCAACGCGGCTATCGCCGGACCCTTCCCGCTACCCGGTGGCGCTCAGGAGTTCGTCCAGGGCGGGCTGGAAATCGTCAGCCATGTTCCACAGATCCGGCAGCAACTCTGGACACGAAACGATCCCGACGTCAAGTGTGCCGTTGAGTGACATCACCGTGATGTTCAGGGCGGAGCCGTGGAAGATCGGGCCCAGCGGATACATCGCCTCGACCTCACAGCCCAGCATGAACAGCGGCATCTGCGGGCCGGGGACATTAGAGACGACAAGATTGTGCACAGGCCGGGCACCGCTGAGCCTACTGCTGGCATACACCCGCATCGCCACACCGAACACCGCAGGCGCAGCGAACTGTGACCAGTCTTGCAACAGGGTTGCGCTGATCCCCGAGCTGTGTTCTTTGGCGACTGAATTGCCTTCGGCGATGACCTCCAGGCGCTCGGCGGGGTCCTCGATGCTGGTTTCGAGCTTGGAGAACATGCCCGACACCTGGTTGCGTCCGGGGCGATCAGACTTGCCGTGCACGGACACCGGCACCATGGCGACCAGCGTGTTCTCCGGCAGTTCCCCGCGATCGAGCAGGAACTTGCGCAGCACGCCGGAGACCAGCGCCATCACCACGTCGTTGAGTTTGACCCCGAAGTGGTTCTTGACGGCCTTGATCTCGTCGAGGTCGAGCTGGGCGAAGGCGACATTGCGGTGGGCCGTCACGTTGGAATTGAACGGGGTCTGGGGAGCGGCGAACGGGGCCGCCATCGTCAGGCCGTTGCGGGCCCGCTTCACGGTGTCGACAACCGACGAGAGGGTGCTCGGCACCATGTTGGCCAGTTGCAAGGGCCTGCCCGCGAACCGCACCGCACCGCTGACAGCGATCTCCAGACTGCTGGCGTCCCCTGCCCCGTCGACCGGTTCCGGCGGTGGCGCGTCGGGCTCGGTCGTGCACAACTTTGACATCAGGTTCGCGCCCGTGACTCCGTCGACACCGGCGTGGTGCACCTTGGTCATCACCGCGATCCGCCCCCCGTTCTGAGCGTCCGTGCCGGCGACGTTCTCGATGACCCACATTTCCCACAGTGGCCTGGCTCGGTCCAAGGGCAATGACGCAATGTGGCCGCAGATCTCGGCGAGTTCGTTGCGGCCTCCCGGCGAAGGTAGCCCGATTCGGTGCAGGTGGCGGTCGACGTCGAAGTCCTTGTCCTCCACCCACACCGGATGGTCCAGGTTGAACCGGCTGTCGGCGAGCTTCTCGCGGAATTCGGGCATCGCTTTGATCCGCAATGACAAGGCCTCGCGGAGCCGGTCGAACGTATAGCCCCCGGGCATCGAGGCGGTGTCAAGCTCCAATATCGAGCACACATGCAGCGGCTGCGCTGCGGTTTCCAGATAGAGAAAGCTGGCATCGAGTCCACTGAGCCTTTGCATGCCGCCGATCGTATGCCCGGCGGCCGCATGTGTGAGCAAATCCACTTAACGCACCGTCCACCGGCCCGGCGGCTAGGTGGCACACTAGGCGTGTCAGCGAAACCCGGGGACCGCTACGGCCTCGAGGATTCGAAACGACCCACCCGACGAGGGGACAACGATGTCTGAGCAAATCGTCTACGGTGCTGCCGCGGATCCCAAGCCACGCATCAAGGTGCGCACACACCATCTGCACAAGTGGAAGGCCGAAGGCCACAAGTGGGCCATGTTGACCGCCTACGACTACTCCACCGCTGCGGTCTTCGACGAGGCGCAAATCCCGGTGCTCCTGGTCGGCGATTCCGCAGCGAACGTCGTGTATGGCTACGACAACACTGTCCCGGTGACGCTCGAAGAGCTGATTCCTCTGGTGCGCGGGGTAGTAAAGGGCGCCCCACACGCCCTTGTGGTCGCCGACATGCCGTTCGGCAGCTATGAGGCGGGCCCTTCCCACGCACTTGCCACGGCGACCCGATTCCTCAAGGAGACCGGCGCACACGCCGTGAAACTGGAGGGCGGTGAACGCGTGGCCGAGCAGATCGCCATGATCAGCGCCGCAGGCATTCCGGTGATGGCACACATCGGCTTCACCCCGCAGAGCGTGAACCGTCTCGGCGGGTTCCGCGTTCAGGGCCGAGGCGATGCCGCCGAACAAACCATCCATGACGCGATCGCGGTGCAGGAGGCCGGAGCGTTTTCCGTCGTCATGGAGATGGTGCCCGCAGAGTTGGCCACCCAGATCACCGGCAAGCTGACGATCCCCACTGTGGGCATCGGCGCCGGGCCGAACTGTGACGCTCAGGTCCTCGTCTGGCAGGACATGGCCGGCCTAACTACCGGCCGGACCGCCAAGTTCGTGAAATGTTTCGGTGCCGTCGGGGAAGAACTCCGCCGTGCGGCGACTCAGTACGCCGAAGAAGTCGCCGTCGGCACGTTCCCCGCCGAAGAGCACTCCTTCTAGACGCTTCGCTTTCCAGCCACCCGATCCACCGCACTAGACGAGGGGACCATGGCCGCGGCATCACCCGAACCCTCCAGTTACACCGAGACCGAGCGCAAGTTCGAGGTCGTCGAATCCACCGTGACACCCTCGTTCGAGGGACTGTCGTCCATTGCCCGCGTCGAGCGGTCGCCGGCACTGGAACTCGACGCCGTCTACTTCGACACACCGGACCATGATCTGGCCCGACACCGGATCACGCTGCGCCGCCGCACCGGTGGTTCTGATGCTGGGTGGCACCTCAAGCTGCCTGCCGGACCTGACCAGCGCACCGAGGTGCGCGTGCCGCTAGAGGGCGACGCGGGCGCGCAATCTTTGGTTCCGGAAAGCCTTCGTGACGTGGTGCTTGCAATCGTGCGCGACGGTCCGCTCATGCCGATTGCACGCATCGACACCTGTAGGTCCGTCGAGATGCTGTACGGACCCGACGGACGCACCGTGGCCGAGTTCTGCGATGACCAGGTCACAGCGAGCACCGACGGCGGCGACGAGCAGCGATGGCGCGAATGGGAGCTAGAGCTGGCCGAGGGCGGTGTTCACGACGCCTTCGATCGGCTGACGCACCGCCTATTGGATGCCGGAGCGCTGCCCGCCAGGCATGGTTCCAAGCTCGCCCGGGTTCTCGCGGCGAGCGGTTCCTCAGCAACACTGCCCGAAGTGTCCGCCGACCCGCTGCACCGGGCGGTGGCCGACCAAGTCGGGGTCCTGCTGGAGTGGGACCGTGCCGTTCGTTCAGACGTCCACGACTCGGTACATCAGATGCGGGTGACGACCCGGAAGATCCGTAGCCTGCTGCAGTCCTCGGAAGGATCGTTCGGCCTCACCGACGACGCGCCGATCCTCGATGACCTACGCCAGCTCGGCGGCGTGCTGGGCGTGGCACGCGATGCAGAGGTGCTCGCGGAGCGATACGAGCGCGCGCTGAACGACCTACCGGCGGCAAACGTCCGGGGCCCCGTGCGGGAGCGGCTCGTCGACGACGCCAAGAAGCGTTACCAGACCGGGTGGAAGCGATCGTTGGCAGCACTGCGCTCACCGCGCTATTTCCGCCTGCTCGACGCACTCGAAGAGCTGGTGGCCACCGACCCCCCCAAGCTGCCTGCCGGCGAGAAACCTGTTCAGGCGACAATCGACGCGGCCTACAAGAAGATCCGCAAGGCCGCCAAGGCCGCTCCCGGCGGGGCCGAGATCAACAGCGATGAGGCACTACACCGAATCCGTAAGCGCGCCAAAAGACTTCGCTATACCGCTGCGGCCACGGGGTCGACCAAGGTTGCCGCCCGAGCCAAGACGATCCAGACGCTGCTGGGCCACCATCAGGACAGCGTCGTCAGCCGTTCACACTTGAGCCGGCAGGCCGGGTTGGCGCACGCCGCCGGCGAGGACACCTTCACCTACGGTTTGCTCTATCAACAAGAGGACGATCTCGCGCAACGATGCGAAGACCAGCTCGACGGCGCGCTCAAGAAGCTGAACCGGGCCGTCCGCAAATCCCGTCGGCGGTAGGTTCTTGCCGCCGGAAGTTGGAGCTTGCCCGGCCTGACATACCGCGCCGACGCCACGATCGAGGTCAACGGGCTCGGGCAGAATGAGCATCGACTTGTTCGACCAGGAGGCAGTGATGGCTACGCAGCGGCAGCGGTTGGCGCAGTTGAAGGCGGCGCTTGCCGAGGAGTATCCCGGCGTGGAGGGCGAGAAGATCCGTGAGGAAGTGCTCGACACGGCCCGCGAATACCTACGCGGCGAGGTGACCGTCGCCGAAATCGGCGAAGAGCTTGCTGATGCCCGCCTCGAGTTGGCGACCGCGATCGCGGCGGCCAAAGTTGTCGGGTTGTTGGCGATCGAGAACGGTGAACTTGAGCAGTCGACGGCGCGTGAGCTTGGTGTGGACCATCCGACTGTGCGCGACTGGCAGATCGGACGACTCCGCTAGCCGATAGGGGGCCCAAAGGGATCAGAACCCGACCCTCGGCGGGTTCAATACGCTTGGCCGCTTTCAGTAGAGCGTGCCGATCGAGCACGGCGAGAGCGTGCAAAAGGCTCCGAACTGAAAAGTTCCCTACGCCAACGGCTTTGGGCGGATGAGCTGGCCTGTAAGCCGGATTCTGTTCCTTTCTGCCGCCTAGACGGCAGAAAGGTGGCGACCATCCATCTGGACACACCGTCACCGGGTGCCTCAAGCGGCCTACCCGCAGACTCGGGCGAGCAGCCCTCCAGCACCTGCGCTGCCACGCCCCCGGCGCGACATACTTGGCCTTGCTTCGGGTGGGGTTTACCTAGCCGCCCCAGTCACCCGGAACGCTGGTGCGCTCTTACCGCACCGTTTCACCCTTACCACCCCGTCACCCGAAGGCTCAGCGGTGGCGGTCTGATTTCTGTGGCACTTTCCCGCGAGTCACCTCGGATTGCCGTTAGCAATCACCCTGCTCTGTGAAGTCCGGACTTTCCTCGAGCCATCTTCCGCCGTGTCCCCCACCCGGCGTTGAATGACCCGCGACCGCCCAGCCAGCTCATCCGCCCTACCAGCGTAATCGCTCGGGTGCGGAATCCGGTAACAGATGCTGAGCCAAGCGCGACGCCGTCCTCGAACGCATGCTGGGTTTCCGGCGGGCGGTGTGTTTGGCTGTGGTGGGGGTGGGTTACGGTCCGCGGACTCTGTTGCGGTTTTCGGGTTGGTGGTTGTCGGGTTGGTCTTCGGTCGGCCGTAGCAGGGCTTCGGGGCGGTGGTGGTAGTTGATCCGCGTTTGGCCGGTGTCCAGCCCTGCGGGCGGGGTCCATTCGACCTCGTGGCGGTCTGTCATGGAGGTGGTGTAACCGTTGGGGCCGACCATTCTGTTGTCGGGCGGGCAGGCCAACGCCATGTCGTCGACGTTGGTGTTGCCGCCGTGGGCCCAGTCGGCGGTGGCGTGGTGGACTTGACAGCCGTAGGTGCCGACGGTGCAGCTTGGCTTGGTGCAACCACCGTCTCTGGCGGCGAGCATGATTCGCTGTGCCGGGGAGGCTGTGCGTTTGGTGCGATAGAGGTTCAGCGCCTCGCCGGTGACGCCGTCGAACACCGCCAGACTCTGGTGGGAGTGCCCAGCCATCCGGATCACCTCCTCGACCGGTATCACTGTGCCGCCGCCGGTGGTCCCGATCCCGGCCCGGCTTTCGAGGTCCTGGAGGGTGGTGCGGATGATGATCGACACCGGCAGTCCGTTGAGGTCGCCCAGGCCGCTCATCAACGCGATCCGCCCGACCGCCAGCAGCGCGTCGTGTCGGCGTTGCGCCGGCGTGCGGTGGTCATTGTCGATCTGTGCCTGGCTGGCCAGACCCGATGTGCAGGGCAAAGAATCATCGGGATTGCACATACCCGGCGCGGCGAATTTGGCGAATATCGCCTCGAGGGTCGCCCACGCCTGTGGGGTCAGCTCACCGCGCATCGCGACGTTGCCATTGCGCTGTTGCCTGCCGGTGGACAGGCCGCGCGAGCGGGCCCGTTCCGTGTCGTCGGGTTCCGGGCCGTCCTGATCGAGCAGGAACAACCTCAGTGCGGCGGTTTCCCTGAGTTCCTTGGGCCCTACTCCGACAGCGACCCGAACCAGGTCGACTTCGATCTGCTCACGGGTTGCTCCGTCGACCCAGGGTGGCACGGCCTTCATCGTCTCGCGGAGCACCTTGACGTGTTCGCCGTTGATCAGCCCGCCGATCTGCGCGGCGGCCACTGCGGGCAGCAACGGCGGCAACGGCGCACCGGTCAGCGTGCGTCGGGGCCCCATTTCGGCCGCTTCGTTGAGCCGTCGGCGGGCCTCGCTCGTGCTCATCCGGCACCGGATCGCCAGCACGTCCTTCCACGACTTGGCGCCCAGTTCCTGGGGCGTGGTCTGGGTCTGCAGTCTGGCCAGAGCGCGGTGGGACTGCGTGGGCAGCTGACAGGACAGGACTTCGAGTCCGTCGAGGAACTCCAGCAGCCCCGACGCCGGCAGGGCCTCGAGATCGCACGCGGCCACCGCGTCATACGCGCTCAGCAATGCGGTCATGGCTTCTCGTGCGACCGACCCGGACATACCTCGAACATACATTCGACCACCGACAAGTAGGAGACAGTCGTTGGCCCCGTGCGACTGATCAGAGATACGCGGTCTGATTCACCAGCCATACCGAGGCCGCGCCGTCGGGATAGAACTCGGCGATCGACAGCGACGCGAGATCGAGGTGTAGCCGGTACAAGATGTTCGGGCCGGCGTCGAGGGCCAGCCGCAGGAGGGTCTTGATCGGAGTCACGTGGGATACCACCAGCACCGTCTGACCCGCATATTCGCCGATGATCCGCCGCTGGGCAGTGTGTACCCGCGCGGCGACGGCATCGAAACTCTCGCCACCTGGCGGTGGCACCGAGGTGTCACGGAGCCAACTCCGATGCAATTCGGAATCGCGCTGAGCGGCCTCGGTAAACGTAAGGCCTTCCCACGCACCGAAATCCGTCTCGATCAGGCTGTCGTCCACCAGGACTTCGAGACCTAGTTCCCGGGCGGTTGCGGCGGCGGTATCGTAGGCCCGCCGCAGCGGGGAGGAGACGACCGCGGCGATACCCCCTCTCTTTGCGAGGTAGTGCGCAGCGGCGTCCGCCTGCCTGACCCCGAGGTCGGTCAGTGCCGGATCTCCCCGCCCGGAGTAGCGGCGTTGCGCGGACAGCTCTGTCTGCCCGTGACGGAGCAGAAGCAACCGGGTAGGCGCTCCCCTGGCCCCAGTCCAACCCGCCGGACCAGTCTGGACCTCAGTATGCGCGGGTGCGTCGACCACGCCACCCGCTGTCGAGGCCGAACTGGATTCCGCGGACCCCGCGGCGACATCCATGGCTTCGTTGGCAAGCCGATCCGCGTGACCATTCCTGTCCCTCGGGATCCACGCGTAGCTGACCCGATCGAAGTTGCGCGCAAGGTCTTTGGCCTGTTGATGCAGCGGCGCGAGGTCGGGGTGTTTGACCCGCCAGCGACCCGACATCTGCTCGACCACCAGCTTGGAATCCATGCGGACCTCGATTTCGGTTGCACCGACTCGAGCCGCTTCCTGAAGTCCGGCGATCAATCCGCGGTACTCCGCGACGTTGTTTGTGGCCCGGCCGAGGAACGACTTCGCTTCGGTGAGCACCGATCCCCGATCCGCGGTCCACACTACGGCGCCATAACCAGCGGGGCCCGGGTTGCCGCGGGACCCTCCGTCGGCCTCGATCAGGACTTTCACGCCGGAAAACCCTGGACCCGCAACAGGATCGCCGAACACTCCGGGCACCGCAACACCTCGTCGTCGGCCGCGGCGGAGATCCGCGCCAACTCGCCCGCGTCGATCTCTATCCGGCATGCACCGCATCGACGCCCCTGTAGTGGCCCCGCACCCACACCCCTGCGAGACCGCTGACGCTCGTAGAGCGTGACCAGCGCCGCATCGATACCTGCGACGAGATCGTCCCGATGCGACAGGGATTGGTGGCGCACGTGGGCCAGTTGGGTGTGGGCTTCATCGCACGCACGTTGAGCATCGCTGAGCGAGCTCTCCAGCTCATCGATCTGTGCCTGCGCGCGGTCCTGGTCGGCCGCAAGCTCTTCCCGGCGTTCCATCACCTCCAGCAACGAGTCCTCTAGGTTGGTCCGCCGGCGCTGCAGAGTATCGAGCTCGTGCTGAAGCTCGGTGAGCTGCTTGGCATCGACCGTTCCACTGTCCAGCAGGGCGCGATCCCGATCTTCCCGCTGGCGCACGCTGTCGATCTCGCTCTCGAACTTCGCGACCTGCGCATCGATGTCGGCCAGCGCGATCTGCAGGGTCGCCAGCTGGTCGTGCGCCGTCCGGTGGACGGCCTGCGCCTCCTCCAACGCCCGCTGCTCGCCGAGGTTCTTCGTCCGATGCTCGATCCGGCCGATCTCGGCGTCGAGCTCTGCCAACTCGAGCAGTGAACGCTGCTGGTCTATGTCAGCTTTCATGTCCGATCTCCCTCAACATTCCATGGGTCGGTGCGCACATCAGACACGGTGACCGTCAGCGACTCACCAAAGTGCTTGCGCAGACGGTTGGCCGCCTGACCGCACCATGGATACTCGCTGGCCCAGTGCGCAACGTCGACGAGCGCAACATCGGAAACCCTGCGGTGTTCGTCGGCCGGGTGATGGCGCAGATCGGCAGTGACGTATGCGTCGACCCCGGCAGCGGCAACCTCGGAGAGCAGCGAGTCACCGGCACCCCCACACAACGCGACCCGCGCCACCGGTGCCGCCGAATCACCGCAGGCACGCACCCCCCACGACGTGGCGGGCAGCGCACGACGAACTCGGGACACGAACGCCGAGAGCGCTTCCGGGTTCGGTAGCGTCGCAATGCGTCCCAGCCCCACGCCTGCGGGGGCCCGCTGCATCGCGACGATGTCAAACGCCGGTTCTTCGTAGGGATGCGCACTCCGCAGAGCGGCGAGCACGGCGGCCCGCCGTGACGCCGGAGCCACCATCTCGACCCGAGCCTCGGCAACCTGTTCCACGTTGCCCACGGTGCCGATCGCGGGCGCCGCACCGTCATTCGGCAGGAACTGCCCGATCCCCGCTACGCTCCAGCTGCACTGGGAGTAATCGCCGATCTGACCGGCACCCGCCGAGAACATCGCGGCGCGAACCGAGGCGGCAGTCTCGGGATCGCCGGTCGGTACGTAGACCGCCCACTTGTCCAGTTCCGGCCCCTCCGGAACCGGCGAAAGCACGTCGGCAACCTCCAGACCCAACGATTCAGCCAGCGCATCCGAGACCCCCGGTGATGCACTGTCGGCGTTGGTGTGCGCGGTGAACAGCGCGCGCCCGGTGCGGATCATCGAGTGGACCAGCGCGCCCTTCGCCGTATCGGCAGACACCGAATCCACGCCCCGGAGCAGCAGCGGATGGTGCGCCAGCAGGAGGCCGCGATCGGGCACCTGCGCCAGCACAGCGGGCGTCGCATCCACCGCGACGGTCACCGCGGCGACCACTTCGGACGGATCTCCGCACACCAGCCCGACCGAGTCCCACCGCTGGGCGAGCCCAGGCGGATAGGCCACGTCGAGTACGTCGATGATGTCCCCGAGGCGGACCGTCATCACCTCGCTCCCAGACTTGCCACATCACGACACTAGTGCGCGGATCCCTCCGTCATCGGCATCAGGGATGATGGCGGGGTGACCGACACGCTGGACAGCACCAGGAACTGTGCGCGGACAAGCAGCGGCGATCTGGTGATCTTCGATCTGGACGGGACGTTGACCGATTCGGCCGACGGCATTGTGGCGAGTTTCCGGCACGCGCTGCGCGCCATCGGCGCGGAGATCCCGGACGGCGACCTGGCCAGCCGGATCGTCGGACCGCCGATGCACATCACCCTGCACGAGATGGGTCTCGGGGAGCACGCCGATGCAGCGATCGCTGCATACCGCGCCGACTACACACGTCGCGGCTGGTCCATGAACCGTCCCTTCGACGGAATTCCCGCGCTGTTAGCCGACCTCCAGGCCGGCGGCGTGCGGCTGGCCGTGGCCACCTCCAAGGCCGAGCCGGCGGCGCGCCGGATTCTCGCCCACTTCGGTCTCGAGAGCTGCTTCGAGGTCATTGCCGGCGCCACCCCCGACGGCACTCGCTCATCCAAGACCGAGGTACTGGCCCATGCGCTGGCTCAATTGGCACCGCTGCCACAGCACGTCGTCATGGTCGGCGACCGTGCGCACGACGTCGAGGGTGCTGCCGCTCACGGCATCGGCACCATCGTCGTGGGCTGGGGATACGGGTACGACGACTTCACCGACGGCTCCGCTGCGCTCGTCCACGTTGCCGGCGTCGACGATCTTCGTGAGGTGCTCGGTGCCTGAGAGCGGTGCCCTGGCCGACCCGATGCTGCACGTCACCTTCATTTGCACGGGCAACATCTGCCGGAGTCCCATGGCCGAGAAGATGTTCGCCCATCAGATCGGCGAGCGCGGACTGGCAGCAGCTGTACGAGTCACCAGCGCAGGCACCGGGCACTGGCACCACGGCGAACCGGCCGACCACCGCGCCGGGCAGGTGCTGCGCGCACACGGCTACCCGACAGCCCATCGCGCCGCTCAGGTCGATGCCGACCACCTGGCCGCCGACCTGGTGGTGGCGCTGGGCCGCAATCACCTGCGCACGCTGGCGCACCTGGGCGTGCCCGCGGACCGGCTGCGGATGCTGCGGTCATTCGACCCGAGTTCGGGTGTCCCCGCCCTCGATGTCGAGGATCCTTACTACGGCGCCCGAGACGACTTCGAGGACGTGTTCGCGGTGATCGACGCATCGCTCCCCGGCCTGCACGGATGGGTGAACGAGCGACTCGCCGAGCGGGAACGGGTCTGCTGACCATGCGCCGCTGGGCATTTCTGCTGCGGCCGCAATGGCTGGCGCTGTTCGTGGTGGTGGCGGGCTTCGCTTACCTGTGTTTTACCGTGCTGGCGCCGTGGCAGCTCGGCAAGAACACCTCAACGTCGCGGGAGAATGCCCAGATCACCCGCTCGCTGGACGCCGCTCCCGTCCCCGTGACAACGGTGCTGCCGCAGCAGGATTCCACCGCCACCGAAGAGCAGTGGCTGCAGGTCACGGCGACCGGGCGTTACCTACCCGAGGGCCAGGTCGTGGCCAGGCTGCGGCACGTCGACGGCGAGCCGGCCTTCGAGGTGCTGGTTCCCTTCGCGGTGGAAGGCGGTCCCACGGTGCTCGTCAATCGCGGCTACGTGCGGCCGGTAGCGGGTTCGCAAATACCGGCCATCGAACAGCCGCCTACCGGCACCGTGACCATCACCGCCCGGCTCCGAGATTCCGAGGCGGTCGCCCTGGGCAAGGATCCGTTCACAACCGACGGGGCGCGACAGGTGTACTCGATCAACACCGGTCAGATCTCCAGCTTGACAGATGTCCCGTTGGCAGGTTCCTACCTGCAGCTTGTGCAGGATCAGCCGGGCGGTCTCGGCGTCATCCCACTGCCCCACCTCGACGCCGGCCCGTTCCTGTCCTACGGCATCCAGTGGATCGCATTCGGCATCATGGCGCCGATTGGCGTCGGCTACTTCGTGTACTCCGAATTGCGGGTACGCCGGCGTGAAAAGGCAGCAGCCGAAGCGGCTGCGTCCCGCGACGACGGCGACCAGCCCTCCGCACCACTCACCACCGAAGAGAAACTCGCCGACCGTTACGGCAGGCGGCGCTGACGGCCACCGCAAGCACGACAGCCACCCGTTGAACGGCCCGCGATAACCGCACCGCCCGTGCGAGGTCGCCGACCTCAGGGGCCCGCCCGTCGCCGAGTGACGGTCGAAGCTCCAGCTCGTATGCGTACCGGGTGGGCCCGCCGAGGCGCACACCGAGGGCGCCGGCGAATGCCGCCTCAGCCACCCCGGCGTTCGGGCTGGGATGCTTGTCGGCGTCGCACCGCCACGCGCGTATCGCCGCAGCCGGTGACCCGCCTACCACAGGTGCACAGAGCGTGACCAACACACCGGTCAGCCGGGCTCCGGCGAGATTGACCAGATCGTCGAAACGAGCCGCCGCCCAGCCGAACCGGATGTATCGCGGCGAGCGTTTGCCGATCATCGCGTCCAGGGTGTTGGCGGCGCGATATACCAGCACCGCCGGAGCGCCACCCAGCGCTGCCCACACCAGCGGGCTGACGTGGGCATCGGAGGTGTTCTCGGCAATCGACTCCAGCGCCGCACGGGTCAGGTCCGCGGGTTCGAGAACCGCAGGGTCACGCCCGCACAGCGACGGCAGCAGTCGGCGGGCACCGGCGATGTCCCCGCTCCCCAACAGGCCCACCATCTGCTCCCCGATTCGACACAGGGACGTCCCCCCCAGGGCAACAAATGTCGCCGCCGCGACCCACGCCCCCTCCCGCAGCGCCCGGCGGCGCCCGACTGCTCCCCCAACCACCGTTCCCGCGACGGCGACCGCGACGAGCAGGCCGGCGGTGTGCAACGTCCCGGCCAAGCGGCTGTCGGAATAGCTTCGGCGTTCTAACGCCGCTGCACCGCGGCCGAACATCGCGACCGGGTGACCGCGTCCCGGGTCGCCGAACACCGCGTCGGCCGCCGCCCCGGCGGCGATGCCTACCGGGCGCCCGCTACCCGCTGCGAACATCAGGGCAGCGTCTCACAAAGCGGATCGTCTCTCCCGAGCCGCCCGGCCTCCTTGCCGAAAGTCAGTCGCGTCCCGTAGCGTCCCCGCCGTGAAAAGGACGACCACGGCTTGCCCACAGGTCACTCGGGCAACCCCGCCAGTCATCGTGCGGCTGTGGTTGACGGTCTAGATGCATGTCGCCCTATTTACCGACCTGCATCCTGCGGGCCTCGGCGGAGCGCAGGTGTCGGTGGCGGCCCAGCGTCGCGCCCTAGAGCAGGTCGGACACGACGTCACGGTGTTCTCCGCACCGCTGGCAGGCACGCCTGATCCCGATACGAACGTAGTCGAGCTCAAGCCCGTGCCCGTGATGGCCCGGCTCCTGCGCGTCTTGGGTAGATCTGACGACTACGTTTTCGTATGGCCATCTTCCGCGAATCGCGAGCTGATCGACGAAGCGTTTGTTGCCCGGGAGCCCATTGACATCGTGCATGCCCAGGGCGATCTTGGCGTAGCGATAGCAGGCATCGAAGCCGCGCGCCGGCACGGCATTCCCATCGTTCAGACCAAACACACCCGCTATGACGCCTATCTGCAACAGGCCACCCCCGCTCCACTGCTGCTCGCGATGCTCTTCAGCTGGATGCAAAAGCCTCGGGTTGCGACCGAGTTTCGCTTCACGCCAGGGCAAGAAAGCGCATCCGCCCGACTGGCTTGGCGTTGCATGGTGGCAAACGCTCAGGCGTCGGACCACCAGATTGTGCCGACGAAGCACTTCGCGCAGTCGCTGGCCGAGCGAGGCGTCAGCCGACCGATATCCGTCATTTCCAACGGGATCGACGACGATGTCATCGATCGCGCCGTAACCGCGCCGGCCATCGGATCGGCTGACAGCGAGCCGCTGCGACTGATCTGGTGCGGCCGCCTTTCCTCAGAAAAGCGAGTCCTTGCGGCCATCGAGGCTGTTTCGCTGGTGGAGAACTGCACGCTTGACATCTACGGAGAAGGTCAAGTGGAGGCGTCCCTGAAGAAAACCATCGACTCTGCCGACCTCGGCCGGCGTGTCCGACTACGTGGTCGGGTCGAGCACGAAGAATGCCTTGCGGCGATGAGGTCATGCGACGCCCTGCTGTTCACGTCCTACGGTTTCGACACCCAGGGACTGGTGCTCCTGGAAGCGGCCGCGATGTCGTTACCCACCATCTATTGCGACCCTGCGCTGAGCGAAACAGTTCCAGACGGTGGCGGACTTCTCAGCGAGGGCCCTTCCCCCGCCGCGCTCGCTGCGGCTATTCGCGTGATCGTCGAGGATCGGGACACGTTGCGAGAGATGCGGGACAACGTTGCCACTGGTGGGGGCATTCCGCGGCAGTCAGTTCAAACCGAGAAGATCATCGCCGTCTACCGTCGCTTGCTCGACCGGGTGCGAACCTGAGCCCGTGTCTAGGGACGTAAGTCGCCCTGATACTTGGGAAGTCGAACAATCGTCACCCAATAATCCTTCAGACCCTGGACAATTCGCAGGAACTCGACGGGATCCAGCGGCTTCGAAATGACGCTGTTCGCATACTCCGCGTACGCGGAGCCGATGTCTTTCGGTGAGCGAGATGAGGTCAGAATTACGACGGGTATTGTTCGCAATGTTTGATGGGACTTGACGAACTTGAGTACCTCGAGGCCGTCGATTTTCGGTAGGTTCAGGTCGAGCAAGATCAAGTCGGGCCACTCGCGTTTACCCTCGGCAACGGCCTGGACCAGTCGCATCGCTTCTTCCCCGTCGCGCCCGACACCCATATTGACGAGAATTCGGGCATCTTCAAACGCCTCGCGCGTCAATTCGATGTCCGCATCGTGATCTTCAACGAGCAGGACGGACAGGGGTTTGACATATTCCTTGTCAGAAAGCATGGAACCACCACATCCCCTGCACCCGATGGACTCTCCACCCGGGTTCCAAGCGTAATGCAATCACGCCGAACGAGTGCCGCGATCCTATTCCGTCTGCCCTGTGGCCGTTGGTGTTCGTAGCTCGATTCTCACCGTCGTGCCGCCACCGTCTGTCGCATCGAGTGCTATCGAACCCCGATGCTCATCGACAATGCGACGAGCAACCGACAAACCCATCCCGGTCCCAGGGTATTTATCACCGTTGAGCCGTTCGAAGATCTCAAACGCCCGATCCCGATACTTCTCCTCGACACCAATACCGTTGTCGGCGACCAAAACCTCCACCACACCACCCTCACCAGCCTCAGCGCTCACCACAACGTGCGGCGCCCGATCCGGACGCGCGAACTTGATCCCATTGGCCAACAGATTCACAAACAACCGAAACAGCAGATCCTCATCACCCAAAACTTCGGGCAGCGCACCGATTTCCACCCTGGCATCACGGTCTTGCGCCAACACCGACACCGCCCGCGCCGCCGCATCAACCACCCGCCCCAGATCCAGCGGCGACAGGTCCGGACGCACCCGCCCCACCCGGGAGAACTCGAGCAATCCGTCAATCAACTGACGCATCCGACTAGCCGCATCGACCACATAGCCCAGGTAACGCAGGCCACGGTCATCGAAACTGCCACCGTATTTCTCCTCCAACTTCTGCACGAACGACGTGATATGCCGAAGCGGCTCCTGAAGATCGTGCGAAGCGATGTAGGCAAACCGCTCAAGATCCTCATTCGACCGCTGCAACTCCTGGTTCTTCTCCAGAATCTGCGCCGCCGCCTGATAACGTTCGGTGACGTCGCGGATGGCCGCCAATGCCTGCAGGCCCTGTCCGGCACGTAGCGGACTCAAGTTGATATCGACCGGGACCTCGGTGCCGTCTCGGCGCAACCCCCACAACTGCATCCCAGTGCCCATCATTCGAGCCTTCGGGTAACTGAAGAAATCTTTGCGGAGTTGTGTGTGCTTACCGCGCAAGCGCGGCGGTATGAGCGTCTCGACTTCCATGCCGATGAGATCTTGACGCTGATACCCGAAGAGCCGGTCGGTCTCGGCGTTGGCAATCATGATGCATCCGTCTTGCCCGACGATGATCATGGCCTCGGGAGCTGCCTCCAAGATGTTGCGGTAGAGCGCCTGAGCTTGCGCGCGTTCTCGCTCAGCTTCGGCCGCTTGTTGCTGCGCCTCGGCACGTTGACGACTCAACGCTTCCTTGTCGATCAGCAGCCTCTGCTGCTGCTGACTCAGGTAAAAGGTCGCCACGCCGACCGCGACGGTGCTCAATGCTATTGACAAGACCCAGGCCGCATCCTCGCGCAGGCCGAACTCCAGGAACGCCAGGCGCGACAACCCGATCAGGACCGGGGGGCCGGCGAGGACGGCAACCATCCGAACCAGAGTCAATCCATCGGGCCGGGCCAGCAGCCAAGCGACCGGGTTGCGGTCGGGTCGAGACACAAAGGCTGCCGAAGTGAGCAGCATCAGGCACACGGCCGTGGAGATTCCCATGCCGGTCGCCTGGGTGACGCCGACGAGTGACAGAGCCTGAAACAGATAGGCCGCCAGGACGAGGAACGGCACAGTCAGGCTGGTCAGCAGAATCACCACCCACGCCGCGGGTACCCACCGGCGATCCAACCGGGTAAGCCCGACAGCGAAGGCCAGCAGGAAAACCGACAATCCCGTTCGCGGGCTGGGACGGCCCGGCCAGGAAGATTCCAGTCCGCTTACGGTGTTGAGGAACAGCAGTTGATCCAGGCCGAACGACTCGCCGGTCGCGTACTCTGCCAGGAACACCGCGGCAAGAACACCGGCGACCGCGGCCAGACCGAGCCCGACCCGCACCCTCGTCGGTGATGGGCGCCCGGAAAGCGCCATGATCGCGATCCCCAGCATGCCCAACAGCAAGGCCGTCCAGGGTGTCATTCGCGGCCACGACGCGAAACCCCGAGTCAAGACGTCAACTCCGCTCGCCCAGCCCACCCAGTTCACGGCAGTCGCAGCCAGCACGACCACGACGGCAGCGCGCCCCCACCAAACCAGCACCGTCTCCAGTCGTCCTGGGGAGTGGCCTGGCGCGATCATGGACACGTCACCCCTTTCACTGGCCGGCCGGTGAGACACTGGTCATTCCGATTGGGACGACTCGGTTTCGGCCACCTTCCTTGGCGTGATACATCGCATCGTCGGCCCGACTGGTCACGGAGTGAACGGAGTCGCCAGCCGAGGTAAGGGTGACGCCGATGCTCAGGGTGACGACGACCGCCTGGTTGAGTTTGTGGATCGGTTCGGCAACGCGGCGACGGATTTTTTCGGCGATCTGGACGGCTTCATCAAGGTTATGGATGCCGGCCAGCAGCACCAGTATCTCGTCGCCGCCAATCCGCCCCACCGTGTCTTCGCGGCGAACGCATTCGCTGATTCGGTCGGCCACCGTCGCGAGCACGGCGTCGCCGACGCCATGACCCCCAGTTGTCGTTGACGCTCTTGAAATGGTCAACATCGCAGAACAGAACCCCTAGGTAGGTACCCGGGGATCGGGGATTTCTCAGGGCCAAGCCGAAACGGTTCATCGCTTCGGCGCGGTTGGCTAGTCCGGTCACCGAGTCGACCTTGGCCAGTTGCTCGAGGCGTCGTTGCGCCTCGACTTGGTCGTCGACGATCCGCAGTGCCACGATCACACCATCGGGATCGCCGTCGGCGTTCAGGTAGGACTTCCAGTGCCCGTCGACCCAGTGATATACGCCCTCGGCGGTCCTGAGCCGGAACCGCTCGATGACTTGCTCGCCGGAAACGATCCCGCGCAGAACGGCCCGCACCGTCTGACTCTCAGCGGGGTGGACTCGATCGGCGAAGTCCGCGCCGATCCATGTCTCCGGAGGTTCTCCGAACGTGGACTGCACCGACGGGGAGACCCACGCGACCTTGGTGCCCTTCGGGTTGAGGACGCCTGCGCCGTCAAGGCGTACCACGACATCCACGGCGTTGTCGGCCAAGATTCGGTAGCTGTCCGCGAGCTGTTGGTACTGGAGAGCGCGACGCTCCAGCTCGCACTCCTGCCATTTCAATTCGGCCAGGTTGCGCACTCGCAACAGCAACTCCACCGGGTCGAACGGCTTGGTGATGAAATCCGAGGCACCGGCGCGTAGGGCAGCGATCTTGGTCTCCGACGAGGAAGAACCGGTGACAGCAAGAGCCAGCGGCCGGCAGCTCGGCGTCATCGCCTTGATCCGAGCAAGAACCGCGTAGCCGTCCGGCGGGGGCATCCGGATATCCACTACCACGACCAAGACCCACGCCCCGCCAGCAGCCTCACAACTGCTCAGGACACCGACACCTGCGGCGCCGCCCACGGCCGTCTGCACATTCTGGAAACCCCCGTCACCCAGCAAGTCGGTCAAGATTTCCAGGTCCGCGGGTTGGTCATCGATGACCAGAATCGGCAGCTCGGAGACATTTGCGGCCACAAGGGACGCAAAGCCCGACACCGGTTCCGCCCCAGAGCCGTCGCGAGGCATCCATTCACCCCCTACCGCCACCGCGTGAAAGATGTCATCCGGCCACCCCCATGATTCACAGTCCATGGCTGTTCGGTGTCCTGGGCAGCAGTTCTGCCATCATCGCCGATCACCGGCCATACCGTTGCCGAATCTCATGAAGATGACTTCGGCCCAAAACCCGGGCCAGGACCGGGGCAGCGATAGCGCGCCCGGTCGGGGCGTGCCCTACATAGTCGCTTCGGGAACGCTGGTGGGCGCGGACGGTATCGAACCGCCGACCGCTGGTGTGTAAAACCAGAGCTCTACCACTGAGCTACGCGCCCGATCCCGGGCAGGCTACACGCCGATGACACGGCACCGGAAATCCGCGTCAGCCCGACCGCAACGCCGCCAGCGCATCTGCCCACACCGCCTGATCGCGGACCTCGCCGGGCTGCCTGCACTCGGCGAACCGGATGACCCCGGAGGTGTCCACCGCGAACGTGCCCCGGTTGGCGAATCCGGTGACGTCGTTGAACACGCAGTAGGCCTGGCTGACCGCGCCGTGGGGCCAGAAGTCGGCCAGCACTGGAAAGCCGAAACCGCGTTGGGCCGCCCACACCTTGTGGGTCGGTGACGGCCCCACCGAAATGGCCAACGTGACGGTCTCGTCGTTGACGAAATCATCCACGTGGTCCCGGATTTCATCGAGTTCGCGCGCGCAGATGCTGGTGAAGGCCAGTGGAAAGAACACCAACAGCACGTTCTTGGCATCGCGAAAGGAACTGAGCGTCACCGGTTGGTTGTTCTGATCGTTGAGCGTGAAGTCCGGTGCGTCCTGACCGACGGCTAGCACGGTCAGTGCCGGGCGGCGGCTTTGGACTTCGGCTGAACCAGGCGGCTGGCTATCCAGCCGCCCAGGTTGGCCGACGATGTCTGCATCAGGCCAGCGGTCGGCGCCGACTCCGCGATCTCGGCGGGTTGCACGTGCCCAGGTTTGCCTGTCTTGGGGGTGACGACCCAGATCACACCGTCTTCGGCGAGCGGTGTGATGGCGTCCATCAATTTGTCGACGAGGTCACCGTCGCCGTCGCGCCACCACAGCAAGACCACGTCAACGACTTCATCGGAGTCATAATCGACCAGTTCGCCGCCACACTCGTCCTCGATGTCGGCCCGGATGTCGTCGTCGGTGTCCTCGTCCCACCCCAACTCCTGCACGATCTGATCTTTTTCGATGCCCAGTCTGTGGGCGTAGTTCGGGGGGTTACCCGCCGAGACCACCTTTGGTCCTCCTTCAGTCAATGGACTCACTGTGCGCTGTGCCGTGCTCTGGCCCTATCGTCGCACGCCGTGCCGCGACGGTGGAGGGGTGATGGCAGGTTCACCGGAATGCCGCATCACATCGATCCAGCGCAGTGGTCTTGGCATCGTTGAGACGGGTGATCGCGGCGTTGAATTCTTCGGTCCCGTAATTGCCGGCAATCGCGTTGGCCACCGTCCGTGCGGCTTCCACCCAACTGTTGAGCGCGTCCCGCAGATCAAGGGCAAGCGGATCGGAGAGGCTGCTCGCGACCAGGTCCGCGCTGAGGTTCAGCGCATCTACCGCGGGCCCCTCGGTAGAGGAGATTTCGGCAGGATTGGAATTGAAGGCGTCGACGTAGTTGTTGACGGCGCCAATGGCGTCAGCGCTGCTTGAGCTCATCACTTCGCATGAGGTCTGAACGGCTTCGGTGCTCAGCGATGCCTGGCGTTCAGACTCGCGCGCCCTCGAACTCGCTGCGGATTCCTCGATCGACGCCGACACCGACGCCCGGTACAGGGGCGCTTCGCCCTGGGCCACCGCGGCGTCACCATCGGTGACGTGAGTGCACCCCACGACGATCATCGCCCCCGCGGCCACGGTGCCGGCGAAGAAAGCGGCGCCCTTCGCCCGGGGCGCGCCCAGCCAACCCGTCAGCACGAAGCAGAGGTTACCGGTTCCCTTGATCGATCACACTTCAAGTGGCCGATCGGCGGTTCCCCGCACTGGCCCCACGCGGCGGCGTAGATGGGGCAGGATTAGGCAAGGATCGAGATAACGAGAATGTGGACGGCGATGACGTCCACCGTGCACGTGCGGGGCGCACGCAAGTACACCGCCTACCGAGGAGCGGCAGTTGACCACCGAGTACGCGCGCCAGGATCTGGCCCAAAACTCCAGCAGTACGGCCGAACCCGACCGGGTGCGGGTCATCCGGGAAGGTGTCGCGTCGTATCTGCCGGACATCGACCCCGAGGAAACCGGTGAGTGGCTCGAATCCTTCGACGGCCTACTCCAGCGTTCTGGCCCCACCCGGGCGCGCTACCTCATGTTGCGGTTACTCGAACGCGCGGGCGAGCAGCGAGTGGCCATCCCGTCGCTGACCTCCACCGACTACGTGAACACGATCCCGACTGAGCTCGAACCTTGGTTCCCCGGCGACGAAGACGTGGAGCGCCGCTATCGGGCCTGGATTCGCTGGAACGCCGCGATCATGGTGCATCGAGCCCAGCGGCCCGGAGTCGGTGTCGGCGGCCATATTTCTACCTACGCGTCCTCGGCTGCCCTCTACGAAGTCGGGTTCAACCACTTCTTCCGCGGCAAGTCCCACCCCGGAGGCGGAGACCAGATCTTCATCCAGGGCCACGCCTCACCGGGAATCTACGCCCGGGCCTTCCTGGAAGGACGCCTGTCCGCCGACCAACTTGATGGGTTCCGCCAGGAGCACAGCCACCCCGGCGGTGGTATCCCGTCCTACCCGCACCCGCGCCTGATGCCCGGCTTCTGGGAATTTCCCACAGTGTCGATGGGTCTGGGCCCGATGAACGCCATCTATCAAGCCCGGTTCAATCACTACCTGCACGACCGGGGCATCAAGGACACCGCCAATCAGCACGTCTGGGCATTCCTGGGCGACGGCGAGATGGATGAGCCGGAGAGCCGTGGCCTGGCGCACGTGGCCGCTCTCGAGGGTCTGGACAACCTGACCTTCGTCGTCAACTGCAACCTGCAACGTCTCGACGGTCCGGTGCGGGGCAACGGCAAGATCATCCAGGAACTGGAGTCCCTGTATCGGGGAGCCGGGTGGAACGTCATCAAGGCCATCTGGGGACGCAAGTGGGATGAGCTGCTCGCCCGCGATCGCGACGGCGCCCTGGTGAACATCATGAACTCCACACCCGACGGTGACTTCCAGACCTTCAAGGCCGAGGACGGAGCCTTCGTGCGTGAGCACTTCTTCGCCCGCGACCCGCGCACCAAAGCGTTGGTGAAGAACCTGTCCGATACCGATATCTGGAACCTCAAGCGCGGCGGCCACGACTATCGCAAGGTCTACGCGGCCTACCACGCCGCGATGGAGCACACGGGCCAGCCGACTGTCATCCTGGCCAAGACCATCAAGGGCTACACGCTGGGCAAACATTTCGAGGGACGAAACGCCACCCACCAGATGAAAAAGCTTGCGCTCCAAGATCTCAAGGACTTTCGTGACACTCAACGCATCCCCGTCAGTGATGAGCAGCTCGAAGAAAACCCCTACCTGCCGCCGTACTATCACCCTGGGCCCGAGGCGCCCGAAATCCGCTACCTGCTGGACCGGCGCCGGGCCCTGGGCGGATTCCTGCCCGAGCGACGCACCAAGACCAAGTCCCTCCAACTGCCCGGTAAGGGCGCGTACAAGGCACTGAAGAAAGGGTCGGGCAACCAGGAGGTCGCCACGACCATGGCGACGGTTCGGACCTTCAAAGAGCTGCTGCGTGACAAGAACATCGGCGACCGGATAGTCCCGATCATCCCGGACGAGGCCCGTACCTTCGGGATGGACTCGTGGTTCCCCAGCCTGAAGATCTACAACCCCAACGGTCAGCTGTACACGGCTGTCGACGCGACGTTGATGCTCGCCTACAAGGAGAGCGAATCCGGTCAGATCCTGCACGAGGGCATCAACGAAGCCGGCTCGACGGCGTCGTTCACAGCGGTCGGCACGTCCTATGCCACCCACAACGAGCCGATGATCCCCGTTTACATCTTTTATTCGATGTTCGGATTCCAGCGCACCGGGGACGGGTTCTGGGCAGCGGCCGACCAGATGGCGCGCGGTTTCGTCTTGGGGGCTACGGCGGGGCGCACCACGCTCACCGGTGAGGGCCTGCAGCACGCCGACGGCCACTCGCTGTTACTGGCCGCTACCAATCCGGCCGTGGTGGCCTATGACCCGGCGTTCGCCTACGAGATCGCCCACATCATCCAGAGCGGTCTGCACCGAATGTTCGGCGAGAACCCCGAGAACATCTATTTCTACATCACGATCTACAACGAGCCCTACGTCCAGCCTTCCGAACCCGACGGGCTCGACGTGCGGGGATTGTTACGCGGCATCTATCGCTACCGATCAGCGACCGAGACCAAGAACCACACGGCACAGATCCTGAGCTCGGGCGTGGCGATGCCCGAGGCGTTGCGGGCCGCCGACCTGCTGGCGCAGGAATGGGACGTCGCCGCCGATGTCTGGTCGGTCACCAGTTGGGGTGAGCTCAACCGCGACGGGGTGGCAGTGGAGAAGGAACGCCTGCGCCACCCCGAGCGCCCGGCCGGCACGCCCTACATCACCGAAGCACTGGCCGGGGCCTCCGGTCCGGTGGTGGCGGTGTCGGACTGGATGCGTGCGGTGCCCGAGCAGATACGGCCCTGGATACCCGGCACCTACATCACGCTCGGGACCGACGGATTCGGGTTCTCCGACACCCGCCCGGCCGCTCGCCGCTACTTCAACACCGACGCCGAGTCCATCGTCGTCGCTGTCCTCGAGGGGCTGGCCCGCGACGGCAACATCGACGTGTCCATCGCGGTCAAAGCCGCTGAGCAGTATCAGATCGACGATGTGATGGCCGCGCCGGAACAGACCTCGGACTCCGGCGTTGCGTGATCACACACGGTAGTTGTAGGCATCGGCCAGAAGAGGGGCGTAGATTTTAGGGATGGCCGACAATAATCGGTTCATCCCGCCTCAGTCCACCGTCGAAGTCCTGGAGCACGTGCCCGAATCGGCGCTGCGCAGGCTCAAGCAGTACTCGGGCCGGTTGGCCACCGAAGCGGTCCACGTCATGGAGGAGCGGCTGCCGTTCTTCGCTGCCCTGGAGGCCTCCCAGCGGGCCAGCGTTCAGCTCGTGGTGCAGACCGCCGTGGTCAACTTCGTCGAGTGGATGCGCGACCCCAAGAGCAATGTCAGCTACACGGCCAAGGCCTTCGAGGTGGTGCCGCATGATTTGCGCCGGCGCATCGCGCTGCGCCAGTCCGTCGAAATGGTGCGCATCACGATGGAGTTCTTCGAAGAAGTGGTGCCGCTGCTGGCGCGCTCCGAGGCACAGCTGGCGGCCCTGACCGCGGGCATCCTCCGGTACAGCCGCGACCTGGCCTTTGCCGCCGCGACCGCATACGCCGACCAAGCCGAGGCCCGTGGCGCCTGGGACACCCGCATGGAGGCCAATCTGGTGGACGCTGTGGTCCGGGGCGACCTTGGCCCGGAACTGCAGTCGCAGGCCGCAGCGTTGAACTGGGACGCAACGGCGCCGGCAACCGTCGTCGTCGGGACGCCCCGCCCCGACCGGATGGACTTCGCCGGCGACGACGTCCATGACGCCGCCAGCCGCAACGGGCGAGCAGCGCTGTCGGACGTGCACGGCACCTGGCTGATCACCATCGTCTCCGGCGGGTTGGCACCGACCGACCGTTTCCTGACCGACCTGATGAACGTGTTCGATGACGGCCCCGTGGTGATCGGGCCGACCGCGTCGACGCTGGCCGCCGCCCATCGCAGCGCAGTAGAGGCCATCGCGGGAATGAACGCCGTTGCCGGATGGGCGGGCGCCCCGCGGCCGGTGCCGGCTCGAGAGTTACTCCCCGAGCGAGCACTCCTGGGCGACACCACGGCGGCCGCGGCACTGGAGGCCGAGGTGATGCGGCCACTGTCGGACGCCGGCCCCGCGCTGATGCAGACCTTGGACGCCTATCTCGACTCCGGTGGCGCCATCGAGGCTTGCGCCCGCACATTGTTCGTTCATCCAAATACCGTTCGCTACCGACTCAAGCGGATCGCCGATTTCACCGGTCGCGATCCCACGGTTCCGCGAGACTCCTACGTGCTGCGGGTGGCGTCGACGGTAGGCAGGCTGACGCGCCAAGCTCACCACTCGACCTGGACGGGCACCGCACCCGCGCAGATCATCGGTGTTACACCAGTCACAGTCGGGGGCCAAACGGCCACTTGATAGATCTCAGTCCGGCCTCGCTGACGTCCCATTACATGGCGTTTTGTCAGATACCTACAAAAACATAAGACAAGGTTCATAATCTCTTACACCGTGCAAAACCGTCTTCTCAATGTTTCCTTAATGGCGTGCCTCAGAAGACTGTGCTCGCATTCCTCGCGCCCGGACAGGGCTCCCAGACCCCCGGCATGCTCACCGGCTGGCTGGACCTGCCCGGAGTTGCGCAGCGCATCGCTGCATGGTCGGACATCAGTGGCCTGGACCTGGCCCGGCTGGGCACCACCGCCACCGCTGAGGAAATCACCGACACCGCGGTAACCCAGCCACTCGTTGTCGCGGCGACGCTGCTCGCCCACGAGGAACTCGCCAGACACGGCGACCTTCAGAACCTCGACATCGTCGCGGCCGGGCATTCGGTCGGGGAGATCGCCGCCTACGCCATCGCCGGCGTCATCACGGCCGACGAGGCCATCGGGCTGGCGACCACCCGCGGCGCCGAGATGGCCAAAGCCTGCGCACTTGAGCCCACCGGCATGTCGGCGCTGCTCGGCGGCGACGAAGAGGAGGTGCTGGCCCGGCTCGATGCCCTGGACCTCGTACCCGCCAACCGCAACGCGGCCGGACAGATCGTTGCCGCCGGGGCGGTGTCGGCCCTCGAGAAGCTGGCCGAGGATCCTCCGGCGCGGGCACGCGTCCGCGCGCTCGCCACCGCAGGCGCGTTCCACACCCAATACATGGCCTCGGCACTCCCGGGGTACGCAGCCGTCGCCGACCGAATCACGCCGGCTGACCCGACCGCCACGCTGCTGTCGAACGCCGACGGCCGCCCGGTGTCCTCGGGCGCCGATGCGATGACCAAGCTGGTAGCACAGCTGACCCAGCCGGTCCGGTGGGATCTGTGCACGGCAACCATGCGGGGGTTGGGCACGTCGGCGATCGTGGAGTTCCCCCCGGCGGGAACGCTGGCCGGGATCGCCAAACGCGAATTAAAGGGAACACCGACCCATCCCATAAAATCTCCCGCGGACCTGGATGGACTCGCGGAATTTCTCCGCGGGAGCTGACCGACCCGGAGACCCAAGAGATCGACCGATCGTCATCCACGTAGCAACTCCAGTAACAACCAACAGCAAGTAACAACCAACAGATAGGAGCCGACGTGCCCGCCACTCAGGAAGAAATCATCACTGGCCTCGCCGAGATCATCGAAGAGGTCACCGGAATCGAGCCCTCCGAGGTGACTCCCGAGAAGTCATTCGTTGACGACCTGGACATCGACTCGCTGTCGATGGTCGAGATCGCGGTGCAGACCGAGGACAAGTACGGCGTGAAGATCCCCGACGAGGATCTCGCCGGTCTGCGCACCGTCGGCGACGTCGTTTCCTACATCCAGAAGCTCGAGGAAGAGAACCCCGAGGCCGCTGCGGCCATCCGGGCACAGATCACAGGTGACAAGTGACCAGACCTTCCACTGCTAACGGCGGTTTCCCCAACGTCGTGGTGACCGCCGTGACGGCGACCACCTCGATCGCACCAGATATCGAGAGCACGTGGAAGGGTCTGCTGGCCGGCGAAAGCGGCATCCGCATTCTCGAGGACGACTTCGTCGAGAAGTGGGATCTTGCGGTCAAGATCGGGGGGCACCTCAAGGAGCCCCTCGATCCCCTCATGACCCGGTTGGAATTGCGGCGCATGTCGTATGTCCAGCGGATGTCGAAGTACCTGGGCAACCAGCTCTGGGAGACCGCGGGCTCACCCGAGGTCGATCCGGACCGGTTCGCCGTGGTCATCGGCACGGGTCTGGGCGGTGGCGAGAAGATCGTCGAGACCTATGACGCGATGAACGAGGGCGGCCCCCGCAAGGTGTCCCCGCTCGCTGTTCAGATGATCATGCCGAATGGCGCGGCCGCGGTCGTCGGCTTGGAGTTGGGCGCCCGCGCCGGGGTCATCACCCCGGTGTCGGCGTGCTCCTCGGGATCCGAGGGCATCGCCCACGCCTGGCGGCAGATCGTCATGGGTGACGCCGACATCGCCGTCTGTGGTGGCGTCGAAGGCGGCATCGAAGCGCTGCCCATCGCGGCGTTTTCGATGATGCGGGCGATGTCGACCCGCAACGATGATCCCGAAGGCGCCTCCCGGCCCTTCGACAAGAACCGCGACGGCTTCGTCTTCGGGGAAGCCGGCGCCCTGATGGTCATCGAGACCGAGGAGCACGCCAAGGCCCGGGGCGCCAAGCCGCTGGCACGGCTGATGGGCGCCGGCATCACCTCGGACGCGTTCCACATGGTGGCCCCGGCGTCGGACGGTCTGCGGGCCGGCCAGGCCATGTAGCGGGCGATGGAGACGGCAGGCATGTCACCGTCGGACATCCAGCACGTCAACGCACACGCCACGTCGACCTCGATCGGCGACATCGCCGAGGCCAACGCCATCCGGGTCGCCGGTGCTGAGCACGCCGCGGTCTACGCGCCGAAGTCAGCGTTGGGTCACTCGATCGGCGCCGTCGGCGCCCTCGAGTCGATCCTCACGGTGCTCGCGCTGCGCGACGGGGTGATCCCGCCGACGCTGAACTACGAGACCCCCGACCCCGAGATCGATCTCGATGTCGTCGCGGGCGAGCCTCGATACGGCGAATACCAGTACGCCATCAACAATTCGTTCGGATTCGGCGGCCACAATGTCGCCCTGGCGTTTGGTCGCTACTAGACGGAACCAGCACAGGAAGGACACAACTCAGCCATGGCTTCGCCGACAACAGGCAGCGGGATTCCCGACGTCGTCGTCACCGGAATCGCGATGACCACGAGTGTGGCCACCGACGCCGAGTCGACCTGGAAGGCGGTCCTGGACGGGCAAAGCGGCATCCGCACGCTCACCGACCCCTTCATCGAAGAGTTCGGCCTTCCGGTCCGCATCGGCGGCCGTCTGCTGGAGGGCTTCGACTCCGAACTGACCAAAGTCGAGAACCGGCGGATGTCCTACGTCCAGAAGATGGCCGCTGTGTTGGGGCGGCGCGTCTGGGACGACGCGGGCGCCCCGGAGGTCGACACCAACCGGCTGTTGGTGTCGATCGGAACGGGACTCGGCGGCGCCGAAGCCCTCGTGTTCGCCTACGACGGCATGCGCGAACGGGGCCTTCGGGCCGTTTCACCGCTGTCGGTCCAGATGTACATGCCCAACGGCCCCTCGGCGGTGGTCGGACTCGAACGCCACGCCAAGGCCGGTGTGGTCACTCCCGTCTCGGCCTGCGCCTCGGGCTCTGAGGGCATCGCCCAGGCCTGGCGCAACATCGTGCTCGGCGAGGCCGACATCGCGATCTGCGGCGGCGTCGAACAACGGATTGAGGCCGTGCCGATCGCCGCATTCGCGCAGATGCGCATCGTCATGTCCACCAACAACGACGACCCCGCCGGTGCCTGCCGTCCGTTCGACAGGGACCGCGACGGGTTTGTCTTCGGTGAAGCG
Source organism: Actinomycetes bacterium (assembly GCA_022601135.1). Classification (GTDB taxonomy): domain Bacteria; phylum Actinomycetota; class Actinomycetes; order Mycobacteriales; family Mycobacteriaceae; genus Mycobacterium. The sequence goes on along the minus strand of JAHZJB010000008.1, from coordinate 89,188 downwards.
GGCGCCCTCATGGTCATCGAGACCGAGGAGCACGCCAAGGCCCGTGGCGCCACGATTCTGGGGCGTCTGATGGGCGCCAGCATCACCTCGGACGGCTTCCACATGGTGGCCCCCGACCCCAACGGTGAGCGCGCCGGATACGCGATGTCGCGGGCGATCCAGCTGGCGGGTCTCGAGCCGGCCGACATCGATCACGTGAACGCGCATGCCACCGGCACCAACGTCGGCGACGTTGCCGAGGGCCGGGCGATCAACAACGCGATGGGTGGTCACCGCCCAGCGGTCTACGCGCCGAAGTCGGCGCTGGGCCATTCGGTCGGCGCGGTCGGGGCGGTGGAGTCGATCTTGACCCTGCTGGCGCTTCGCGACGGGGTGATCCCACCAACCTTGAACCTGAAGAACCTCGACCCCGAGATCGATCTCGATGTGGTTGCCGGGCAACCGCGCACAGGAGCCCTCCGATACGCGATCAACAATTCGTTCGGATTCGGCGGGCACAATGTCGCATTGGCCTTCGGTAAGTACTGAAACGGCAGGAGAACGCATGACGACGATTGAGGATGGGCTGGCCCCAGACGCACTCAACGAATCCCTGGATCCGCGTGACCCGCTGCTACGCCTATCCACCTTCTTCGACGACGGCACCGTCGAGCTGCTTCACGAACGTGACAGCTCCGGGGTGCTGGCCGCGGCCGGCGCCGTCAACGGCGTGCGGACCATCGCCTTCTGCACCGACGGCACGGTGATGGGCGGCGCCATGGGCGTGCAGGGCTGCCGACACATCGTCGACGCCTACGACCTCGCCATCGAGGAGCAGAGCCCGATCGTCGGGATCTGGCACTCCGGCGGCGCCCGTTTGGCCGAGGGGGTCAAGGCCCTGCATGCGGTCGGGCTGGTTTTCGAGGCGATGATCCGGGCATCCGGGTACGTCCCCCAGATCTCGGTCGTGGTCGGTTTCGCCGCCGGTGGCGCGGCCTACGGCCCGGCGCTCACCGACGTCGTGATCATGGCACCGGAGGGGCGGGTTTTCGTCACTGGTCCCGACGTTGTGCGCAGCGTGACCGGCGAGGATGTCGACATGGCCAGTCTTGGTGGGCCCGATACCCACCACAAGAAATCCGGCGTGTGCCACATCGTCGCTGCCGACGAACTCGATGCCTACGCCCGTGGCCGGCGCCTGGTCGGCTACTTCTGCCAGCAGGGCCATTTCGACCGCAGCAAAGCTGAGGCCGGAGACACCGATCTGCATGCGCTGCTCCCTGATTCGGCGCGGCGCGCCTACGACGTGCATCCCCTGGTGGAGGCCCTGTTGGATGACGACTCACCCTTCGAGGAGTTCCAGGCCAAGTGGGCGCCGTCGATGGTGGTCGGTCTGGGCCGGCTGTCGGGACGCACGGTCGGCGTGCTCGCCAACAACCCGCTGCGACTCGGTGGCTGCCTGAATTCCGAAAGCGCGGAGAAGGCGGCGCGCTTCGTTCGGCTGTGCGATGCCTTTGGCATTCCGTTGGTCGTCGTCGTGGATGTGCCCGGCTACCTGCCCGGCGTCGATCAGGAGTGGGGCGGCGTGGTTCGACGTGGCGCCAAGTTGCTGCACGCCTTCGGCGAGTCGTCGGTCCCACGTGTCACGCTGGTCACCCGCAAGATCTACGGCGGCGCCTACATCGCGATGAACTCGCGCTCACTGAACGCCACCAAGGTGTTCGCCTGGCCTGACGCCGAAGTCGCCGTCATGGGCGCCAAGGCCGCGGTCGGCATCCTGCACAAGAAGAAGCTGGCCGCCGCCGCTCCCGAGGTACGCGAGGCGCTGCACGAAGAACTCGCCGTCGAACACGAGCGGCTCGCCGGCGGCGTCGACGCGGCAATCGACATCGGTGTGGTGGACGCGAAGATCGACCCCGAACACACCCGCAGCGTGCTGACCCAGGCGTTGGCCGAGGCGCCCGCGCGCCGCGGCCGGCACAAGAACATCCCGCTGTAACCCCCGAGCGCGAGCAGACACAAAGTGACCCGGATTCCAGGGAATCCGGGTCACTTTGTGTCTGCTCGGCGCAGGACTGGAGTTAGCGCGAGGTGTACCCGGTGAGCATTTCTTCAGCGACGCCCTCCGCCCGCGCGCGGTCCGCGGCGACGAGTCCGATGCGGGTCCGCCGGTCAAGGATGTCATCGACCGTGAGCGCGCACTCGTGGGTGACCGCATATTCGAACTCCGCCCGAGTGACGTCGATTCCGTCGACCGCCTGATCGATCGGCCGATCACAAGCAGCCCGGGCGATCACATTGGGCGCCTCGGCGCCGTACCGCGCTACCAACGATCCCGGCAGCACGGCTGCTGAGCGAAGTGTCGCAACAGGATTCGCCGGCGCCCCGACCAGCGGTAGGTTGTGGGTCCGGCATACGCCCACAGCCAACCCGCGCAGCGTAGCCGCACGGTCCACCACGTCCTGCGCCATGTACCGGTACTCGGTCAGTTTGCCGCCCACGATGCTGATCACTCCACTGGGGGACTCGACGACGGCGTGCTCCCGCGACAGGTCCGCGGTGTTCCCGTCGCCGCTGTCGATCAGCGGCCGCAGGCCGGCGAAGGCACCGATGACGTCGTTGGGGCCGAGGGACGTATCGAGGGCGGTGTTGACGGTGTCGAGCAGGAACGTGATTTCCGAAGGGGTCGGTTGAGGGACATCGGGGATCGGCCCCGGGGCGTCCTCGTCGGTCAGGCCCAGATACACCCTGCCGAGTTGTTCGGGCATCGCGAACACGAACCTGTTGAGTTCGCCGGGGATCGGCACCGTCAATGCGGCAGAGGGATTGCCGAACGCTGCGGCGTCGAACACCAGATGAGTTCCACGGCTGGGCCGCAGCCGGATGGAGTCGTCGACCTCGCCCGCCCACACCCCAGTGGCGTTGACGACCGCGCGTGCCGTGACGTGGAGGGATTCTCCGGTGAGCGTGTCGGTGAGCGTGACCGCGGTACCCGTCGCATTCGATGCCGCGACACGGGTGAGAATTCGGGCGCCATGCTGCGCCGCGGTCCGAGCCACCGCCGTCACCAGCCGGGCGTCGTCGATGAGCTGCCCGTCGTAGGCGAGCAGCGCGCCATCGAGGCCGCCGCGGCGCACGGTCGGAGCCAGCTCGACGGCCCGTTCCGCATCGATGCGGCGGGACCTGGGCAGCGTCGAGGCCGACGTACCCGCCAACTTGCGCAGCCCGTCGCCGGCCGCAAACCCGACCCGCACCAGTAACCGCGATGTTCGGTTCATGTCGGGCAGTAGCGGAACGAGCTGTGGCATAGCGCTTACCAGGTGTGGCGCGTTGCGGGACATCAAGATTCCGCGTTCGATCGCGCTGCGCCGGGCTATGCCGACGTTGCCGGTGGCCAGGTAGCGCAGGCCGCCGTGAACCAGCTTGGAGCTCCATCGGCTGGTTCCGAATGCCAGATCGCGCTTTTCGACCAGCACGACGGATAAGCCGCGGGTCACCGCGTCCAGCGCGATTCCGGTGCCGGTAATGCCGCCGCCGATCACGATGAGATCGACAGCAGCGCCGTCGCCAAGCGCCAGGAGTTCCTCCGCCCGTCGGGATGCATTCAGAGCCGTTGAGCCGTTCAAGGTTTCAGGTATCCGTTCAGTGAGTGCGCCAGCTCGATGGTGAGCGCCCTACTGTCGAGGAGCGCTTCGACCATGTGTGCCGACTGAATGGTTGATTGCGTGATGAGCAGGCACATCGCCCCCATCTGACGCGGGTCGCCAAGGCGCACACTACCGTCGTGCTGCGCCGCTTTGATGCCCTCGGCCAGCGCGTCAACCAGAAGTTTCTGGCTGGTGCCCAGCCGTTCGGCGATATACACCATGGCCACATTCGGCGCGCCGACGATCACTGACATGACGACCTCGTCGTTGCGCAGCCGCTCGGCGACGGCGATCACCCGCTCGACCAACGCCTCGCGCCCGACACGTCTGTCGGGGACGTCCTCGAGCACACCGGCGATCCTGACGGTCAGGAGCTCGGCGATCACCGACCGGATGTCAGGCCAGCGCCGGTAGATGGTCGGACGGCTGACCCCCGCACGACGCGCGATCTCGGTCATCGTGGTCCGCTCGAGGCCGTACGCGAGAACGCACTCTGCAGCCGCGTCGAGAATCTTCGTCTCCACGCCGCTGGTTTCAGAGTTACAGATTGACATTATCTGTAATACTGTAACTCATGACCGCTGCTGACGCCCATCCCGCCGACCCGCCGATGCAATGGAACGCCTGGGGTGATCCCGCCGCGGCCAAACCTCTATCCCCCGGCATCAGTGCTCTGCTCAGTCAAGCGCTCGGTGTCGAGGGGCCGGGCCCGGCCCAGCCCAGCGCCGATCAGGTCCAGCTTCGGCCCTCGACACTCTCGCAGGCCGACCGCGACGGCTTGAGCTCCATCGTCGGCGCCGCGAACATCACGACCGATGATCGCAGCAGACTCCTGCGTGCCGGTGGCAAGTCGACACTCGATCTACTGCGGCGCCGGGATTTCGGGGTTCAGGATGCTCCGGATGCAATACTGCTGCCCGCCAACGAAGGAGAAATAGCCGAGGTCCTCGAGTTCTGCACGGAGCACGGCATCGCTGTCGTCCCGTTCGGAGGCGGCACCAGCGTCGTCGGCGGGCTGGATCCGGTACGGGGCGACTTCAATGCGGTGGTGTCTCTGGATCTGCGCCGGCTCAACGAGTTGCACGCCCTCGACGAGATTTCCTGCGAGGCTGAATTGGGCGCCGGACTCAGCGGGCCGGACGCCGAACTCCTGCTCGGCGAGCGTGGTTTCGCCCTGGGGCACTATCCGCAGAGCTTCTTGTTCGCCACCATCGGCGGATTCGCCGCGACCCGTTCGTCCGGACAGGACTCCGCGGGATACGGCCGGTTCAACGACATGGTTCGCGGCCTGCGAGCCGTCACCCCGGCCGGCATCCTGGACCTGGGGCGCGCCCCAGAATCAGCGGCCGGCCCCGACCTGCGCCAGCTGCTCATGGGCTCGGAGGGCGCCTTCGGAGTCATCACCCGGGTCCGGGTCCGCGTGCATCCCATCCCGGCTGCGACCCGCTATGAGGCGTGGTCGTTTCCGGACTTCGCCACGGGCGCCGACGCTCTTCGTGCGGTTGTTCAAACCGGCACCGGGCCCACCGTGATCCGGCTCTCCGACGAAGCCGAGACCGGCGTCAACCTGGCGACTACCGAAAGCATCGGCGAACAGCAGGTCACCGGCGGGTGCCTGGCTATCACGGTGTTCGAAGGCACCGAAGCGCACGTGGCGAGCCGCCACTCCGAGACGCGCGCGGTGCTGGAGTCCAACGGCGGCACGTCGCTGGGCGAGGACCCCGCCCGCGCATGGGAGCACGGCCGCTTCAACGCGCCATATCTGCGCGACTCGCTGCTGTCGGCCGGGGCCCTGTGCGAAACCTTGGAGACCGCAACGAACTGGTCGAACGTACCCGCCCTGAAGGCCGCGGTCACCGAGGCACTCACCGGCGCGCTCGCCGATTCGGGTACGCCGGCGTTGGTGTTGTGCCACATTTCGCATGTGTACCCCACCGGGGCTTCGTTGTACTTCACCATCGTTGCTGCCCAGCGCGGCAACCCGATCGAGCAGTGGCGCGCAGCCAAGGCGGCCGCCTCCGACGCGATGGTCCGCGTCGGCGCCACCATCACGCACCATCACGCCGTCGGCGCCGACCACCTGCCATGGATGCGCAACGAGGTCGGCGACGTCGGAGTGCAGGTCTTGCGCGCTGTCAAAGCGGCGCTTGATCCGGCGGGAATCCTGAACCCGGGCAAGCTGATTCCGTGACCGAGCGGGCTCGAGTCACCGTACTGACCAACCCTGCATCTGGGCACGGCGGCGCGCCACATGCCGCCGAGCGCGCCATCGCGCAATTGCACCGACGGGGCGTCGACGTGGTGGCCATCGCGGGCCGCGACGCGGCGCACGCGCGACAACTCGTCGGCGGCGCCCTGGAGCGCGGGATGGACGCGCTGGTGGTTGTCGGCGGAGACGGCATCATCTCGCTGGCCCTGCAGGTGCTCGCACAAACCGAAATACCGTTGGCCATCGTCCCCGCAGGGACCGGTAACGACCATGCGCGGGCGTTCCGGATCCCCGGCAAGGATCCCGAAGCTGCGGCCGACGTGGTGGTCGACGGGGTCGTCGACACAGTCGACCTGGGTCGCGTCCGAGGCGCGGACGGCACCGACAAGTGGTTCGGCACCGTCATGGCCGCCGGCTTCGATTCACTGGTCACCGACCGGACGAACCGGATGCGTTGGCCACACGGTCGAATGCGCTACAACCTCGCGATGGTGGCCGAAATCTCCAAGCTCAGGCTGCTTCCGTTCCGATTGTCCTTCGACGGCGGGGAAGAACTGATCACCAATCTCACGTTGGCCGCGTTCGGCAACACCCGCAGCTACGGCGGGGGGATGCGGATCTGTCCGGGCGCCGACCCAACTGACGGCCTACTCGACGTGACCATGGTGGCTTCGGCATCTCGTACCAAGCTCATCCGCCTGTTTCCGACGGTGTTCAAGGGCACCCACGTCAACCTCGATGAGGTGCGGACCGCCCGAGCCCGCACGGTCAGCGTCGACTCGCCCGGGATCACGGCCTACGCCGACGGCGAATACGTCTGCCCGCTGCCGGTCGAAGTAACAGCCGTTCCGGGCGCGCTGAAGATTCTTCGGCCAAGAAGTCAGGCCTAACCGACTCCCCTGTTGAGCCAACTGACCTCGGCATTGTCGCCGCCGTCGCGGTAGACCTCGAGCGCCTCGTCCCACGCGGTGCCCAGCACCGAATCCAGCTCGACGCTGAGTGCGTCCACACCCGATGCCATCAACGTGCGCAGCCTCATCTCGCCGACCATCACGTCTCCGTTGGCGCTCATCGCGCCGCTCCACATGCCCAGTTGCGGGGTGTGGCACCAGCGGTGCCCGTCGACGCCTTGGCTGGGATCTTCCGTCACCTCGAAGCGCAGCACCGACCACGAGCGCAACGCGTTCGCCAGTTGGGCTCCGGTGCCAACCGGACCGACCCAGTTGGTCACGGCACGCAGTTGCCCGGGCATGGCCGGCTGCGGAGTCCACTTGAGATTCGCCCTCGCAGACAGGGTCGACGACAACGCCCACTCGACGTGGGGACACACCGCCGCGGGTGAGGCGTGGACATACACCACGCCGGTGGTCGCGTCGGCGAATTGGTTCGCTGCACGCATCTTCTTCTCCTTCGGCTCCACGAGGGACGTCTTCCCCAACGACCTGGTGAAACACCGAACTGAACGCGATGTGTGCATACGATGTAGTTGTGCCGTACGTGACTATTGTGCCCCGTGAGGCGCATGTTGCGCTAGTCCGACGTGAATTCTCTCAGAACTTCATCAGATAGCGCCGGCATCACCTCGTGTGCCCAGTCGCCGAAGTCGCGGTCGGTGAGCACGATCAGCGCGATTTCGGCGTGCGGATCAACCCACAGGAACGTCCCCGACTGGCCGAAATGGCCGTACGTGCTGGTCCCGTTCGCCTCTCCCGTCCAGTGCGGCGACTTACCGTCGCGGATTTCGAATCCCAGCCCCCAGTCATTCGGCCGCTGCACGCCGAAGCCGGGCAGCACGCCGTCCAGACCTGGGAACTGCACGGTGGTGGCCTCAGCGTGCATCGGAGCAGACACCGTGACCGGCGCAAGCAGATCGCTCGCGAACGCCGCAAGGTCATCGACCGTCGAGGTCGCCCCGTAGCCGGCCGCCCGGGCCCCACCGTCCAGGACGGTGCCGGCCATCCCGAGCGGTTCGAGGACGGACTCCGCCAGGTAGGTGTCGAATGCGATAGAGGATTCGCGCTCAAGGACACCGGCGAGCACCGCGAACCCCTGATTGGAGTAGATCCGCCGGGTGCCCGGTTCGGCGAGCACCTTCCCCGAATGCATGTCATAACCCGCGGTGTGGGCGAGCAGATGACGCACCGTCGAGCCGGGCGGGCCTGCTTGGCTGTCGAGTTCGATAGCCCCCTCCTCGACAGCCACCTGCGCCGAACGAGCTGTCAGGAGCTTGGTGACCGAGGCCAGTGCGAAGCGCCTCGCGGTGTCGCCGTGACTGTCCAGCACCCCGGAAGACCCCACCACCGCCGCGGCGACGGTGGGAACCGGCCATTCAGTCAGTACGTCGAGAGCAGACATCGAGTGAGCAGCTTAATGTTTTCCCAAGCAGCGCTGGCCCGTCGGCTGTCGCGTTGGCGCGTTGGCGCCTATCTCGGCGTCGCTCACTTCCGGGCCGCGTAGTAGTAATTGACCGGGTCCGACTCGATCTCGCGTACCTGTAGATCGGAGAATCCAACGTCGACCAGCATGGAGGTGGCCAGTTCACGGCCCCAGCAGGTGCCCAGCCCGTCGCCGTCGAGACCCAGGGAAACACTCATGCAGTGCATCGTCGAGACGGTGTACAGGTAGGAAGCCAAGGGCTCGCCGACGTTGTCCTCAAGCCGACTCGACGACTTGATGTCGACCATCAGATAGCTGCCGCCGCGCCGCAGGACTCGATGGATGTTTTGCAGCACTTGGCGCGGGTGGGCCTGGTCGTGGATGGTGTCGAATGCCGTGATGAAATCGAAGGATTCGGCCGTGCCGAACTCGGCGACGTCGGCTGCCTCGAATCTCGCGTTGGTCAACCCGAGCCGCTGGGCTTCGCCGACACCAGCGGCCACCCCCTCCTCCGAGAAGTCGATCCCAACGAACCGGCTGTCCGGGAACGCCTTGGCCATGACGTTGACGGCATGGCCGCTGCCGCAACCGAAGTCGGCTACGTCGATCCCGGCCCGGAGTCGTTCGGGCAGACCGTCGACCATCGGCAGGATGGTGTCTATCAGCGCCGCGTCGAACACTTCTCCGCTCTGTTCGGCCATCAGTGTGTGAAAGCGCGGGTACTCGCTGTAGGGCAAACCACCACCGTGGTGAAAGCGGTCGATCACCTTCTGCTCCACTTCGGCGAGCAACGGGATGAACTGCGCGACGCGGGCGAGGTTGTCTGGGCCGGCGGCCCTGCTCAGCACGGCGGCACGATGCTGGGGAAGCGAATACCTTTGTGTCGCAGGGTCATAGTCAATTACCCTGCCGGCTACCACACCGCCGAGCCATTCGCGTACGTAGCGTTCGTTGAGCCCGGCGGCGTCGGCGATCTGCGCGCTGGTGGCCGGCGGAAGCCCGGCGAGGGTGTCGAACAGCCTGGTCTGGTGACCGATCGACAACAGGATGGCCACGCTGGCGGCATCGATGGCACCGAGGATTCTCCCGGCAAACTCTTCGGTGGCCTCGGTGGTAGTGGCCAGCTCTTGGTTCGGTGTCGTCATGATCATCGACGCTACCTGTGCAGCCGCGCAGGCAATTGGGTAGATGTTGGCCCGGCGCCGGCCAACAGGTGCAGGGCCACCCGCACGCATCGGCGAGCATCCGGCCGGGCCCGCTAAATTGAGGTCATGACCCAGACTGTGCGCGGAGTAATCGCCCGGACGAAGGCCGAGCCAGTCGAGGTGGTGGATATCGTCATCCCCGGCCCAGGACCGAGCGAGGTCGTCGTCGATATCCTCGCCTGCGGCGTATGCCACACCGACCTGACCTATCGCGATGGCGGAATCAACGACGAGTTCCCGTTCCTGCTCGGCCACGAAGCCGCCGGCACCGTCGAATCCATCGGCCCCGGCGTCACCAACGTCGAGCCCGGCGACTTCGTGATCCTCAATTGGCGCGCGGTATGCGGCCGGTGCCGCGCATGCAAGCGCGGACGGTCGCATCTGTGCTTCGAGACGTTCAACGCATCGGCGCCGATGACGCTGGTCGACGGCACCGCGCTGACCCCTGCGCTGGGCATCGGGGCTTTCGCCGACAAGACGCTCGTGCACGAAGGCCAGTGCACCAAAGTCGATCCGGCGGCCGATCCGGCGGCGGCCGGCTTGCTGGGCTGCGGCGTGATGGCCGGACTGGGCGCGGCGATCAACACCGGCAATGTCAATCGCGACGACACCGTCGCGGTCATCGGCTGCGGCGGCGTCGGCGATGCCGCGATCGCCGGGGCCCGACTGGTCGGCGCCAAACGCATCATCGCGGTTGACACCGACAATCGGAAGCTGCACTGGGCCCGCGAGTTCGGGGCAACACACACCATCAACGCCCACGAGCTGGACGCGGTGAAGACCATTCAGGATCTGACCGACGGGAACGGCGCCGACGTCGTGATCGACGCGGTCGGCCGACCGGAGACCTGGAAACAGGCGTTCTATGCCCGCGACCTGGCGGGCACGGTGGTGTTGGTCGGTGTTCCCACCCCGGACATGACGCTGGAGATGCCATTGATCGACTTCTTCTCCCGCGGCGGATCGCTTAAGTCGTCCTGGTACGGCGACTGCCTTCCCGAGCGCGACTTTCCCACCCTGATAAGTCTTTATCTGCAGGGCAGGTTCCCGTTGGACAAGTTCGTCTCCGAACGGATCGGGCTGGACGATATCGAGGAGGCATTCCACAAGATGCACACCGGCAGCGACGACGTAGTGCTGCGCTCGGTGGTGGTCTGGTGAATGGCGGCCCGATCCAGCGCCTGGTGACCAACGGAACGTTCGAGCTCGACGGAGGCAGCTGGCAGGTCGACAACAATATCTGGCTGGTTGGCGACGACGGGGAGCACGCGGAGGTGGTGGTGTTCGACGCGGCGCACAGCGCCGAGCCGATCATCGAAGCTGTTGGCGGACGCCACGTCGTTGCGGTGGTGTGCACGCACGGTCACAACGACCACGTCACCGTTGCGCCCCAGTTGAGTGCGGCGCTCGACGCCCCGGTGCTGATGCATCCGGCCGACGACATACTGTGGCGAATGACGCATCCCAACAGCGACTTTCATCCGGTAACCGACGGCCATGCGCTACGCGTGGCCGGTATCGAGCTGCGCGCGCTGCACACCCCAGGCCATTCTCCCGGCTCGGTGTGCTGGCACGCGCCGGAGCTCAACGCGGTGTTCAGCGGCGACACGCTTTTCCAGGGCGGACCCGGAGCCACGGGACGCTCTTTCTCCGACTTCCCCACCATCCTGGAATCGATCTCCGGTCGCCTTGCGAAGTTGCCCGGTGAAACTGTCGTCTACACCGGCCACGGCGATTCGACGACCGTCGGCGACGAATTGATCCACTACGACGAGTGGGTGGCACGGGGCGGCTGACGTCGGTCGCCGAGCCGCAGTCCCGCCCAGCCGCAGTCCCGCCCAGCCGCAGTCCCGCCGAGCGTGAAGGCTTCCTCGCTGTCGTAGCCGAGCGTGAAGGTACCTTCACGGCACGGGCATGCGAAGGCTACCGTTGAAATAGCCCATTCGCCCGGACGGTCTCGGAGGTCGCGATGCCTGAGTCGAGCATCGTCGTGCAGCCGGAGCCGACGGGCAGCGGCTCCTATAGCGCCGCCGCACGATTGCAGGCGGCGGGTCTGCAGTCGGCCATCACATTGTTCGAGCAGGCGGCGGCCGCGGTGCCGCTGCCGGATCCGCCACAGCCGATCGCCATCGCCGATTACGGAGCATCCAGCGGGCACAACGCGCTGATACCGGTCGGCGCGGCGATAGCGGTGCTGCGCAAGCGAACCCGCCCCGAGCATTCGGTGCTGGTCGTCCACACCGACATGCCCGACAACGACTTCAGTGCGTTGTTCCGAACCCTCGAGGACGATCCGGACGCCTATCTAGGCAAGGACCGAGCCACCTTTGCGTCGGCGGTGGGCCGTTCCTTCTTTTCGCAAATATTGCCCTCAAACAGTGTCAACCTCGGTTGGAGTTCCTGGGCGATCCAGTGGCTGAGTCGGGTTCCGCGTGTCATCGAGGACCACCTCCACGTGGCCTACTGCGCGGACGAATCCGTGCGCGACGCGTATGCCAAGCAGGGCGCCCACGACTGGCATGAGTTCGTCGCGTTCCGCGGACGGGAGCTGTGCCCCGGCGGCCGTCTGGTCGTGACGACGATGGCCATCGGCGACGATGGCGAGTACGGATACCGGCCACTGCTGGCGGCGATGAGGGACGAGCTCGATGAGTTGCAGACCAACGGCCTACTCACCGCCGACGAGGTGTCCCGGATGTGCATTCCCACCGTCGGGCGGCGCGAATCTGACTTCATGGCCCCGTTCGCGCCGTCCGGGCGCTTCGAGCGGCTCGAAATCGAACACCTCGAAGTCTTCGATGCCGAGGACCGGTTCTGGGCCCGCTACCGGGTCGACAGTGACGCAGAGGCTTTCGGCGCACGCTGGGCCAGGTTCGCCAGGGCCTCGGTGTTCCCGGCGCTGTCGACGGCGCTGGCGGGCGGGGCCGCGGATTCGCGTGCAGCAGAGATGTTCGATCGGCTCGAGGCGGGTGTGGCCGAGCGTCTGGGCGCGGCGCCAGAGCAGATTCAAATCCCCCTGGCGCATGTCGTGCTGGCGAAACAGCGCTAAGGGGGCGGGGGCGCAAGCAGCGGAAAGTGCGCCGCCCGTCCGAGCGCTTACCTGCCCGTGAGAAGGTCTTGGCCATGAACCAATTGCGCGGCAAGGTTGCGCTGATCACCGGCGCTTCGGCAGGCCTGGGTGCAGCAACCGCAAGACTGTTCGCCGAGCGTGGAGCGACGGTCTTCGGCATTGCCCGGGATGCTGCTCGCATGGCGGAGGTGTTCTCCGACATTTCGGGCGGGAGCTTCGCCCCCGTGGACATCTCCTCGCCGCAGGCTTGCGCGCAGGCTGTCGCAGACTGTGTCGAGAAATTCGGGCAACTCGACATTCTTGCCAATATCGCGGGGTACCACCAGATGCGCCACACGGCCACGATGACCGACCTCGACTGGGACCACGACCTCGCGGTAAACCTGGACGGCCCGTTCTACCTGTGCCGCGCCGCTATTCCGCACCTGTTGAACACCGCCGGCAACATCGTCAATGTCGCGTCGATCGCCGGGGTCGAGGGCGAGGTGTATTCGGCGGGTTACTGTGCGGCCAAACACGGGTTGATCGGGCTGACTCGCGCGTTGGCCGTCGAGTTCACCAAGGAGAGGGTGCGGGTCAACGCGATCTGTCCGGGCGGTATGCGGACCGCTCAGGTGACCGAGTTCCAGGCCCCCGAGGATGCCGACTGGGATCTGATCATGCGCATCGCCGCACCCCGCGGAATGATGGAACCCGACGACGTCGCCAAGGCCATAGCCTTCTTGGCCAGTGACGACGCCGCCGCGATCCACGGGGCGGTCTACCGGGTGGACAACGGCAAAGGCGCGGGCTGACCGCCTTTGTGCCGGCATCGCTCTATGCGGGAATAGCCGCCATCGTGATGTCGACGGTGCCCTGGCAGGCGCCACTCTGGATGTCGGTGTGCCACCGTCCGGCAAACGTGTCATCGGACTGCGGCGTGTAGGCCACCTGCGCGGACGCGGGATTCCACTCGATGGAACCGTCTGGCATCAAGCAGTTCCAGTGAAAGTTCGTGTTCGAAGCCCACGCCGAACCGTTCCAGGTGAACGTCACCGGCACCGGGACCGTGGAGTTGCGCGGAGCGGGTCCCCCGACGATGGTGGCGACGCAGGATCCCCCCGAGCAACTCGTGTCGAACGTGTAGCTGTCGGTGTACCGGTTCTCGGCCTGGGTCGCTGCCATACTCGTGCCGGTCTTCTCGTCCACGCGGAAGGTGATTTCGTAAGGTCCGTCCCATACGGGCACGCCCCCCGCAGACGCGGTCGGCGCAAGCCCGAGGGCGGCCAGAGCTCCCACCGAGGTTGCAACGGCCATCCAGTGATATCGCGACATCTCGACTCCCGGGTTACGTGTTCTTTTGACGTCTATCCCGGGAAGTGGTGCTGGTGTTACAGGAATTTCCGGAGTTAGCGGGGTGGCCAGAGTTGCCGGTGCGTCGACAGAGTCGACAGTTCTTACGTGGGCTGCGGAGCATTGACTCAGCCGGTGCAGCACCTCCAGCCTGAAGAGGTGAGGGTTCGAGACGCAAACCTCGGTGCGGCGTTGTTCGACGCCCGGTTCATCCAGGATCCCTATCCGCTCTACGACCGGATGCTCGCCGCGGCACCCATTCACCGCATCGGGGCATCGGATTTCTTTGCGGTCTGCAGCGGGAAAGCGGTGGCCGAGGCCGTGGGCCGGCCAGAGGACTTCTCCTCAAACCTGACCGCAACCATGACATATCGGCCCGACGGCACCATCGGTCAGTTCGGGATGGATGGGCTCGAAGGACCTACCCAGGTGCTGGCCACCGCCGACGACCCGGCGCACGCCCTGCATCGCAAACTGCTCGTACCGCAGTTGGCCGCCAAACGTATGCACGCCCTGGAGTCATTCGTCATCTGCAAGACCGAGCACCTCTGGCGCGAGGAACTGCATGACGGTCGCATCGAGTGGATGGCGGCGATCGCCAACCGGCTGCCGATGATGGTGGTCTGCCGGCTCATCGGCGTCCCTGATCGCGATGCCGAACAGCTGGCCGCCAAGGCGTATGCCAGCACCCAGCTGCTGGAAGGGCTGGTCAGCCCCGACCAGCTGTCGGCCGCCGGCACCGCCGCCGCGGAGCTTGTCGGCTACGTCGCCGAGAAGCTGCAGTACGCTGCCGAAAATCCACCCGACAACCTCCTCGGCACCCTCGCTATCGCCTGTGCCACCGGAGAACTCGACAAAATAACCGCCCAGCTCATATTGGTGCAGCTGTTCGGCGCCGGGGGCGAGTCGACCGCGTCCCTCATCGGCTCGGCGACCAATATCCTCGCAACCCGCCCCGAGATCCAGGATCGCATCCGCGAGAACCCCGACCTCGTCCCGGCATTCCTGGAGGAGGTACTGCGGTTCGAGTCGCCGTTCCGAGGTCACTACCGTCACGTACGCAACGACACCACACTGAGCGGACGCGAACTCCCTGCCGGGTCACGATTGATCCTGCTGTGGGGCGCGGCCAATCGCGACGCCGCGCAATTCGAGGCGCCCAACGAATTTCGACTGGACCGCACTGCCGGCAGGGGACATCTCGCGTTCGGCAGAGGGGCGCACTTCTGCATCGGTGCCGCGCTCGCGCGAATGGAGGCGCGGATCGTGATCAGGCATCTGCTCAGGCACACCAGGCAGATCGCCGCCGTCGAGCCGGCGCGGTGGCTGCCGAGCCTGCTGGTACGCCGACTCGACAGCCTCACCCTCGCGGTGCAATAGCCGCCACGCCATTTCAGGCTGCCCTCGCAGCGGTGCCTACTCGGGGGTTGGAACGTCCGGCCAGAGCGCCAGGGGAAAATCGTGCGCTTGTTGTAGATGTTCGGGTCGCCCGTCATTTGAGTGATGTAGCAGCCCTTGATAGCGAATATCATTGCACGCCAACACGTTCGAGGTCGAATCTCTTTCTGCCGCGGCTATCGGTTGGGCTGTTGCTCTCGGGCGGCCAAGCGGGCGGCGCTTCCGGTACCAAGTCCTGATGCGGCGGCCCCGGTTGGGCCGGTCCTCGTACGGGATGCATACATTGCGGCCCCGCTGATTCCACTGCCACCCGTGACATGGGCATTGCGGCACCTCACCCTTTACGTCGGTCAAACGCCGCTGAATCTCGGCCCGTCCCGCGCTGGTCCGCGCGTTGCGGACCTACGCGGGGACCAAGTCGGCGACGTCTTTATGGATCTGCGCGAGGCTTTGATCGAAGGTGGCAAGTCGGCCGTTATGAACGCGCGCCAAATGGGCCAGGTAAGCATCGGTTACCTGGCGATGCCCTACGACCCCCGCCATCTTGACATCGCTGAATGAGACACTGTCAGGCCAGAATTCATGTTTTTCTGAGCCGGTGATTCCTTCGAGCGCGGCTACGGCGGTCGCTGAGGATTGACCCTCGCGCAACAGTAGGCGGATAAGGCTGCCCTGCGTAAGCGGACAGGTGGCGAATTCTTTCGCCTGGTGGGCGTGCCACCGTTCAGTGGCCTCATGATGCACATGGTCGGCGACCACCAACGCGATCAGGACGTTCCCATCAAGAAGAAACCTCAATTCTCGTCCTCCAACGAACGGACATCCTCGGTCGTGATGACCCGACCGACGCTGACGACCGGTAGACCGGTGACAGCACTTGTTCGCAGACCATCAGTAACTCCGGTTTTTAGTCCGCGGCGGATCAACTCGGCGATCGTCGCACTGAAGGTGCGGTGGGTGTCCCGAGCAATGGCTTGGGCTTGTTTATGCAGGTCATCAGGAAGATCCACGGTAGTGCGCACACCAACATCCTAGCATCAGCGCATCATGATGCGCTGATGCTAGGATGTGGCACGATAACGTGACACATGGTGAGCTTGTAATGGCATTGCGTCCGCCGCACGAACCGGCGCGGTCCCGATACCCTCGCCGCGATCGATCCGAGCGCATCGCTGCGAGACCACGTCGCGGGAAATCATCGATACGCTCTATCGAGGCCTTGAGGAACCGGATTCGCGTTCGCCGACCTCGACGTCAACCCGGACCGGGTGCGGGAGGTCGCCACGCTCATTCCGGGCACAATGCGCGGTCTCGTTAGACAATGACCAAACTCTCATGAGGAGTGGACCGTGGAGATATTCGATGAATGGCGCCGGGGTGGAACGACCTTCAGGTGGGCTTCGACAACGGCGGCCAACGCCGGGGCCACAGTCGAGGTGTTCAGCAGGCGCTGCGGCACTCCCGGCGCGCCGGCGCTGGTCTGCGTGCATGGCTTCCCGACCTCGAGCATCGACTATTACGCACTCGTCAGCGAGTTGGGCACCGAATTCGATATCTATACCCTGGACTTTCCTGGATATGGGTTGTCCGGCAAGCCGTCCCAGCCCTTCGTGTACTCCCTCTATGACGACGCGCGCCTGCTCGTTCATGCGATCACCCACGTCTGGGACCTCGACGAGTATCGAATGATTACCCACGACCGCGGTAGCAGCATCGGCATGATCGCGCTGGCGATGCTCGCGGATCAGGAGGCCAAGGCCCTGCCCGAAGACCTGTTCATCACCAACGGAAACGTTTTCCTGCCGCTGGCGAACCTGACCGCCTTCCCGGTGGCGCTGCTGGATGAGGCCACCGGTCGCGCGACCGCCGCGGCTACCACACCGGACATGCTGGCCGCGGGCCTGGGAATGACCACGTTCATGCCGCGCCGGGGTCCGCAGGACCCTGAAATCATCGCCTTGGCAAGGTGTTTCGCACACAATGACGGGGTCTCCGCGCTCCCCGACACCGTAAAGTATCTGCACGAACGCGCCGCCGACGAAACGGGCTGGCTGGAGCGCTTCTCCGGAATCGACGTCAACACCACGTTGATTTGGGGTCTTCACGACGGTGTCTCTCCCCTGCGCGTCGCCAATCACGTCTGGCAGGCCTATCTGAGGGACAAGCCCGGCCAGAGTCGCTACTGGGTAGTGCCGGGAGCCGATCATTACCTGCAGTGCGACGCGCCGGGTGAAGTGGCCCAGATCATCCGGCTTACCACGAAGTCAGCGTGTGAGGGGACCGAAATTGCGTTGCAGACGCTCGGCGATCAGCCCATGGGCGCCGTACTCGTTGATCAGTCAGGCAGCCACAGCGGATGGCGCCGCGGCGCCGGGGATTCCGACTGAGTCGAATGCACTGCGGATTGCGTCGAGCTGAACTTCGGTGAATTCGAGCGCAGCGGCAGTGCTCAGCACGGCAGCCCGCCCGTCGGTGAAGACAGCACCCGGACTCAGCCGGTACAGCGACTGGTAGAACAAGCTGGCCCAGGTTTCATCCGGGATCCCACTGGTGGCCGGCGCCGTCATCATCTTGTAGGCCGCGTGGCTGAAGATGGTGCTGTTGATGTGCACCCCCCCGTAATCGCCTGAGCCTGTGTACCGGTCGTCATAGTGGGTGGGGTGAACACCCTGCGGAGTCGACGTCGCAGCCGGATTGGCGAGATTTCGTAGGATGCCGTGGCTGGAGTCCTCCGCGATAAGCCAACGGCCGTGGCCCGACTTTCCCTCGATCAACAGGCCGAGAAGGTCGGCATAGGCCTCATTGAGGGCGCCGGATTCGCCGTAATCGAGCACCGCACCCCCGTCGCCGACGACGTAACTCACCACGGCATGGGTGAATTCGTGCCCGACGACGTCGAGTGCCGCCTGCAGGTACCCCTTGTCGCCGTACCCGAATAGTTGCTTGGATTCATCCCAGAACGCGTTCGAATAGCCGCCGAAGATGGGTATGAATGGGTTGTATCGGATGCTGACCACGATCGGTGCACCCGCCCCGTCGAAAGACGTGCGGCCCAGCACATCTTGGAAGTAGTCGTAGGCGACAGCGTGGTTGGCGTGCGCGGACACCGCCCCCGGATCCCAACCAAACCAACCTCGCTGGACCACCGACCCAGGCAACGACGGGCCGAAGAGTCCGAAGAACGGGAACGAGGTGTTGTACGTCGTGATATTTCGGGTGGCATCGACCAACTTGTGGCTGGTGAAAAAGAAGAACTGGCTCGAATCGATGGTGATGGTGCGCTCGTCGCCGAGCCAGTCCTGAGCCACAGCGACCGCGCTGGCCTCTCTCGCGGTCGACACGATCGAGATGATCGTTCCCGCGTCGGTCCCGTCCGCATCGATCAGATAGGTCGCCCCGGGCTGGGACATGTCTCCCATATCCGGAAACTCGACCACGAGCCGCCACGCAAGACTGGGAGCCGCCTCGTCGTCAAGGGCGTAGACGATGAGCTGATTGGTGAACGTGTTCTGGGCAAGGAACGCTTCCAGCGCCTGGGCGTCTGCGCCGGAACCGAGATAGGCATTGCCGGCGATGAGATAGACCTCGGCGTCCTCATCCACCGTGGCTGCGGGTGTCACGTCGAATTCCGGGGCGAGACCACGGTAGTTGTTGAACAGACCCGTCACCCCGCCGTCGGCATCCGTCACAAGGATCATCTCGCTGCCGAGCACTTTGATCCCGCCGACGGTTTCGCTCAGCCGGTAGAAGCTCTCGACGGAACTGCCGACCCCCGCGCGCGCGGTCGTGATGACAGCCGGATCAGCGAAACCGGCGGTGGCGCCCAGGGCTGGAGCGAGCGCGTTCATCACCGCGGCAGCATCAGCTGCGGTGGTCACTAACTCATCGGTGAAGCGTCCGTCGATGACGCTGACAGCACCCCTGGAATCAGCGGCCACTCCCACCCCGTCGCGCGACAGTAGATCGGTCAGATCGATGGCAGCCGGGGCGGCGCGGCGCACCGGCGTCGGCGCGATGACGACGGCCACCTCGGTCGGACCGGTGATGCCGAGAAGACCGAGAAGTCCATGGATGTGGAACGGGTTCCCGGCGGTGTCGTCAATCGTGACGGTAAACCGGTCACCCTGATTCGGGGTCCCCAGATCCGGGGTGTAGGCAAAGTTACCGAGCGCGTCAATGACCACGCTGCCAAACGTCGGCGCCTCAGTGACCCGGTAGGTCAACACGCTGTCGTCATAGTCGACGGCGTTGAGGCTCCCGCTCACCACACCATCGGGACCTGGTTCTGAGATCGTCGCCTCGGCCGTGGGCCGCTGATTGTTCAGGGTGTACTGGACCTGCCGCACCGCCAGCCAGAGCGATTGCACGAGGGCGGACACCGGGGCTGCGGGCACCGGCAGCCCGCCGGCCGGCGGGCGAAGCCCGGCCCAGGTGAGCAGGTCGGCGACGATGGTGTCGACCGTGACGGGCCGCGCGCTGACAAGGCTGCGCATCGTGGGTGCACTACGCACAGCGGTCACGGCCAGATCCGTCGTCTCCCGCATCGGCCCTGTCACAGTCGACGTGACTTCAGCCGCCGCGACGGACGGTGTCTCGGCATTCACGGCTCGCAAGACAGTCGAGCGCGGTTCGTCGTCCAACATCAAGGGCGGTGCAGATTCGCTCCGCACCGCCTCCCGATATCGCCCTGAGGTAGCGGGTTCCTCGCCCTCGTCGGCAGACTGCGCCCCTCCTCCGTCAGCAGACGGCGAGCCCTCGGCCGCCGTCGTGCCATCAGCCGCCTCGGTCACCTCGGTCTCGGCAGCTTCCTCAAGATCGCCGGCCTCCTCGGTCACCGCGCCCGCGGCGGCCTGCTCAAGATCAACGGCGTCCTCGGCCTCAGCGGCTTCTTCAAGATCAGCGGCTTCTTCAGCGGCCTCAGCGGGCTCAGTGGCTTCCTCAAGATCAGCGGCTTCTCCCGGGTCAGTCCCCGAGTCGGTGTCGGGTGCGTCCGACAGGCTGGTATCGCTGCCATCATTGCTGGCGGCCGCGGCGCTTGGGCCGTCGACGTTGGACGTCTCGGCGGTCTGCGATGCATCCGATGAATCCGACGGCGTTGCAGTCGCCACACCCGGGCCGACGGCCAGGCTCATTCCGATCCCGATCATAACCGCGCCAGCGCAGAGGCCCCGCTTCGGATCGATCGACGTGCGCCGTCGACCACAGCTTTCCACGTTGCCCCCCGGGTAAATCCACGTCGGATTGCGGCGTGCCGAACAGTGTCCTGGAGTTGAAATGTACCACTCTGCAGCAAACATCCGGAAGATTCACGCGCTGATAGTGAGGCCGATAGCCCACACGGTAATCATCAGTACGGTGGGGGTATGAAATATCTCGATGTTGACGGTGTCGGCCGGGTCAGCAAAATCGGACTGGGCACCTGGCAATTCGGTTCTCGCGAATGGGGATACGGGGACGACTACGCGGCAGGCGCGGCCCGCGACATCGTGGCGCGGGCCAGGGCGCGGGGCGTGACGCTGTTCGACACGGCCGAGATCTACGGTTTCGGCAAGAGCGAGCGCATCCTCGGCGAGGCACTCGGCCAAGAGCGGACCGAGGTGGCCGTGGCTAGCAAGCTGTTCCCGGTGGCGCCGTTCCCCGCGGTCGTAAAACAGCGCGCACGGGCCAGCGCACGCCGGCTACAACTGGACCGCATCCCGCTCTACCAGGTGCACCAGCCGAACCCACTAGTGCCGGATTCGGTGATCATGCCGGGTATGCGCGAGTTGTTGGATGACGGCGCGATCGGCGCGGCCGGCGTCTCGAACTACTCGCTGGCGCGGTGGAGCAAGGCGGATGCCGCGCTGGGCCGACCGGTGATCAGCAACCAGGTGCACTTCTCGCTCGCCCACTCCGGCGCCCTGGACGACCTCGTCCCCTTCGCCGAGCGCGAAAATCGGGTGGTGATCGCCTACAGTCCGTTGGCCCAAGGGCTGTTAGGCGGCAAGTACGGGCTCGACAACCGGCCCGGCGGTGTGCGCGCGATGAACACGCTGTTCACGACAGAGAACCTGAGGCGGATCGAGCCACTGCTGCAGACGCTGCGCGATGTCGCGGACGACGTCGGAGCCAGACCCGCTCAGGTAGCACTGGCGTGGCTGATCGCGCTACCCCGGACGGTCGCGATCCCGGGCGCATCCAGTGTCGAACAACTCGAATTCAACGTCGAGGCTGCGGAAATCGAACTGAGCGAACAGGCGCGTGATGAGCTGACGGCCGCCGCACGCGCGTTTACGCCGGTACCTAGCAGCCGCGCCCTCATCGACCTGGCTAAGGAGAAGCTCGGCGGCCGGTAACGGCGACGATGAAACACATGGCTGGTCGGAAGCGGAATTCCGCGGAGGACATTGTGCGCAAGCTGCGTCGGATGAGTTGGCCGCTGAGGGCAGGACGGGCGAACAGATCGCTGTCGAGCTGCAGGTGTCGGCGGCGGCGCTGTACTACTGGCGGCGCACCGACGGCGGTATGGACGTCGATGCCGCCAAGGAGCTCAAGGAGTTGCGTGAGCAGAACGCACGGCTCAAAGATCCATCGGCTGTGGCGCGAGGAGGGCCTGCAGGTGAAAGTGACGTCGCCGCGCAAGCGGGCTGGGATCTCTTCGGCGCCGCCGATCGAGGCCGACGCGCCGAACGTGGTGTGGGCGATCGATTTCCAGTTCGACTCCACCGTCGACGGCAAGGCCATCAAGATCGCCTCGACGGTCGACGAACACACCCGCCTCTCCATACTGAACATGGTGGAACGTTCGATCACCGGCGAGTCGCTCGTCGACGAGCTCAAGAAGGCGTTCACCGCGGCCGGCGGGACGCGGCGTCGGCATTCATCCAGAGCGGTGCCGGCCAGGCGGACCACGTGGAAGGGGTCCATCACCGCGACCGCGTCGGGCAGTTCTTCGGTGCTGGCGGTCTTGAACCCGGAAAATCCATCCATAGCAACAACTTCGACTTGGTCACGCCACTGATGTGGGCGTTGCGCCAGCCAGTCCTGGAAGGCCCGTTTCGAGCGTCCTTCGACCATGTCGAGCAACCGGGCCGGGCCGGTCTGGTCGCGGACTGGGGTGAGGTCGATGATGACGAGCCCCATCACTGGCAATCCAGATTGAAAGCTTATCTGTGGTCCGTGCTTGGTCGGTGAATCCGCGATACGCCGTGGTCTCGAATGATGTCGGATGGCGCTATATCGCCAGTTCAGAACATCTTTTGGAGCCACGACCAGGTGAGCTTGCAGGCTCTCCTTAAGCCGCTGTCGCATGTTCGAATCATGCCGGGGCCACCACCAACGCACAAAGGTCTTACGCGAGTCTGACCTTTGGCCGATCCCATGGCGGTGCCGAGGACGCGCCAATAGCCTGAAAGCACGCATCCGGGCGGACAAACGGCTTCAACGCGTTGGTAAAAACTGTGGGCCGGAAGGCATTGGAGAGCAGACGAAATGAAAATTCGCACACACCGCCCGGCTGTATCTTTCGCCGTGGCGCTTTTGGCGGCAGCCCTCACGTTCAGCTTCGTCCATCCGCCGGCGGCGCCCGCCGACTCTCGCCTGCAATTCACCGCAACCACGATCGACGGTGCGACGTTCGACGGTGCCAGCTTGCAGGGCAAGCCCGCGGTGCTGTGGTTCTGGACTCCGTGGTGTCCGTTCTGCAACCAGGAGGCGCCCACCGTCAGCCAGGTTGCGGCCGCTAATCCGATGGTGACCTTCGTCGGCGTCGCGGCGCGGGCGGATGTCGACCAGATGCGGAGTTTCGTATCGAAGTACAACTTGAATTTCACCAACCTCAACGACGCCGACGGTTCGATCTGGGCACGCTTCAACGTGCCGTGGCAGCCCGCGTTCGTGTTCCTGAGCCCCGACGGCGCATCCTCGTTCGTGAACAACCCGACCTCGGCCATGTCGCAGTCGGAGCTCAACGACCGGGTCAGCGCGCTCATTTCCTGAGCTGGCCGCCCGCACGTGGACCAAAGCCTGGTTGGCCTGGCGTTCGCCGCGGGAATGGTTGCGGCCCTTAATCCCTGCGGCTTCGCGATGCTTCCCGCATACCTGACGCTGGTTGTCCACGGCGAGAGCGCCGGGCCATTGGCCGCGGCAGGCCGCGCGCTGGCCGCCACCACCGCAATGGCCGCCGGTTTCCTGACAGTGTTCGGGCTGTTCGGGCTGCTCACCGTATCGGTGGCATCAACTGTGCAGCGCTACCTGCCGTATGTGACGGTGGTGATCGGTGTTGGCCTTGTGGGCCTGGGGATCTGGCTGCTGTGCGGGCGGGAGCTCGCCGCGCTGCGGTGGAATCCGCCGGGCGGCAGCGGACGATGGGCCCCAACGGCACGGCTGGGATCCATGTTCGGCTACAGCGTCAGTTTCGCGTTCGCCTCGCTGTCGTGCACCATCGGACCATTCCTGGCGGTCACCGGAACCAGCTTCCGCGGTGGGGGACTTGCCGACGGGGTGCTGGTGTATGTCTCTTACGTCGCCGGCATCGCCCTCGTCGTGGGCGCGCTCGCCCTCACAGTCGCCTTGGGGGGCTCGGCGCTGATCGACCGCCTACGTCGGGTCCTGCCGTACATCAATCGGATTAGCGGCGCGCTGCTAGTCGTGGTCGGACTCTACGTCGGCTACTACGGTCTGTATGAGGTTCGCCTGTTCGCCGCCGATGGCAGCCCGCGGGATCCGGTCATTGACGCGGCCGGGCGGTTGCAACGAGTGCTGGCGGGCTGGGTCTACGAACACGGCGCCTGGCCATGGATTCTGCTGACTGCGTTGCTGATCGGCTCGGGTGCGGGGTGGGTATGGTGGCACTCACATCGCAGGCGCACCGTCGCCCGCACCCAATGATGTGAAGGCACCTCGGCGAACTATCCGGCGACTCCGCCGTTGTGCGACAAACAGCGCGCTCAGCTGACCCTGGTCAACTGAAACGGGGTGTAGGTCAGTGTTCCGCCCGGGCAACCGTAGTTGGAGTCAGCGGTGATCACCCCTTTCAACGTCGCCGGGTCGACCGATAACAAGACGACGGCAGGTTCAATATGTCCGTCTGCGCAGGTGATGGCGCCGGGCCTGCTGACATTGAAAGTCCAGCGGCCGCCGCTCAGCGTGGCGGGGCTGGTCCAGCCCTTACTGCTGGCCACCGTGCCGGTGCAACCGGCGGGCCCGCAGCTTGTCACGAAGGTCCAGACAGCCATCGGGTCGCCGTCGGCACCTCGGTAGGCGCCGTTGAGCAGCCGTGGGTCGGCATGCGCTGTACCGGCAAGTGCGGTACCCGCAGCCACCATCACGGCGACGGCGACAGCCAGCTTGCGGAAAATCCCCATAATGAGCCGATGTTAACGGCCGTGCACGCGTCGATCGACGCTGGACGGCAAGTGATTCCGGGTTGTGGCTGCCGTGTCGCCAAATCGACATCCGGAGATACGGAGTCGCCGACACCGGATTGCGACGCGCAGCGTGACAGTCCTGTGTTGTCGAGTTGCTCACCCAAAGGAATGGCGATATCGCGGGCGTGCACCGGGCCGGACCCAGTGATCGGGCGTTTGGATCTCGCCCCTCGCAAATGGGCCGTAGCACCGCGATTACCCTGTCACACAACGAAATTCGGGATCTTCACGTCGACTGCAATCCGACCTCCGACACCGGTCGGGTTCGGTAAGCTCGACGTCACACCGCGTTAATAATTTGGCAGCTAAACACGGTCGTTTCGGTGCTAAGTTGCTAAATAGTTATTGGAATGAAAGGACTGGCATGGCCCGCTACCGTTTGTTTTCGGGGATCGTTGCTGGAGGTGTTTTCGCTGCCGGAGTCTCGGCAGGTACCGCGTGGGCGGGCGGTCCGGCCGGCGTCACCGAGAACGTCGATCACATGTCGGCCGCGGTCGGTACCGGCGTATTCGCCAACGGACTCATGGGTTTCATCGCCACCGGCGCCACCAACGAGGAGGCCATGGCGAATGTGATCGCCAAGTGCAGCGCCGAAGGTGGCATGTACTGCACCAGCGACATGGCGACCAACGAGGATAACTGCATCGGTTCGTTCGCCGACCCCGTCAACATGGTCGTCGGCGGCGGAGCCGGGGCGACAGTCGAGGAAGCCCGTCAAAATGCGATCCAGGAGGCGGCGGCCAACAACATGCCGGTCTCTGAGCCTGACGTGTTCGTCGTCATCTCCGACTGTTGGCAGCCGTGAGCAGGCGGCAACGTGCGCGGCAACTGATTCCGTCGAATCGGGGTTATCGCCCGAAAGGTGAAAGGAATATGAGAAATCAAGGCAAATCAGCACTACTGATGGCGGGCCTGGCCATAGCGGCGGTCGTCACGGCAAGCCCTGCCGACGCTCGACCGTTCTGCGACCAGGCGGGCAGCACGACAACCTGTCGCACCAACGGCAGCGTGTCGATCAAGGCGGAGCCGGGGCAGGTAATGGCCCCCGCGGGTACCCGGGGCCTGATCCCGTGGCAAGCCGGTGGCCGTCGAGCCTATGGCGGTCGTCGCTAGAAATAGGGAACCCAGCACGATGGGCCAGACGGCCTCGCCTTATCCCGATATACAGCAGAATTCGGATCGTTTTCAGGCGACGTCGAGTCCACCTCGGATGCCATGCACCTTCGCCGCCTTTACGGGCTGACCAGGGTCAACCGTTCCACCCCCTATACCCGACTTCGGTGGTCAGTTTCAGAATGAGACCTAAGTCGGTCGGTGCTAGCTTGTACCTCACCGCGCATTGACGAGAGGATTGAAATGGCCCGAACCCGCTTTGTTTCGACGATCACGGCGGCCGGTGTCGTCACCGCGATGATCTCAGCAGGTGCCGCTTGGGCCGGCGGACCGGGGGGCGTCATCGAAAGCGTCGACATGATGTCCGTGGCGGTCGGTACCGGAGCATTCGAAAACGAACTGGTGGGTTTTGTGGCACGGGGCGCCACCAACGACGAAGCCACGGCGAACGTGATCGCCCAATGCCAGGCCGCCGGCGGCATGGAGTGCACCCGCGACGAGGTAACCAACGACGATCTCTGCATCGTGTCCGTCGCGGATCCCGTCAACATGGTCGTCGGCGGCGGCTCGGGGGTGACTGTCGAGGCTGCTGTCGAGCACGCGATCCGGGAGTCCGCCGAAAATTCCATGCCTATGTCCGCGGCCGAGACGGTCGTCGTCATTTCGGACTGTTCCTGGCAAGAGTGACCTGATGCCATTGGATCCTGGGCGAATCAGTGCACGCCCTCCATTTGTCGGCTGATCCACGGAGCGATGACGAACACGATCACACCGGCAGCCACTGCGATCCCCCCGAGGATTCCGAAGTATGTGGATTCGTGGGCTGGATCGTAAAAGCCGGCCAACACACCCGACATGGCCGTCCCGAGGCCGACCGAGAAGAAATACAGAGCCATCATCTGTGCCCGAAACGCATCCGGCGCCAATTTGGTGGTCACCGACAAACCGATCGGCGAGAGCAGCAACTCCGAGACCGCGAACACCCCGAGTATCACCATCACCAGCAGAGCGGGTACCGAACTGATACTGGCCACCGGGATGAAGCACAGGAATGCCAGGCCCATCCCGATGACGCCATAGGCGAACTTGCGCGGCGTGGTCGGCGCGCGTTTGCCCATCCGCGTCCACATCAGGGCGAACAGCGGCGACAGCACGATGATCCACACCGGTTCGATCGAGCCGATCCAATTCGCCGGCGCGACCCAGCCGAAGATCGACCAATTCACCCGCTCATCGGAATAGATCGCCAGCACGGTGAAAATCTGCTGGAACAGCGACCAGAAAATCGCGTTGGCGATGAACAGCGGGATGAATGCGCGCAACCGCACCCGCTCGGACCTGCTGACCTTGTCGCTATTCAGCATGATCACGAAGTACCCGATCGACGCGATGACGATGACACCGGTAGTGACGTGCGACAGGTTCGCCAAGGTCACCAGCTTCACCGCAATGGCCAACCCCACGACGAGCACCGCGACCACGAGAACACCAATCGTTCTGTTGATAGCGCTGCGCGGCAGAGGATTTGGCACATTATGGCCGTGCGTACCAAGGTTGCGGCGGAACATCACGTACTGGATCAACCCCAGCGCCATACCAATGGCAGCCGCGCCGAATCCGTAGTGGAAGCCGATGCGGGTCTGCAGCAGCCCGGTAATCAGTGGACCGGCGAAAGCGCCCAGGTTGATGCCGAGATAGAACAACGTGAACCCGCCGTCGGCGCGCGGATCGTTCTTGCCGTAGAGGGTGCCGAGCAGCGAGGACGCATTGGCCTTCAAAGCGCCCGAACCGAGCGCTACCAGCGCGAGGCCGGCACCGACGCCGGTCAGCCCAGGCAACACCGCCAGCGCGATGTGACCCAGCATGACGACGACGCCGCCGTACAGCACCGTTCGTTCCATCCCGAGCACGCGGTCGGCAATCCAGCCGCCGAGAACGGTGGACAGGTACACCAGGCCGCCGTAGGCGCCGACGATGCCCGTTGCGGTGCTCTGCGGCAACCCCAGACCGCCATCGGTCGCCGAGTAGTACAGGTAGTAGCCGAGGATGGTGAGCATTCCGTAGAACGAGAACCGCTCCCACAACTCGACACCGAACAGGTTGGTCAACCCGATCGGATGACCGAACAACGTACGTGACGTGTCCTGTTCACGGATAGCCATGTCGATACCTTGCCTTCTCCGCGCGCCTGGCGTTGGACTTAGGACCGAAGAGGGCCGGTGCCGCCCGAACCCGGCTCGTTCAGGCTGCCGGCACGCACCCCGCCACGCGGGCTTCTCCTGCCTGGACGCGGCCTCGACGTGCGCTCCCCTTGATGTCGAAATTGGTTTCGGCACAAATTATTTCGTAGATGACCCTGAACCAGGCGGTGATGATTCGCACATTCTCCGTGGAGTGCTCTGTTAGGTTGGGGGCTCCCCGTGAGCGGAGTCGACTAGATGACCGTCAATCAGCCGCATTCCGTGGCGACTGCGGACGGGCCCGGAGCCAGGGAGCACAAGGGCCTGCTGGTTGGCGCTGCCGCAATGATGGCCGCGGGCTTCCTGACCACCTTTTTGTCTCCCCTGCTTGCGATCTCGTTCGCGAAGGAGTTCGAATTCGGCATCGGATCGGCGGGGCTGCTGGTGGCGTTCGGCCAAGGCGGCGTCGCCCTGTCGGCCTTTGGCATCCTGCCGTTCCTGCCCGGCCTGGACCGCCGGAGGGTGGGGATGGCCGGGGCGCTCGTCACCTCCGCGGCTCTTGCCTCGACCGGTTTCGCCACCGGGTTCGGCACAGTTCTGGCCCTGCAGATCGTGACGGGGTTGGGCGCCGGGCTCTGCTACGCATGTGCGAACTCGGCACTGGCCTACGCGCGCCTTCCGGAGCGCGCCTTCAGCATCGTCACCATGACCTGGATGCTGGTCGGGGCGTTCATGCTGACGCTGGGCCCGACACTGCATGAGCTATGGCCCAAGGCCGGCGTTCTTCTCGGGATGGCCGCGGCGGTGCTGCTGTGCGTCATCTTCATCACGCAACTGCCCGACGTACGGCGGCTGCCCAAGAATGACGAGGCGGCGGCTCAACTGGAGAACGCCGAAGGACCGGCGGGCATCGTGGGACTCGCGATGCTGTTGCTTTCGGCCGTGGCATTGCTGGAGATCGGGAACGCGATGGTCTGGACATTCGCCGAGCCGATCGGGATGCACGCGGGACTCTCCGCCCAGGGCACCGGGACATTTCTGGGTCTGTCGCAGCTCGTCGGACTGGTCGGTGCAGGAATCACCCTGGCGGTGGGCGCGAAGGTCCCCAAGATGATCCTGTTCGTTCCGGCGGCGGTGACGTTGGGGCTGGGCAATCTGCTCGTCGGCACCGCTGCCAGCCCGGCCCCGTTCATCATCGGGTTCCTCGCCATCAACGTTGCTTTCTTTTGCGCCATTCCGCTGCTCCTGTCGCTGGCGGCCGAACTCGACACCAGCTCAGGCCGGCTCGTCGTGCTTGCCGGCGGCGCCGCGCTGGTAGCCGGCGCGGCAGCCCCAGCGCTGGGCGCATTCATCGCCGGGGAGAACGAACACTGGTCTCGGCTGGGCGTGACCGCCCTGATACTGGTGTTGCTCGCCATTCCCCTGCTCGTTCTTCCGGTTCGGGTGGCCAAGCACCGAGTGGCCCTATCCGCCGACCCCGGGCCGAACGGCCAAGTGCCGGTGCGGGACGAATTGCACGATGAGTGAAGCACACTCCACCAAGGAAGGTCCGCTATCGCGATGACAGAATCGAGCGCCCACAGCGAAAACCCCGGGTCAGATATTCCGCGGCCGGAAGGCAGACTGCCGCTTCTAGGCGACGCACTTCGCATCGACGCGGAACGGCCGACGCGGAGCATGATGGATCTCGCCGACGAGCTCGGACCCGTCTACAGCCTGGTCACTCCCGGCCACGACACCATCGTGGTATCGGGCGGCGATGCCGTCGCAGAGTGCCTGGACGAGGCCCGCTTCGAGAAGAACAACACGCCCGAGTTGGTGGCGATGCGGGAGATCGCGGGTGATGCCATCTTCACCTCGTGGACACAGGAACCCGCCTGGAAGAAGGCGCACAACATTCTGCTGCCGGCCTTCGCCCCACAGGCGATCAAGGGTTACACCGAGAAGATGGCCGATATCGCCGAACAGCTGGTGCTGAAGTGGGCGCGGCTGAACCCCGGGGATCCCGTCGACATCGGCACCGACATGACCAAGCTGACCTTCGACACCATCTGCCTGGTCTGCTTCAGCTACCGCCCGGGGTCCTTCTACCGCGAAGGGATGCCGCCGACCGTCACTGCGATCGAGGAAGCGATTGCCGAATGCGTCAACCGCCCGAGTCGGTTGCCCGGCCAAGACATCTACGAGGCGATCAAAGGGCGCAGCAGATATAAGGAGAACCTCAGCGTCCTGAACAACCTGGCCGACAAGATCATCGAGGACCGGATTCGCAGCGCCGACGTGGGCAAGTACGGGGACGTGTTGGATCTGATGTTGACTCAGGCTGACAAAGACACCGGCGAGAAATTGACCAGGCTCAGCATTCGCCAACAGATGATCACCTTCTTGGCCGCGGGGTACGACACGACCAGCGGGATGCTGGTGTGGACCATCTACTACCTGATCAAGAACCCCGAGGCATTGGCCAAGTGCTACGCGGAGGTCGATGAAGTCTTCGGGGACGATCTGTCGGTACTGCCTACCGAAACTCAGATCCCGAAGCTGCAGTATGTGCTGCAGTGCATGAAGGAGGCCCTCCGGCTGGGGCCCAACAACTCGGGATTCCAGGTACGCCCGCTCGATGACGAGGTGATCGACGGCAAGTACCGGATCAAGAAGGGGCAGGCGATCCACATCCTGACTCCCCAACTGCAGCGCAACCCCGCGTGGTTTCCCCAACCCGAGAAGTTCGACCCCGATCGGTTCACGCCCGAACTCGAGGCGTCCCGGCCGGCCTGGGCCTGGATGCCTTTCGGCAGCGGTCAGCGCGCGTGCATCGGTCGCCATTTCTCGTTTTACGAGTCGCAGCTGCTGCTCGGGCTGATCCTGCAACGATTCGACCTCATCGACTCGTTCGACTATCAACTCGATGTCGAGGACTTCTTCTCGATCAAACCCAAGAATCTGGCGATCACCGTCAGACCCCGCGCAGGTCGCGAGACCGCCGTCATCGCCGGGCCGCGCTCCGGTGTCAGGTCCGAGGCCGAAGCCGAAACCCCCGCCACATCGGCGGCACCACAACGCGTCATCTCCGATTACGGCGGCGGAAATCCGATTTTGGTGCTGCACGGCTCCAATCTGGGGACCTCCGAGCGGATCGCCAACGAGATCGCCGAGGACGGTCGCGCCCGGGGGTTCGCAGTCAGGCAGGGCTCGCTCGACGAATACGTGGACGCGTTGCCCAAGGACGGGCTCGTCGTCATCTGCGCGTCGTCCTACAACGGCAACCCACCGGACAACGCCCTGAAGTTCCAGCGCTGGCTGTGCAGTGGGCTCACTCCCGACGCCCTGGCGGGCGTGACCTACACGGTCTTCGGAGCCGGCGACCGCGTCTGGGCGACGACGTTTCAGAAGGTGCCGGCCGACATCGATCGGATGCTGGAATCCGCAGGTGCGGAACGGTTCTGCCCACGTGGCATCGCCGATGCGTCCGACGACTTCGACGGAATGTTCCGCGACTGGTATGCCTCTTTCTGGCAGCAGGCCGGGGCGGCGCTCGGACTCGCACCGCAGACCGAAGTCCCCACCGACATGAACCGTTACGAGATCGCACCCACCGGAAAGCGTCTGCACGGCGCGTTCTTCTCATCGCTTCATGCGACGGCATTGCGGCTCACCGAGAATCGGGAACTGCTGACCCGTGTCGTCCAGAGCGGCCCGGCCCCACAGTCGACCCGTCACATCGAGTTCGAGCTGCCGGAGGGCGTGGGCTACCGCACCGGCGACCACCTCGCCCTGCTTCCGCGCAATTCGGCTGAGCTTGTCGGTCGCGCCGCCGCGCTGGCCGAGCTCGACCTCGACGAGCTGGTGATGATCCGGTCGAATACCAGTGCCCCTAGCCATCTTCCGTTGGATACACCGTTCGTGGTCTCCGAGTTGCTCGCGGCGCGGGTCGAGTTGCAGGCCCCGATGACGCGTGCTCAGATCCGTACCCTGGCAGAGTTCGCGACCGACGCCGACGAGCAGGCGGAGCTTGCGGCCCTGGCCGCCGACGAGAACGTGCCTCGATACCGGGAGGACATCCTGTTCAAGCGGGTTTCCCTGCTCGACATGGTGCAGCGCTACCGCTCCGTGGATGTGCCGCTGAATACCTGCCTGGACCTGCTGCCCGGCCTGGCACCTCGCTACTACTCGATCTCGTCATCGCCGACGGTCTCTCCGAGAAAATGCAGCATCACCGTGGGGGTCCTGCGAGCTCCGGCTCGCAACGGTGAGGGCATCTATCACGGAACGTCATCGAACTTCCTCGCCCGAACCGAACCCGGGGCGATGGTTCCCGGGTTTGTTCGACCGCCGGGCCTACCCTTTGACGTTCCCGAGGATCCGGCGACACCGATGATCATGATTGCCACCGGTACCGGATTGTCACCGTTCCGTGGGTTCCTGCAGGAGCGGGCAGCGCAGGGCACGAAGGCCGACCTCGGACCGTCGCTGCTGATCTACGGATGCCGACTTCCGGATTCAGACTTCATCTACGAGGACGAAATCCGGCAGTTCGAGGCGGACGGGATCGTCACAGTCGTGCCCGCCTATTCGCGGGTCAAGGACGGGTCGCGGGTGCAGGATGTCGTTCGTGCCCGCGCTGATCAGATTCTCGAGCTCATCGCGCGTGGCGGGATCACGTATGTCTGCGGCGGTGCGGGCACGGTGGCGCCCGCGTTGCGGGATGCTTTCGCCGAGATCTATCAACGGCATAGCGGAGTGTCCGCCGAGGATGCAACGGTATGGCTCGAACAACAGCGCACCGGGAATCGTTATCTGGAAGACGTCTGGGCGGCACATTGACCCAAGCGCCGTTGTCGTCTGTCACCATGGGGATCAGTGGCCCGGAGGAGACGGCGCATGAGCGAGACGAAGTTTTTGAAACTGCACGGCGATCGCGTCGCCTACCAGGACGCGGGGAATGCCGACGACGCGTTGTTGCTGATTCACGGGATGGCGGGCAGCTCTGAGACATGGCGCGCGGTAATCCCGCAGCTGTCGAAGAAGTATCGGGTGATCGCCCCGGACTTGCTTGGACACGGTCAATCCGCCAAACCTCGGAGCGACTACTCGCTCGGCGCATTCGCGGTGCTGCTGCGAGACTTGCTCGACGAGCTCGGCATCTCCCGTGCGACGGTTATCGGGCAGTCGCTCGGTGGCGGCGTGGCGATGCAGTTCGCCTACCAGCATCGCGATTACTGCCGACGGCTGGTGTTGATCAGCAGCGGCGGCCTTGGTCCGGATGTCGGCTGGACACTTCGCCTCCTTTCGGCTCCGGGAGCCGAGTTGATCCTGCCGGCCATAGCGCCGCCGCCGGTGGTGACCGCCGGCAACAAGCTGCGTTCCTGGTTCTCGGCCAGCGGGATTCAATCTCCGCGCGGAGCCGAAATGTGGAGCGCCTATTGTTCGTTGTCGGACGCGCAGACCCGCCAGGCATTTCTGAAGACGCTGCGCTCGGTGGTCGACTACCGGGGGCAATCGGTGAGCGCCCTGAGTAAGCTCCATCTGACGTCGGACGTACCGACGATGATCATCTGGGGCGATCACGATCGAATCATTCCGATCGAGCATGGCTACGCAGTACGCGATGCCCGGCCAGGCTGCCGCCTGGAGGTGCTCGAACGCGTGGGCCACTTCCCGCATGTGGAACGACCCAACGACGTGGTGGATTTGATCGATGATTTCATCGGCTCGACGGGCCGCTCCGATCCAGCGGTCGAGTCGCCCGTTGCCGACCGGCCGAACGAGCCATGACCCCGGACAGGGGCAGGCCCAAGCCCGATAAGCCCGCAGCCGGGCAAGAGTCGGTGTGGGACTATCCGCGCCCGCCGCGGCTGGAGGAATTCGCCGGCTCGATCGCCGTCGAACTGGGTGGCCAGGTGATCGCCGCGACAGACCGCGCCTGGCGGGTACTCGAAACCAGCCACCCACCCACGTATTACCTCCCACAGACGTGCTTCGGTGATGGCGTACTCCGTCGGGCAGCCGGGTCGTCGTGGTGTGAATGGAAGGGGCAGGCGAGTTATTTCGACTTGGTGACTCCCTCAGCCGTCGCCCCACGCGCGGCGTGGACGTACCTGAACCCGACGCCCGCGTTCACCGCCATCGCCGGGGCTGTCGCGGTCATGCCGGCGCTGGTCGACCGGTGCACCGTCAATGGCGAGGAGGTCGTGCCGCAACCGGGCGGATTCTACGGCGGATGGATCACCAGCCAGGTGACCGGGCCATTCAAGGGCACGCCCGGCTCGATGGGTTGGTGAACCCCGCCCGGAGCCGTGTGAGGGTCACCTTCAACCGGTGTTCGGGCATCAATTTCCGGCAGCAGCCTCCCCGCGGCTGCACGAGAATTGACCCGTGGCGGAGATGCGCGACCGGTGATTTCCATCGACGCTTTCTACGCGGCGTGGGCCGACGTGCGGCACATGTTTGGCGAGGGCACGCCCCAGGATGGCACTCAGTTCGATGCCAGCGTCAAAATTTTGCGGTTGAGCGACGAGGTGACGGGCGCGGCGCCTGGATCTGCTTGGTCGGGCGGTGCGGCCCTCGCATACCAGGCAAGAAACGCCAGCCACCGTTGGGCGCTCGACAGCATCGCCGACCTCGATCGACGCCTGGGCCGGTCCATAGACCGATCCGCGGGAATAGTCGGCGCGGGCCGGCGGGATTTGGACGCGTTGCGCCACTGGGTGGCCAGCGCCGCGGGCAGCGTCGCGGACGGGCAGCAGCGCGAATCGGTGTTCACCCAGATCGCCAACACCGGCTTGGCAAGGCTCGGTGACATTGTCCTCAATACCCATGCTCACCTGCGCGACGTCGTACGGGATATCCGCGGGATCGAGGACGAATACGTCGCATGCGCCTTCAGGCAGCCACCTGCTTACTCCGGCCAGGAGGAGCCCGCGGATGCCGGCGCCGGGCCGCACGGGCCCTCGGGCGACATCCACCACATCGACCGGGCCAACCGGGAGGTGCTCCAGCAAATGCTTCAGGAGTACCAGCAGCTTCCCGACGGCCAGGCGAAGACCGACCGACTCAACGACATCGCCGCCATCGGTGAAGCACTCACGGTGCCTGACTCGCACCTGGTGTACTTAGCCAAACCCGACGATCCCACACAGATGATCGCGGCGGCGGCTTCGGTTGGAGATCCGTTCACCGCCGACCACGTATCGGTGACCGTTCCCGGGGTGTCAGGCAGCACCCGCGCGGCCATCGCCGTCATGACCAGCGATGCCGCCGAATTGCGCAATGAGGCAAGGGATATCGCAGCACAACTGGGAGCAAGCCAGCACATTGCAACCGTTGCGTGGGTCGGCTATCAACCTCCGCTCAATCTCGGCGATTCCGCCGTGCTCAGCGATGATCTCGCCGAAGCGGGAGCCCCGAAACTCACCTCCTTCCTGCGCGGCCTGGACGAGGCCGCCACGAACCCCGGCCAGAGCACCGCGCTATTCGGGCATTCCTACGGCTCGCTGACCGCCGGTATCGCCCTTCACGACGGAGCCAGCCGATACGTCGACAACGCCGTGCTATATGGGTCTGCGGGATTCCAGGCCGACACTCCGGCAGAACTCGGAATGACCGATGACAACTTCTTCGTGATGTCCGCACGAGACGATCCGATCAATACCCTTGGCGCGCTGGCGCCCTACCATGGGTGGGGATCGGACCCCAACGACATCATCAACGACGACGGCCGGCTGCGATTTCGGTTTCAACATCTGGATGCCGACGCGGGCGCCACACCCATCTTGGGGTACGAGCCCAAGACCGGGGGTTCCGGGCACTCAGACTATGGCCGTAACGCAGGGGAAAGAATGACGGGCTACAACCTGGCCGCGATCTTGCTCAACCGCCCCGACCTCGCAGTGAAGGCGACCCCACTCTCGTGGTGATCCGATCGCGGGGAGAACCTACGCGGCGGGCGCGCGGCGGTCGACTTGCCGCCGGGGCAACTGCCGGCCGAAGCAGCGAGCGCGCCTGCCGAAACCACGACGACGCCCTAACTCTCCGGCCTGCTGTCCGCTCTGATCGGAACGCTCGTCCTACCAGTTACTCGGCGAATAATCTTTGAGGAAGCAGCCGTGCAGATCCTCGCCGGCCTCGCCGCGCACAATCGGGTCATACACTCGGGCCGCGCCGTCCACGAGATCGAGCGGTGCGTGGAAGCCCTCTTCGGCCAACCGCAGTTTGGTGGGATGTGGGCGCTCGTCGGTGATCCATCCGGTATCAACCGCGGTCATCAGAATCCCGTCTTGGTCCAACATCTCAGCCGCACTGGTGCGGGTGAGCATGTTCAACGCAGCCTTGGCCATGTTGGTATGGGGGTGACCGGGCCCTTTGTATCCCCGACTGAACTGGCCCTCCATAGCCGACACGTTGACGATGTATTTGCGGCGGGCCGCCGAGGCCGCCATTGCGCGACGCAGACGGCTCACCAAAATGAAGGGTGCCGTCTGGTTGCACAGCTGGACCTCGAGCAATTCCATCGCATCGACCTCGTGCACACGCTGCGTCCAGCTGTTCACCGCGCTGGTGTCGGGCAGCAGACCGCCGGCGTCGATGGCGGTGCCGGCGGCGATCCTCTCCGGTGATGCGCTGCGGGCAGCCAACGCCGACTCGGTCACTGCGTGTGGCGTCTGGTGTTCGGCGAAGCTCGCCGCAAGTGCCGCGGGGTGGGCGTCGCTGACATGGTCAAAAGTGATCACGTCTACCAGTTCCGTGGGCGCTGTGCGCTCGGCCTCGACCAGCGCCGCATACGAGCCGGGTGGGCGCCGCACGGTCTGCGCTGCGTTGTTGATCAAGATGTCCAGCGGCCCCTGCGCCGCCAGCGTGTCGGCTAACGCAACCACCTGGGCCGGATCACGTAGATCGATTCCCACGACACGCAATCGGTGCAGCCAGTCCGCGCTGTCGGCCATCCCGGCGAACCGGCGCACGGCATCGTTCGGAAACCGGGTCGTGATGGTCGTGTGCGCGCCGTCGCGAAGCAGTCGCAGCGCGATATACATGCCGATCTTGGCTCGGCCGCCGGTCAGTAAGGCGGTGCGGCCGGTGAGGTCGGTCCGCGCATTGCGCTTCGCGCGGCTGACCGTGGCGCAGTCCGGACATAGCTGGTGGTAAAACGCGTCGACCAGCGAGTAGCGGCTCTTGCACATGTAGCAGGCCCGTGAGCGCAGCAGCGTGCCTGCGCTGGCCCCACCGGCGGCGGACACCAACGGCAAGCCCTGGGTCTCGTCGTCGATACGGCCCGGAGCGCCGGTGGCGGTGGCCGCGGTGACGGCGCGGTCGGCCGCAACCACCGAGTCGCGCTTGGCCTTGCGGCGGGCAAGCTTCACCGATTTGTAGATGCCCGCTGTCGCTCGACGTACGGCAACGGCATCGGGGTGTTCGGGAGGCAACGCTTCAATCTGGGACAGGACCCGCAGACAATTGCTGAGCTGCTCGGGATCGATCGCGGTCACCATCGAAGGGTAAAGGCGTCGAGGGCTGTTCATTGACACCGGCCCGACAGCGGTTTACACCCCAATGCGTTCTGACGTGGAGTTATTACAGAACGCGGTCAAGACGCGCCAGCGGGGCTGGATATCGGCCGGGAATAGTGAACAATGGGGCTGCGGTTGCCACGGGGCAGTGCACGCCCGCTCGCATGGCGAACGCACCTCGTGTCCAACCGCGAAATACCGCAAACCGGCTGCCCGCCGCGTAAGTTGGTCATAGTCGGGAGCAGACAGGAGCAGGTGGGATCCGAATGAACGCTTCTTCCCGTACGGCACTCACGACCGGAGTTGCCGCGCTGAGCCTCGGCACGCTGGCGGTAGCGGTATCGGTACCTCCGGAGTCGATGCGGACTATCCAGGTCGTGCGACCGGCTAACTTCGCCGCCGATATCGTTCCAGGCGGCTCGGGTGAAACGACGGCGCCCCCCTCCGAGCAGGAACTGGACTCGGCCCTGGCACTGATCGAACAGCTCGCACCCGTGGCGGACGGCCGGGTGGTCACGGTCAGACTGAGCGGCCCCGACGAGCCGGGATCGGTAACCATCGCGCCGACGGCGCCGAAGATCGGTTCCGCGTTGGAGGCCGATAGTGGTTCAGCCGAAATCACCCACCACGCGGCCGTCGATGATCCAGTTGCCCAAAACGCCGCATCGGACCTTATCGATGACGTCTACTCGGTTTCGCGGTATTGGGCCAACTACGTCTCGCTGGAACTCGGCCCCTGGCTGATCAACTGGATTCCAGGCGGATATCTGGTGTCCGACCAGATCTACATCTGGTATCCGAATTTCGTCCTGCCCACGGTCGACAGCTTCGTCTACGACTTCCTTGATCCGGTGGTCAACGATCCGCTGAATCTCGAGGTCTGGCTCGACGGTATCGGCGATATCCTCAGCACCGCCGGCACCGGAATCGCCGCTGGAATTGCCGAGGAGATCAACTACATCGTTACCTTCGGCTGGTTCCCGATACCGTTGCCGCCGTTGCCTGACTTCCCGCTTCCCGGGCTCTCGCCGACGTCCGCGCCGGCAGCAACATCGCTGGCCCCGATCGGTGCGGACCAGACCGGCATGGAAGGAGCCGCGGAGGACGCCACCGAGGCCACCGAGGCCACCGAGCCAGCCGACACCCCGGACCAGGCCGCCGAGACCACCGAGGCCGCCGAGTCGGACAACGCCGCCGAGGTCACCGACACCGCAGAGGTCGACGAGCCAGCCGACACCCCGGACGGCACCACCGAGACCACCGACGACATCGCACCGGACGAAGCCACCGCAGAGGAAGCGACCGACGCCGTCGCCGAGGATGAAAGCGCCGACGAAACCACCCTTATCGATGCCGTGGACGCGGTCGAGTCTGGCGAGAGCGCGGCGGAGCCCGATACGGAGCTCAGCAACGAGCCGGAGCCTGCTGTCGAGTCCGTCGAGACTGAGGAGTCCGGAGTCGAAGCGGACATCGGCACGGACGCCCGGCAGGACAGTGCATCGGGCTCCGGCGAGAGCGACAGCGATACTGACAGCGCCAGCGACAGCGACAGCGCGACATCGGCTGCGTCCGAGTCGTCCGAGGGCTGATCACCACCGCGTTCGGGTGTACTTCCACGTGGGTCAGAGATCGCGATGATCCGTAGCGTCGGGCGCATCGGCCCCCTCAAGGTGGTTGGGCTGGTGCTGTGGCAGCTGAAACTAGACATGCTGATGATCCTCGTGGTCGCCGCCATACTGATACCGATTCCCGACCACATCCAGATGGAGAACTCCACGGCCGGGTTGCAGGTTCTGGGCGTCGCTGCGTCGATCTTCATCGGCTTCCGCAACACAACTGCCTACAACCGCTGGTGGGAGGCGCGCACCTTGTGGGGCGCTGTAATAAATGACTCGCGGGCATGGCACAACAACCTGGCCGCCGTCGGCAACGGGACGGCGGACATGTCTGCCGTCCTGGACCGTATGCGTCGCCGGCAGGTCCGCTATGCCTGGACGTTGGCCGCCGAATTGCGCGGAGTCGCCACGCCGCCAGGAGTTGTTGAGCTCACCGAGCAGGACCCACCTGGGGCGACCGCTACCGACCTGCTCAACCTCCAGGCCAAGGACGTTCAAAGCCTGTTGGCAGGTGGGCATATCGACTACCAGGCCCGAGTGATGTTGATGTCGGTGAATACCGCACTCACCGCATCGCAGGGCGGACTGGAGCGCATCCGCAATCAGCCCATCCCAGTCCACTACGACCTGTTCATACGTGTGATGACCTGGCTGTTCGCCATGGTGGCCTTCAATCGTTACGACGCCAGCCATGAGGTTGCCAGCATCGGACTCGGACTGCTGCTCATGGTGTTGTTCATCGTGGCGGAGCGGATCGGGTACTTCATCGAGCGGCCGATGAGCAACCGCATCTTCGACCTGCCGATGTACCGGTTCTGCGCCACTATCAGTGGCAACCTGCTCGGCCGCAGCCATCCGTTGGCGACGCCTCGGGAGCCCGACACCGCCATCATCTGGATGTAGGTCGTCTTGCCGAGGATTCTGAGTATCGCGCACAATCCGGCAAATCTAGGCCGATCATGGGCGTCATGAAAACGATAGTTGGGTCTATGGCGGCGCTTGCATGTGTGCTGGCTGCAACCCTGTCCGGTTGTGACAGCAGCACCCCTTCCACGCCCAGTTCGCCAACCACCCAGCAAGATGCGTCTCCGTCAGCAACAGACGGGGCGTCTGGGGGCTGCGATAAGGACATGCTGGCCCGGCCATGGCAGAGGATCAGCGGGGACGAGCCTCCGCTCAAGACCCCTACCACGTGGACGTTCGTCCCCGCGTTCCCTGGCGCCGATCACGGCACGATCGAGTGTGAGGGAGATTGCGACCGCGCGCTTGGAAGACCCGTCAGTTACGAACTCAACCAGCCCACAATGCAGAGCAGGATGAAAGTACAGTTCGAGAAGGAAGAAACGATCTATTACTGCAAGGTCAAACCTGACGAGCTGACTTTGGGACCGTACAAATTCGGTCCCCCCAGCGGACAGCCAGGCGGCGAGAACACCAATTTCGACGGCACCTATGTTGCGGGGGACTTACCTTCGACAGCGACGGTGGTGATCCGCGATGGCCGGATCGTCAGTTTCGCCGAAGAAGCGGCTGGCGCCGGCAAGTGTGAACTCGCCATTGAATCCGACTTCGTTGTCGACCCGGCCACCGGGACCTTCTCAGGTAGCTACACCGGCGCCGTGAGCGCGGGACCATTGTGGTGCGTCCCCACCGATGGGACGATGTCCGGGCGGATTGACGGCGCGCAAATGGCCATGACCTACACCAACGCGAACTCTGGGGCGTCTTTCACGCTGAATTTCATGCGCACATAGCGAGCGTCGAGCCCTGCCGTACTGAGGAGGCGGTCAAGTTCTCGGATTATCGGGGGGACCGGAGTGACCCGACCGCCTCCACTCAGCACGTCCGCGACGGAGGGTTCACATCTCCGTCGGGCGCTTCTTCTCAGGCGCTGAGAACGATGATGTACCGGCTCCCTGAGCCTGACCTGAGGGCGCGCCAAGAATTGCCCGTGCAACTTTGTCTTTGCCATCACTGGATGAGAGTCGTCCGGATCGCGGCTGCCAATTTGTTTGCCATACCATCCGCCAAGAGCAATACGATGCTATTCAGAGGCCACTACGTTGTGCCGCGAGGCTGTTGCTGTGGGCGACATTGGGGTTAAATGTAACCAGGAGGCGGTCGGTTTGCTGGGGGGGGAGCCAGTTTCCGACCGCCTCCGCTCAGTAGGCCGGGATCTCCACCATCGGCCGTCACCGGCTCGGGCGTCGAGGTGGGCCCGCAGTCTTTGAGCACTGCTGATAACCGGCCGCTCAACACGCCCTCGGGTCGGACACGCTCCGAAGTGGGGCGGGCGGGGCTCGAACCCGCGACCAATGGATTATGAGTCCACGGCTCTAACCAACTGAGCTACCGCCCCGACGCGAACTGCGCGGCCACCATGGTCGCATATCGGTCATCAAGCGAAGACCTTCTGGCCCTCCTCTCGATCGACCGCGTCCGGGTCAGCTCGAAGACTTGCGTTCTCGACGAACGGTCGGCGACGCCGACCAAGGATCACTGCGCCTGGCTAACCGAGGACATACGAAAATCGGGAATCCGCAGCGCGGGCATCTGCGCGCGTGTCGCCCAGTCTCCCCACTCCCGCGGCAGGGTGATCTCGCTGACGCCGGCTTGGGTGGCGCGACGCAACAGGTCCAACGGACTCTCGTTGAACCGGAAGTTGTTGACCGCGGCCGTGACCGCGCCGTCTTCGACCAGGTACACCCCATCCCGAGTCAGACCGGTGAGCAGCAATACCGACGGATCGACCTCACGGATGTACCACAGCGTCGTCAACAAGAGCCCCCGTTCGGTCTCGGCGATCATGTCCTGCAGTCCCGGGG
This sequence comes from Actinomycetes bacterium, assembly GCA_022601135.1. GTDB lineage: Bacteria > Actinomycetota > Actinomycetes > Mycobacteriales > Mycobacteriaceae > Mycobacterium. Next base: position 47,325 of record JAHZJB010000008.1, on the reverse strand, counting down.
GCTTCTCCAGACCGGCGGTCATCAACAGGTTGTCGGCGCCCACCGCCACCGGTGCATCGAATTCCGCGGCCGCCGCCCGCGGATAGGCCAGCGCGTTGATGACGCCTTCCCGAATCCAGTCGACTCGATCGATGGCCATCCCGTTGTCGAACACCGAGGCGCGCTCCGAGGAACTCGGCGTCGCAATGAACGGCGCGCACTCCAGACCCCTTGCCCAGGGATCGGAGTACAGCGTCAGCGGCAAGGCCGTCAGCCTCTCCCCCACCCGAGTCCCGCGACCGGGCGCAGCCAACGCGGTCCGCCCCTCCTGCGCACCGCGGCCACTCATCGTCCATGCCAGGTAGATCATCATGTCGGCCACCGTGGACGGCGGCATGATCGTCTCGTAGCGGTCGGCCGGCAGTTCAATGGTGCGACGCGACCACGACAGCCGGGTATCGAGTTCATCAAGCATCGAATCTATTGGCACAGAATTGAAATCAGGCGTGCCGAGACCCGCCCATACGCTGGCACCGTCACGTTTGGCGTTGATCTCCACGGCGCCAGTCGGCTGAGTGAACCGTCTGCGCAGCCCGCCTGAGGTCGCGACGAATGTCGTCTCGATCGCGTGCCGCGCGTACCCGAAGAGGGCGGCTCCACTTCGCGACGCACTACGGAAGCCCTGCGCTAGTTCGGCGGCCGCACCGAGGAAAACATCGGCCCCGGTGCCGGGAATCGGCGCATCCCAGTCGCGCGGGACATCCACAGCCGGAAGTGGCGGCGCTGCGTCTGTGGCCGGCGGGGCAGCTGCTGCGGCATGTTGGGAGGCCGCCACCAAACCCGCGATAGCTTTCGGGTCCTCGGAGCTGGACCGCACGCTGCCGACGCGCGCCGGACCACCCTGCCGCGCTATCGAAATGAACGTGGTTGCGCGGCTTGTTGATTCACCGTTGGTGGTCATGGTGTTGTTGGCCCACCGTAGCGTCGCGTCGACGCGATCGGTAACCACTACGACCGTCTCGTCCGCTCTGCCCAGTCGACGGGCTTCGGCCAGCGCGAGATCGATCACTTGCTGTGCGTCGATCACGCCTGCCGCCCGCCCTCTTCACGTGTGTTCAGCACGGTGATACCCCGAAAGAGCGCTGAGGGACAGCCGTGACTCACCGCAGCGATCTGGCCCGGCTGCGCCTTGCCGCAGTTGAATGCGCCTCCCAAACGCCAAGTCGACTGTCCGCCAACGACGTCCAGTGCGCCCCAGAAGTCGGTGGTAGTGGCTTGGTACGCGACATCGCGAACCTGGCCGTCCAACTTGCCGCCGCGGATCCGGAAGAAGCGCTGTCCGGTGAACTGGAAATTGTAGCGTTGCATGTCGATCGACCACGACTTGTCACCGACGACGTAGATGCCGTCGGCCACCCTCCCGATCAGGTCGTCGGTGCTCAGGTCATCGGATCCTGCTCGCAGCGAAACGTTGGCCATCCGCTGGATGGGTACGTGACGGGCGGAGTCGGCGTAGGAGCACCCGTTGGAGCGGGACACCCCCAGCCGTGCCGCGAAGACCCGGTCGAGCTGATAGCCGACGAATACTCCGTCGCGAATCAGATCCCAGCTCTGCGCACGGACTCCCTCGTCGTCGAAACCCACGGTGGCCAAGCCGTGCTCGACCGTACGGTCGGCAGTCACATTCATCACCGGCGAGCCGTACTGCATCGAGCCCAGCTTGTCTGGCGTGGCAAAAGACGTTCCGGCATAGGCAGCTTCGTAACCGATCGCCCGGTCGTACTCGGTGGCATGGCCTATCGATTCGTGAATCGTCAGCCACAGGTTGCTCGGATCGATCACCAGATCAGTCGGCCCGGCGGTCACGCTGGGTGCCTTGACCTTCTCGGCCAGCAACGAGGGCAGCAGAGCCAGCTCGCTCGTCCAGTCCCACACCTCGTCACCCTCGACCGCTTCCCAGCCCCGCGCGGTGGGCGGCGCCAGAGTGCTCATGGTGTCGAACGTCCCGGTCACGGTGTCGACGGTGAACGCCTCGAGCTTCGGCAGCACGCGCACCCGCTGCTGGGTTATCGACGATCCGAAGGTGTCGGCGTAGAACGTCTGCTCCTTGACGGTGTGCAGCGAGGCCGAAACGTGGTCCACACCATCGGATGACAGCAGCCGAGCCGAATAGTCCTCGAGCACCGCGACCTTGTCCTCCGCGGCAACCTGCGACGGGTCGATACGGTAGGGCGAAACCCAGGACGCATCGCGGTAGATGGGTTCAGGAGCCAATTCGATGGGTTCGGCGTTCAAATCAGCCAGAATGGTCGCCACCTTGACCGCCCGCCGCGCCGTCTCGGCGGCAGTCGCGACGCTGAGCGCGGCGTGCGAGGCGAAGCCCCAGGTACCGTCGACAATGACCCGCACCGCCAGCCCGATCTCGTCGTTGACAACCGCGGATTCCAGTGCACCGTCCCGCAGCTGCATCGTCTCCGTCGCGATCCGGTGGATTCGAAGGTCCGCGTAGCTTGCTCCGGCCTGCACCGCCGCCGAGAGCGCCGCGTCGGTCAGTTCGTTGCGTGGCAGCGCAAGGAAGTCGGCATCGACCCGCCGGTATCCCGTCACGTGTTCACCGTAGCGACCCCGCCCAGCGCATCAGCGGCGCACGCCGCTGGTACCCAGCACGGTCAATTCAAGCGCCAAGGCGGCTCCGCATATCACCAGGACGACTGCGTATACCACGAAATCCCGACGTTTCGGCCGCGTCGGAGCCGCCGAAATCTGTCCGGCGCCCCCTCGAGCTGTGATCGCGTCACCCATCTCGTCTGCACGACGCAACGCCGCGGTGATGGCTGCGACCAACAGGTCGATCAGCTCAGAGGCCCAGCGCCGCTGTCGTGCCCGCCTGGTGGCACCGATTTCCTTGGGCCGCAGCTGCCGGGCCGCATAGAGCACCCGGAATTCATCGATGAGCATCGGAAATGCCCTCAGCGCCAGCGCAAGCGTCACCGCCCAGTCGTCGACCGGCACCCGGAAAGGGCGCAGCGGACGGCCGAGCGTCGCCACCGCCGGCGCGACCTCGGCAACGTTGGTCGTCCAGGACACCATCGCACCAAGGCCGAGCAGCACGATCGACAGCGCGGTGATGCGCAGGAAGTTGAGCAGGCCGCCCAGGCCGATATCCGCCGAGCCGACCGTGATGACCGGGCTGCCACCGGCGGCAGTGGCGGTGAGTGCGCCCAGCGCTAGCAACCACCACAACAACCGCGGCACCGTAGGCAGCACGCCCCGCGGGATCCGCGCTACCGCGGCTGCAGCGATAACGAGCAATGCGACGGCAGCGATGGGCACCCAGCCCGGATAGAACGTCAGCAGCACACCGATTCCCCCGACGATGAGCAGCTTCGAGCCGGCCCAGAGATCGTGGATGACGGTCCGGCCGGGCACTGGCCGCAGCAGCACAACTTGCCTGCGCTGCGTTCGGGTGGCCGATCTCGCGGTCATGACAGATCCTCAGCGGCCGTCGGCGCAGCGGCCAGCATCCCGTCCCGCAGGTGCAGGGTCCGGGGACAAAGTTCCTCCAGTCCCCCGAAATCGTGCGAGATCACCACGACGGTCAAACCCTTGCGGCGGCGAAGTTCGATGAGAAGTCCCAAGAGTCCACGCTGGGAGGCGGCGTCCAGCCCGGCCAGCGGCTCGTCGAGGATGAGCGCGCGAGGCGAGCGGGCCAGCAGACCCGCCAGTACCACCCGCCGCATCTGTCCGCCACTGAGCTCATCGACGCGGCGGGCGGCGAACGTCGGTGCGAGACCGACGGTGTTCAGCGCATCGGTCACCCTGGACTGGTCATACATCGAGAAGCCGGCCGACGAGGCGATCTCCAGCGCCACGTGGCTGCGCATCAACTGTAGCCGTGCCGCCTGGAACGACATCGCAACCGCACCGACCTGATCGGACACCGGAGTGCCGTCGAGCAGACAGCTGCCTGAGGTAGGGACCGTAAGACCGGCCATGATCCAGGCCAGGGTCGACTTTCCGGACCCGTTCAGCCCGTGAATCAAGATTCCATCTCCCTCGTGCACCGCGAAGTCGATGTCGCTCAACGCCCTCTTGGCCCAGGGTGTTCCACTGCCGTACTCGTGGCAGACAGCGGTCAGTTCGAGCAAAGGCGCGCCGCGGGGTTTGTCGGCCACCACCGTGGCCGCCGGTGCCTGCGCGGTGTCCACCATGTCACCGGCATCGGCGGCGGGCCAGCCACTCCCGGTGAGTTTGACCGCGCGGTCGGCGGCGTCGGCCTCGTCGTTGTAGTGCGTGATGTGCACCAGCGACGTCCGGTGACGCTGAGTAAGCCCGGACAGCACCGACATCAGGGCTTCCCGACCTTGCTGGTCGACCATGCTGGTGACTTCGTCAGCGACCAGCAACGCCGGCTCGCGAGCCAGCGCCGCGGCCACCGCCAGCCGCTGCAGTTCCCCACCCGAGAGCCCGCCGGTGTCCCGCTCGGCCATCCCGTCAAGTCCCACCTCGGACAGCAATTGTGTGACATCGGTCGCAGTGCCCGGCGGCAGGCCCCAGACCACGTCGTCGGCTACCCGGGTGCCCAGTACCTGGCTTTCGGGGTGCTGCATCACCACCGCGGTACCGCCGGGTTGGCCCAAACCCACTGCGCCGGGCCGCTCGACGGCTCCCCCGGTGGGATCACGACCCGACAGAACGAGCATCAGCGTCGTCTTGCCCGATCCGTTGGCACCGGTGACCGCCAGGTGTTCGCCGGGTTGCACCGACAGCGAGACCGGGCCAAGCGCGTCGTGATCCGACCTGGGATATCGGAACCGAACATTGTTTAGCCACAACGGAACTGGCGCTATCGGGCCGGAGTCCGTTGAGGACTCCAGTTTGTGCACGTCGGGAACGCCGGTGAGGCGCGACAGCACTCGTGACAACGCCCACCAACCGACCAGGCTGACCAGGGTGATGCTGAGGACGCCGGAGAGAAAGAACAGATACGGCCAATAGGTCAGCGCGATGGCAAAGTCCTGTTTCATTCGCTCTGCGGCACCCTGCATCCCAGGGATTCGGGCGAGGATAGCGGCCGTTCCGGTGACGTTGGCGGTGACCGATTCGAAGATCAGGTTGCGCAGCCGACTCAGGACCGCCAACGCGATGACCGTGGCCACACCGAACAGGGCGCCGGCGACGAGCGCGGATGCGACGACCGTCGGGGTGCCGCGACCACGTCGCTTGACGATGCCGGTCAACCCGCCGATGTAGGCGCAATTGACCACCGTCATGAACCCGCCCATGCCGGCGATGAGGAAGGCGACCAGACCACCGGCGACCGTCGCGGCGATCAGCACTCGGAGTCGATACCGGTAGGCGAGTAGGCCCATCGGGACCGTCCCCAACAGGGACAGCCCCGCCGCAAACGGGACCACGACGGCGATGATCGCGATGGCCGCACAGAGCGCCGCCATCACGGCGGCTTGAGCAAGCTCGACTGGTTGAAGCGAGCCAGTCCGTGGAGGGGTGCTCTCCAGCCTGGCCGAGGTCATTTCACGATTCTGCCAGTCGCGGGCTCCCGAACCTGTACGCCGGGGGTGGCCAGGCGGCGCCGGCGCACAGGATTGGTATGCATAGTCACCCTATGCAATGGTAGGGTATGCCCTCGACACTTGGCGCAGACCTACTCGCGGTGGTGGCCCGCATCAACCGGCTGGCCAATCAGCGGGTCCGAATGCCGATCCCCTACGCGCAAGCCCGCCTGCTATCCACCATCGAGGACCAGGGTGAGACGCGCATCTCCGACCTGGCCGCACTCGACCACTGCTCCCAGCCCACGATGACCACCCAAATCCGCCGGCTCGAAGATGCGGGACTGGTGGCCCGCACGCCTGACCCTCATGACGCGCGCGCGGTGCTGATCCGAATCACCGCGGTCGGAGTCGCAACGTTGCGACAAGTCCGACTGGATAGAGGTGCGGCCATCAACCCGCACCTCGAGCGGCTCAGCGAGGCAGAGCGGCAATGCCTCGCAGAGGCCGTCACCGTGCTGCGCCATCTGGTCGCGGACGCGGCAACGCCGACACCCGCGGCGCTGCACGGCGAAACCCCGAATCACAGCAGCCACTGAATACTCCGGACCGCAACCACGAGCTGAACAACAGCGATACGGTGTGAGGTCGGGCATCGCCGTGCGGGTTCTCATCGCGACCTGTGCAGTGCTGCAATGCGATTAGGGTGTCGGAGATTGAGCATGGTTGGCGAGATTCTCGTGGACGGCGCGCGGCGGCGCGGAGGCGCACATCGGAGAATCGGCGAATACGGCCGCCATATAGGGCGGGTCGGGGCCTTGGCCATTGCGCTTGGGGTGGGCGGTGCGCTGTTCGGCGGGCTGGGAACCGCACACGGCGCCCCGGACACCACTCAGACGAGCTCCAACGCGCCGAGTTCGGCCACCGAGACCGGAGGGGCGGCCGACGAGGCGACCGACCAGGCGACCGACGAAGGAGTTCAGAGCGCCGCGTCCGCCGACAGCGGCGAGCAGGGCGCCCCCGCTTGGGACTCACCCTCGGCGTCGAGGCCCCACGGCACCACCGAGAGCGACCAGGGCTCGACTATCGAGGCCGAGGTCGACATCAGCGACGATGATGCCGCTGCCGAGGCCTCCTCGACCCCCGAGTTCGCGCCCGAGCAATCCGCCGAACAATCCGCCGACCAGTCCCCCGAACAATCCGCCGAACAATCCGCCGACCAGTCCCCCGGACAATCCGCCGACCAGTCCCCCGAACAGTCACCCGAGCAGCCGACAGAAGCGTTATCGGCCTCCGTTACACCCGGGACATCGGATTCCGGGGGCGCCGCCGAGGCGGTAGCCCCTATCCCAGCTGACCCGGCGGCCGTCGTGACCGAGTCGAGGTCGGATACCGATGCCCGGTCGATTACATCGTCGACGGGCCTGAGAGTCGACGACACGATCGGATCGCCCGATGTTTCCGACATCGAGGAAACTACGCACACCCCGGTTGACGACGTCGGTGTGGGTGTCGCGGCTGACGACGACTGGGTGCAGCTGTCACCGCCAACAACGACAGGTCAAAGAACCGGCGCAGCCGCGATCCCCGCTGAGGTCGCGCCCGGGTCGGTGCCGGTGATCAAACGCGTGCTGGCCGGGGTATTGGGATTGTTCGGCTGGGAGGTGCCGGTGGGGGAAGCGCCGCTGAATCCGTTTGCGCCGGATTTCTATAACCAGTTGATGTTTGCCGCCTGGCAACGGATCCGGTATCTGCTTGGCGATGCCGCCGACACCGCCATGCCGACGCCCAAGCCTGCCGACCCGGTCAGCGGCTACGCGCTGAGCGCCGCGCCCGCACTGGAAGCGTCACCGTCGATCGAATCGGCGACCTACACACTCACCACCATCGACTTCGACAACGGGCTGGTGTCGGGGGAGCTAGACATCGACCCCGCCAGCGTCGCGCGCTACGAGATCAGCGGCGGCCTCAAGGGCACCGTGCTGCTCACCGACAACGCGTTCGAATATCGCCCCACGGCCCAAGCACAGGAAGCCGCCTCAGCACCAGGCGCCGGCTACGAAGTCCAATACGACAACTTCGACGTCCTGGCCATCGGCACCAACGGAACCGCAACCAAAGTCCACGTCGATGTCCCAGTACTCGGGCAGCCACCACCAGACCAGCAGCCAACTGAGCCCACGCCACCCCAGAATGAGTCGCCACCGCCAGCCGATCCGACGCCCCCGGAAGACGAGTCGCCGAGCAACCAGCCGTCGAACGACATCGTCTACAAGTTGGACATGTTGGATTTCGCGCCGTTCCTGGAAGACGAAGGCGACGTGTTCGGCTCCACCTTGGATGCCGAGACCATTCAGCAGCGACTCGATCTGGTCGCGGCCTATACCAACGGGATTCGGACTTTTTCTGCCTACAACAGCAAGGACCTGGTTCGGCTGGCGGATGAGATGGGAATGACGGTCTACGCCGGGGCGTGGATCGATGCCGGGAACGACGCGCTCGTCGGAGCGGACGGCAGGACCCAGGCCGAAGTAGAAGTCGACGAGCTCATCGACCTCGCCAACAAGGGCTATGTAGATGTGGCCATTGTCGGTTCGGAGACCATCTACCACGGTCAGATGAGCGAGGATCGAGTCGTCGAGTTGATGGACCGCTTCCGGACCGGCTCGACCAATCCCGATGTTCAGGTGGTGACGGCACTCAAGGCCGAAACGCTATTGAACACGATCCCCGGCCGAGAGGGTCAAGTCGATCCCCAAAAGCTCATCAATGCAGGCGATTTCGTCTACTACAATACCTATCCGTTCTGGAGCGGCGTTTCTATCGACAATGCGTTGAACAGGCTGACATGGGAACACCAACAGATCGTCGATATCGCTGGCGGCAAAGAGGTGCAGATAAGTGAGACCGGCTGGCCCAGCCACACCGACCCCGCCAACCCCAATGGGGCAGCGGTCGGGACCCCGGAAAACGCCCAGCGTTACTTCGATGAGGTTACTGACTGGGCCCGTAATAACGGAGTCTTCCTGAGCTGGTTTGGTTCGTTCGACCTCCCCAGCCGAGCCCAACTCGAGGGGCCCAGCCTCGCCGGCGCGTACTGGGGGATCTGGGACCACACCGGTGAACTCAAAACTGCCTACGAGACCGTCTTCACCGACGCGGCGACCCCACCTCAGAATCCCCCACCCCCGCCCGCGCCCGCGCCCGCGCCCGTGCCCGTGCCCGTGCCCGAAGATCCATCTCCGGCTCCGCAGGATCCCGCACCCTCGCCGATCGGTTCGGCGACCTACACGCTCACCACCATCGACTTCGACAACGGGCTGGTGTCGGGGGAGCTAGACATCGACCCCGCCACCGTCGCGCGCTACGAGATCAGCGGCGGCCTCAAGGGCACCGTGCTGCTCACCGACAACGCGTTCGAATATCGCCCCACGGCCCAAGCGCAGGAAGCCGCCTCAGCACCAGGCGCCGGCTACGAAGTCCAATACGACAATTTCGATGTCCTGGCCATCGGCACCAACGGAACCGCAACCAAAGTCCACGTCGATGTCCCAGTACTCGGGCAGCCACCCTTCGACGTCAGGTGACGACACCCCCAACCAGATACCCGACAAGGTAGGTGGTGCCGATCGCCACTGCGCCCAAAGTCAACTGCCGCAACGATCCGAGCGCTAGCGGGCGGCGGGTGATCCTAGCCGCGGCGCCGCCGACGACAAGAAGCCCGACACCGCCGAACGCAAGACCGAGCCACAGCGACCCGTAGCCCAGCAGGTACGGGATCAACGGAATCACCGCGCCGATCGCGAACAAGACGAACGACGAGCCCGCCGCCACCCAGGGGGACGGCTTCTCCCGGGGGTCCACCCCGAGCTCCTGCACCAGGTGGAAGTTCAGGGCCCGGGTTTCGTCCCGATGGATCTCGTCGGACGCCGCCGCGGCGGTCTCCGACGACATTCCCATGTCAGTGAGCATCGCCACCAACTCCGCCCGCTCGGCCGCCGGATCCTTGCGGAATGAACTGCGTTCAACCACCACCTCGGAGTCGATTTGTTCGTTGGCTGTCGTCACCGAGGTGTATTCCCCCAACGCCATCGAAAACGCACCTGCCAGCAAACCGGCGATTCCACTGACCACAACGGTTTGGGCTGATGCGCTCGCTGCGACGCCGGCGATGAGAGCGGTGTTGCTCACCAGGCCGTCCATCGCGCCGAACGTCGCGGCCCGCAGCCACCCTCCGGTGACGTCGGCGTGCCGGTGACCGATGACGTGTGGCATACCCGTCGGCGACCGCGGTGGCTCAGGAAGTCCTGTCATGGTGTCGATTGAACCCTGTTATCGATCCGTCGCAACAGTCAGGATCACCTAGGTTTGCCACATCACATTTTGCTTCCGCTTCCATCGGGCTACCGTCAGGTTATGACCACCACTGCGGAGCATCTACGCAATGCCCTCGACGGCCGCTTTCGCGACGTGAAGAACGACGTTCGCAAGAGACTGTCCAACGAAATCTTCAGGCCGCACTACACGCCGAACACCAACATCGCACGCGCAAAAGTGAACGAACAGCTGCGCATCATGGCCGCCGACGGCGCCGCCGAGGACGGCTTCAAGAAAGGCCACGGCGGCACCGGCGACGTCGGCGCCGCGGTGACCCTCATCGAGATGCTCGCGATGAGTGACCTCTCATTGATGGTCAAGGCCGGCGTGCAGTGGGGCCTGTTCGGCGGCGCGATCGAGAACCTCGGCACCGAACGTCACCATGAGGCCTACGTCCAGCGGATCATCGACCTCGACCTGCTGGGCTGCTACGCGATGACCGAGACCGGGCATGGCAGCGACGTTCAGGCGCTGGAGACGACAGCGACCTACGATCCGTCCTCCGAGGAGTTCGTCATCCACTCCCCCACCCCGTCGTCACGCAAGGACTACATCGGTGGCGCGGCCCAAACCGCACGCATAGCAGCTGTTTTCGCACAGCTGATCACCCCCGATGGCGAGAATCACGGCGTCCATTGCCTGGTGGTTCCGCTCCGCGACGATGATGGCAAAGACCTGCCGGGCGTGACGACGTCGGACTGCGACTACAAGGGAGGGCTGCCCGGCGTGGACAACGGCCGGATCCAGTTCGATCACGTCCGGGTACCGCGGGAGAACCTGCTCAACAAGTACGCCGACGTCGCACCTGACGGAACCTACAGCTCGCCCATCGAGAACGTCGGTCGCCGCTTCTTCACGATGCTGGGCACGTTGGTTCGCGGACGCGTCACAGTCGGCGGCAGCGCCGCGGCGGCCACCCGGGTGGCGCTCGACATCGCGACCCGGTACGCCCTGCAACGCAGGCAGTTCGAAGCACCCGACGACGAGCGGGAGGTGCTGATCATGGACTACCTCATGCATCAACGCCGGCTGTTCCCACTGATCGCGAAATCCTATGCGCTGCAGTTCGCCCAGAACGAGTTGGTGAGCACGTGCCACGAACTTCAGACGGCCGACAACCCAGACGCCGAGGAACAGCGGGAATTGGAATCGCGGGCGGCCGGCCTCAAGGCCGCCAACACGTGGCACGCTACCCGGGCCATTCAGGAGGCCCGGGAAGCCTGCGGTGGGGCAGGGTATCTCGCCGAGAACCGGTTGATCGCACTCAAGGCTGACACCGACGTGTTCACCACGTTCGAGGGTGACAACCACGTCCTGACCCAATTGGTGGCCAAGCAACTGCTGACCGACTATGCCGACGACGTCAAGGGCATGGGCCCGGTCGAATGGGTGCGGTTCGCCGCCAACTTCGCCGGCGAGCGAGTCCTGCAACGCACACATGCCCAACCCGTCATGCAGAGGATCTTGGACGCCCGCCAGGACAACGAAGAGGAAGGCAGCCTCTTCAACCGCGGTACCCAGATGAAGATGTTCGAGGATCGCGAGGAGTACTCATTGGCTTCCCTCGCTCGGCGGCTGCAGGGAAAGTCCAGGGAGATGAGCGCTTTCGACGCGTTCAACGCTGTGCAAGATCATGTGATGCATGCGGCCACCGCGCACATCGACCGGACCATTCTGGAGGCCTTCGTCGCCGGTATCGACGGCTGCGAGCACAAAGAAGCCCGCGAGATCCTCGAAATGGTGTGCGACCTTTATGCGCTTTCGGTGATCGAGAACGACAAAGCGTGGTTCGTCGAGCACCGCTTTCTGTCGACTGAACGCTCCAAGGCCGTCACCCGCGGCATCAATGACCGCTGTAGGCGGCTGCGGCCCCACGCCGAGACGCTTGTCGACGGGTTCGGTATCCCCGAGCAGCTTCGCGACGCCGAAATGTTGCACCCGGAGCACATTTCGCACGCCGAGGAGCACGCCGGCTAGGTCGCGGGCGCGCGCACCCGCATTCGCCCGGGGCCAGGGACGCGGGTGTACCTAGAGCAGGCGCACCCGGCTGGTCTTGATGTCGTAAAAGGCCCCCACGATCTTGATCGCGCCTGACTTTTCGGCGTCATCGAGCAGCTTGCTGTCCGCGCGCACCGTGTCGATCGTTGCGCGCACATTGCGCACGATGGCATCGTCGAGATCGGATGCGCCCACAATTCCAGGCCTGATCGCGTCGACGATCGCTTGAATGTTGCCGCCGGGCGTTGCGTTTTCGAACGCCGCTTTCACCGCACCACACGACGAATGGCCAAGCACGACAAGTGCCTTCGACTTCAGGACCGCCTGACCGAATTCGAGGCTGCCAAGGTTCGTGGGCGACGCAGCGATGTTGCCCGCCTCACGGACGACGAAGACATCACCCACGAACTGGTCGAATATCACCTCCGGCGCCAGCCGGCTGTCGGCGCACCCCAGGACCGAGGCGAACGGCTCTTGACCGCCGGTGACGTCGCTCCAGATGGCATCGATCTGAGCGGTGTTGCGAATCTGAGGTTCGCGCGCCTTGAAGCGGTTGTTGCCGTCCATCAGCACCTGAATCGCCTCTTCGGGCGTCGCGGGCCTCGGTTTGGGGGGATTCTCCTGCATGACTGAGTCATCGGAGTTCTCCGACGAGCACGCCGCCACGGCAAACGCAGCCACCGGAATCGCGCCAAGAAGGTACCGCCGGGACTTGCTGGCTCCACCACCGGTGCTGACAGTGTGGTCCACCGAAATCCCCCTGTCTGTCGGCGTAGGTCGCGAGGCGCAACGCTACAGCCAGAGCGCTCGTCATCGGTGCCGAACCGTGATACGGGAAGCTCCCCCGGTTGGACTCGAACCAACAACCCTTCGGTTAACAGCCGAATGCTCTGCCAATTGAGCTACAGGGGATTGCCCTGGCCGCGGTCGCTACGCCACGGGCCAGAAAGCACCTTAACTGATGCCTGCTGGGAGGTGCCAATGCCCGCCCGGCCGGGCTCGCGGGGCGCGCGGTGCGGCACCGTAGGGCAGGATGGACCGGTAGTAGTGGAAAATGTCAGACGATCAAGACGATCAACGAGAGAAAACTGGAGGAGCCCTGTGATCGGGTATGTCGCCGTGTTGGCCGTCGGCTACGTGCTGGGCACCAAGGCCGGCAAGAAACGCTACGAACAGATCGCCGGGACGTATCGGGCGATCACGGGCAGCCCTGCCGCGAAAGCGGTGATCGACGCGGGACGGCGCAAGATCGCCGACCGGGTGTCGCCCGACCCGACTCTGGTCACGCTGACACCGATCGACTCCGGCACGGAGGTCCTTGAGCCGGAAAAGGCAGCGGGGAGAACCCGCTAGCCGAACTCGCGCGTGATCGTGGTGCCCGGCAACAGCGGTGAGGTATAGATGCCGACGCCGAATGGCCCACCCAGCCCGATGTTGGGGCTGCCGATCGTGAAACCGGTGTTGTTGGATTGGCCCATGCAATTGCCGTCATCTTTGTTGCCGAACCACGCCAGACAGCCTCCCGGGTTGGCCGTCACCTCCGGCGTGGCGTCGATGCTGCTCAGAGCCGTGTAGAGGGGAACGACCACGGCGGCGGCCGCAAAGGCGCCGGCGATCAGCCGAGAGCCATTGGTCCGGATAGTGTTCACAAACATCGCCAACTCGCCTTCTCAGTAATTACCAAGCGTCCCGACCGCTGGGCGTATCATAACCCCACCGGCTTGGTTACGCAGTAAGGTCGTCGCCGCTTGCCTGTTCGAGCAGGCCGCGCCGGTAACTTTCCATCGCCACCAGGTCACCGAACAGGGCGTGGTACTCATCTCCCTGCTCTACTGGCGACATCCGCTGCAGTTTCGACTTGACCTCGGCGATCTGGCGGCCGATCCACACCTCCTGGAGTCGAGCCAGCACGCCCCCGATGTAGCGCGGCAGCCTCTCGTCGTCTGCGTTGATGGCCTCGGCGCCCAGTTCGTTGACCAGGCTGGCAGCCAGCGGCGAGTCAGTCTGCTCCCGCACAGCCTCGATCCATTGCGCCCCCGCCATGCCGGCCGACGTGCCGCCAGCGGCTTGGATCGAGGCCCGGACAGCCGCGTAGCCGGGGTGGACGAAGGTCTCCGCTGCCAGCGAATCGAACACCGGACCGGCCAGCGCCGGGTATTGCAACGCAGACTTGAGAGCTTCGCGCTGCGGCCACAACACGGGGTCGGCAGGATCAGGACGTTCTGCGGCCCGCGCTGCAGGATCGCGCGGCCCCGGCGGCGGGGCCGCCTCGGCCTGAGTGCCCCGACGGCGCTTCCGGTCGGGCATACCGCGCTTGCCCGCCTCCTCGCGCACCCGGGAGAGCACCTGCCCCTCGTCGCGCCAGCCCGTCCACCCGGCAAGCCGGCGCGCGTATTCGTCGCGCAGCGCATAGTCCCGGATTCGCGCGACCAGTGGCACGCAACGACGCAACGCGTCGACCTGTGCCTGCGGATCGTTGTCCAGGACGTCCCCCTCCGGGATCAGGCTGCGGACCGCGAATTCAAACATCGGAATCCGCCGCGCCACCAGATCCCGCAGTGCGCTTTCACCAGACTTCAGCCGTAGATCACACGGATCCATGCCGTCGGAAGCGATCGCCACGAAAGACTTTCCGGCCACCTGCTGATCGCCGTCGAACGCCTTCAGTGCCGCCGCCTGACCCGCCGCGTCACCGTCGAACACGAAGATCAGCTCGCCGCGGTACCAGTTGTCGTCCATCATCAGCCGTCGCAGCAGCGCCAAATGTCCGTCGCCGAAGGCGGTGCCGCAGGAGGCTACGGCCGTCGTCTCGCCGGCCAGGTGCATAGCCATCACGTCGGTGTAGCCCTCGACGACCACCGCGCGGTGGGACTTGGCGATGTCGCGCCTGGCCAGATCGAGGCCGAACAGCACCGCGGACTTCTTGTACAGCACCGTCTCGGGGGTGTTGACGTATTTGGCCTCCATCGGGTCGTCATCGAAGATGCGCCGGGCACCGAACCCGATGACTTCGCCGCCACTGGCTCTGATCGGCCACAGCAATCGCCGGTGGAATCGGTCCATGGGGCCGCGGCGTCCCTCTCTGGACAAACCGGCCGCCTCGAGCTCCTTGAACTCGAACCCCTTGCGCAGCAAGTGCTTTGTCAGCGATTCCCAGCCTGACGGCGCGAAACCGCAGCCGAAGCGCGCGGCGGCCTCGGCGTCGAGATGGCGCTCGGTCAGGTACTGGCGGGCTGGGGCAGCTTCGCCGGATCGCAGCGCGGCGGCATAGAACTCCTGAGCGGCGGCGTTGGCGGCCAACAGCCTGCTGCGACTGCCCCGGTCACGTTGCACATTGGTCGTCGACGCTCCGCTGTAGGTGACGGTGTAGCCGACGCGGTCGGCCAGCAGTTCGACTGCCTCGACGAAGCTGACGTGCTCGATCTTCTGCAGGAACGCATACACGTCCCCCCCTTCCCCGCACCCGAAGCAGTGGAAGTGTCCGTGATTGGGCCGGACGTGGAACGAGGGAGATTTCTCGTCATGGAAGGGACACAGCCCCTTCAGTGAATCCGCACCCGCGCGGCGCAGCTGAACGTACTCGCCCACGAGATCCTCGATGTTCACCTGCTCGCGGATGGCAGCGATGTCGCGATCGGGAATCCTGCCCCGTCCCCGTGCCCCGTCGAACGCCACCCGGCCAGTCTAGAGCCCGCGCCGGCAGCACCTACGCGGGTTGGATCCGCTCCAAGCGCCCTTCGGTGACCGATGCCACCTGGTCGATCACCACTCGCAGCCGTGCCGGGTCGTCGGCGGCGGCGTTGAATCGCGGGACGAACAGGGGATCCAGCGTCGCAGGCGCACCGGCCAGGACGAACTCAACCGCCGCGTGGATTCGTTCGCGCTGTCGAGCCTGCAGATCCAGATGCCGCGGGTCGGACATGATGAACTGCAACGCCAGGATTTTCAGCACCGCTACCTCCCCCCGCACCACTGCGGGCACCTCGAGGTCGCCGCGATAGCGCACCAACCGCCCCGGACCGAGCGCATCGCGGGTGGCGGTGATGGCCGACGACGCGAATCGACCCACCAGCTCGCTGGTCATCGTCTTCAATGCCACTGCGGCCGACAGCGTGGCGTCGTATTTGCCGACGGCGGCCACCGCAGGCAACATCGATAGGCGCTCAGCCGCCTCGACCAGGTCGCCCGCCGCCAAGCCGCCGCCCATGCCGTGCGACTGCCCCAGCCGACCCAGTGCGCTGACCGCGTCATCGTCGGCAAGGACCCGCAGGTCGATTCGGCCGGAGGTCACGCCGTCTTCGACATCGTGCACGGAGTAGGCGACGTCGTCGGCCCAGTCCATGATCTGCGCCTCCAGGCACGGTGCACGGTCGGGCGCATCACCGCGCACCCAGGCCGCGGCTGCGGCGTCGTCGGCGTAAAAACCGAACTTGCCATTCTCCGAGGATCGATACCACGGATACTTCGTCACCGCGTCCAGCGCGGCACGGGTGAGGTTCAGTCCCGCGCTGCGCGGCTCACCTCCCCGTGTATCAAGCACTTTGGGTTCAAGCCGGGTCAGGATCCGAAAGTTCTGCGCGTTGCCCTCGAAACCGCCGCAGGTCTCGGCGAGGTCATTGAGTGCCCGTTCGCCGTTGTGCCCGTATGGCGGATGTCCGATGTCGTGGGCCAGCCCGGCCAGGTCGACGAGGTCGGGGTCGGCACCCAAACCGACTGCCATTCCGCGGCCGATCTGGGCCACCTCCAGGGAGTGGGTGAGCCGAGTGCGCGGAGTGTCACCCTGCCGCGGCCCGACCACCTGGGTCTTGTCAGCCAGCCGGCGCAACGCCGCGGAGTGCAACACGCGGGCCCGGTCTCGGGCAAAGGCGGTGCGGTGCTCGCTCGACGTGCCCGGCAGCACGGCAGCCTTCGGCGGTTCGACCACCATGCGCTGGCGATCGAATTCGCTGTAGGGATCAACTTGCGTGAGATCGATGGACACCGGGGCTCAGTCTGCCAGGCCGAACGCCGGAGTAATCCCAGTCGCGGGCTCCACGGCACTAGATTGGCGACTATGCGTGTCCCCCGCCTGCTCAGCCTGCTGCTCGCCGTACTGACCGCCGGGCTGTTGTGCGCGCCCAGCGCTGTCGCGGATCCGCCGTTCCGCATCCCGGACTACGTCACCGACCAGGCCGATGCGCTGACCCCGACTGAGCGCGTGGACGTCGAGAACGCACTCTCGGATCTCTACGACAAGGAACGCATCCGCCTCTGGGTCGTCTACGTCGAGACGTTCGGGCAGTCGGCACAGGCTTGGGCGACGGCCACGATGCAATTGAGCGACTTCGGCGAACGGGATGCCTTGCTGGCGGTGGCCACCGAAGAACGTGCCTACGCCTTTCAGGTGCCGCGGCCGATCATGTCACAGTCCAAGGCCCAAGCCCTGCAACGCGATGTGATCGAGCCGGCGCTGCGGCGCGGCGATCTGGCCGGCGCCGCCGTGGCCACCGCCGAAGGTCTGGGCGACGGCGGGACCAGCGAGTCGGGTCAAGGTTTTTCCCTGCTCGCCTTCCTGATCGTGATGGCGATCCTGGCCCTTGCGGTGCTCGTGCTGTGGCTGTGGACGAGTCGGCGACGGCGTCAGCGCCGGGAGGCGGAGTTCGCCGCCGCCCAGCGAGTGGACCCTTCCGACCCGAATGCGCTGGCGACGGTGTCGATCGACGCGCTCGACGATCTGTCCAAGAAGATCGTGGTGGACGTGGACAACGAAGTCCGAACCAGCCAGAGCGAATTGGCGCTGGCGGTCCAGGAATTCGGGGAACGCGACACCGAAGCGTTCACCCGTGCGGTGTCCAATGCCCAGACCACCTTGGCCCAAGCGCTCAACGTGCGGAACATTCTCGACGACGCAATACCCGAAACCCCGCAGCAGCGTCGCGACCTGCTGACGCGCGTGATCGTCGCCGCCGCGAAAGCCGACCAGGAACTCGAATCCCAGCGCGAGGCCTTCGCCCAACTGCGGGATCTGCTGATCAATGCGCCCAGCCGCCTGGACTCCCTCACCCGGCAGATGATCGAGTTGACCGCCCGGCTGTCTCCGACCGAGCAGACCATGGGCCGCCTGCATTCTCAGTTCGCGGAAACGGCATTGGTTTCGGTGTCCGACAACGTCGACGAGGCCAGAGAACGGCTGGCTTTCGCCGAACGGAACATCGACACCGGCCGGGACCTCGTCTCCCGGCCCGCCGGCCGCCAGACTGGTCTGGTCGACGCCATTCACAATGCCGAGGCCGCGCTCGGACAGGCCCGCACCCTGCTCGATGCGGTGGACAGCGCCGCCACCGATATCAACCGGGCGGTGGCCGGGCTGCCCTCGGTGATCGCCGACATCCAGAACGGCATCAACCAGGCGGGTGCGCAGCTCGCCCAGGGCAATATCGCGATAGCCACCGATCTCAGCACCGCTCGAGACGCTGCGGTCGAGGCGGTGTCGCAGGCGCGAAGCGCTGGCAACTCCGATCCACTCGGCGCCTACACCCGGTTAACTCACGCCGACGCCGAGCTGGATCGCCTGCTGGAAGAAGTCGCCCAGGAGAGGGAAACCACCGAGCGCCTCAGCCGCACCTATGACCAGGCGCTGTTCAACGCACAGTCCCGGGTGCGCTCGGTCTCGGACTACATCGACACCCGTCGCGGCGTGGTCGGCCCGGAGGCGCGCACCCGGCTGTCGGAGGCGGTGCGACAACTACAGGCCGCACGGGACAAGCGCTCGACGAACCTGAACGAGGCGACCGCTCACGCCAACGGCGCCGCGATGCTGGCCGCCCAGGCCCAATCGCTGGCCAACGCCGATGTCCTTGCCGCCCAACGCCGTTTCAACGGACCGCACGGCGGGGGCCGGGGCGGCGGAGGTGGTCAGATGGGTGCCGTGATCGGCGGCATCCTGCTCGGCAACGTCCTCTCCGGTGCGCTGCGCGGCGGGTTCGGCGGCGGCGGTGGATTCGGCGGCTTCGGCGGCGGTGGATTCGGCGGCGGGTTCGGCGGTGGAGGCGGGGGCATGAGTGGCGGCGGCGGGCGCTTCTGACGCCGTGTCGTGCGCTGGTGTGCGCTCAGATCGCCCAGTCGGCTGATATCGCGATCTACCCGCACACCAGAACTGTGCGCCCGTGCTAGCAGCCCTTGAGCCTGACGGCCAGGTAGTCGGCGACTGCGTCGATCGCCACCCGCTCCTGGGTCATCGCGTCACGCTCGCGCACGGTCACGGCGTGGTCGTCGAGCGAGTCGAAGTCGAAGGTGACGCAGTAGGGTGTGCCGATCTCGTCCTGGCGGCGGTAGCGACGGCCGATAGCGCCGGCGTCATCGAACTCGATGTTCCAGGACGTGCGCAACTCGGCAGCCAGGTCGCGAGCCTTCGGTGACAGGTCGGCATGCCGCGACAGCGGCAACACCGCAGCCTTGACCGGAGCCAGCCGCGGATCCAGCCGCAGCACGGTGCGCTTGTCGACGCCACCCTTGGCGTTCGGCGCCTCGTCTTCGCAGTAGGCGTCGACGAGGAACGCCATCAGCGAGCGGGTCAGCCCGGCCGCCGGCTCGATGACGTAGGGCACGTACCTGGTGTCCGAAGCCTGGTCAAAGAAAGACAGGTCGGCACCGGAATGCTGGGCATGCGTGGATAAGTCGAAATCCGTGCGGTTGGCGACACCCTCGAGTTCACCCCACGGGTTACCCGCGAAGCCGAATTTGTATTCGATATCGACCGTGCGGTCGGAGTAGTGCGACAACTTGTCCTTCGGGTGCTCGTAGAGCCGAAGGTTCTCCCGGTCGATGCCGAGGTCGACATACCAGTCCAACCGGGTGTCGATCCAGTACTGGTGCCACTGCGCTGCGGTGGACGGCTCGACGAAGAACTCCATCTCCATCTGCTCGAACTCACGGGTACGGAAGATGAAGTTGCCCGGCGTGATCTCGTTTCGGAAACTCTTGCCGATCTGACCGATGCCGAACGGCGGTTTCTTCCGTGCCGTCGTGACCACATGGGCGAAATTGACAAAGATGCCCTGAGCGGTCTCCGGGCGCAGGTAATGCAGCCCCTCCTCGGTCTCGATCGGGCCGAGGTAGGTCTTCAGCATCATGTTGAACTCACGCGGCTCGGTCCACTGACCCGGATCGCCGGTTTCGGGGTCACGGATATCGGCCAGGCCATTGGGCGGCGGGTGGCCATGCTTGGCCTCGTAGGCCTCAATGAGGTGATCCGCGCGGTAGCGCTTGTGCGTGATCAACGACTCGACCAGCGGATCGTGGAAAACCTCGACGTGACCGGAGGCCACCCACACCTCCCGCGGGAGGATGATGGCGCTGTCGAGTCCGACGACATCATCGCGGCCGGTCACGACCGAACGCCACCACTGCCGCTTGATGTTCTCCTTGAGCTCAACGCCGAGCGGGCCGTAGTCCCAGGCGGACTTGGTCCCGCCGTAGATCTCGCCGGACTGAAACACCAGTCCACGGCGTTTGGCCAGGTTTGCAACGGTATCGATGATCGAGGAAGACTTAACCACGGCTCCACAGCGTAGCCAGGCCCCTCGGCCGGCCCCGCCATGGGCGAGGGCGAGAACCCGATTGACATGCACGCCCCCGCATGTATCGTGAACTTTAATGGAAATCCTTTCCACGATGCCTGGTTCGCCGGGCGGTCACGAGCACACGGGCCCGCCACCGCCCGCGCTGCCGGCTCGCGCGGTCCTCGACACGGCAGGCGACCTACTGCGCGCCCTGGCCGCACCAGTGCGCATCGCCATCGTGCTGCAGCTTCGCGAGCAGGCACGCTGTGTGCACGAATTGGTGGACGCATTGGATGTACCACAGCCGTTGGTCAGCCAGCACCTGCGCATTCTCAAGGCGGCAGGTGTGGTCGACGGAGTGCGGTCGGGCCGGGAAGTGTTGTACCGCTTGGTCGATCACCACCTGGCGGATATCGTCATCGCCGCCGTGGCGCATGCCGCCGAGAACTTGGACAACGGTCAGTGACGGGCGCGGTCCGGGCGACCCGCCAGCGCGCCGCAATCTCGGCGTTGCTGGAAAACCTCGACGAATTCCGTTCCGCCCAGGAACTACACGACGAGTTGCGGCGTCGAGGGGAAGGCATCGGCCTGACCACCGTGTACCGCACGCTGCAACAGATGGCCGCGGCCGGACTGGTCGACACGCTTCGCACCGATACCGGCGAGTCGGTGTACCGGCGCTGCTCGGAGCACCACCATCACCATCTCGTCTGTCGGGATTGCGGTTCGACCGTCGAGATCCGGGGCCGTCAGGTCGAGGCCTGGGCCGCCGAGGTCGCCCGCGAACACGGCTTCTCCGAGGTCAGCCACACCATCGAGATTTTCGGTATCTGCAGCAAATGCGGGTCCCGGCCACGTCGCACGACTAACGCGTGAGCCCACGCCGCACGTCAGCCCCGGTGGAGAGCACCATGAGAATCAGTGTGCGCAGCGCGTGGTCGGTCAGGCCGGCAGCCGGAAAGTTGTAGCGCAGCAGCACGTCTCCGGTCTTGCGTGACCGACCCCGCCCGGTGCTGGCCTTCTCCGTGCCGACCTTCTCCACCAAGGACACCGTGCCGAGCAGCGTGTCCTGCGCGTGCTTGGCAACGCTGGCTCGAATCTTGCTGTCCAACGGCAGATCCCAGGCCAGCACCTGGGTGAGCGAAACCAGGTCGAGGTCTTCTGCGATGGACACGACCCGCAGCGAGGCGAAGGTGTCGTCGTGCTGCACCGTCAGCGCACCGTCGTCCTCGTGCGTGACGGGAAGAATCTCCTCAAGCACAGCGGTGAGACGTGCCGAGAGGTCCATCGAGTTTCCCATCTGGGCCCTATGCCCTGCCGAAACGCCGGTTGCGATGGACGTACTCTTCGCACGCGGCCCACAGGTCTCGACGATCGTAATCCGGCCAGAGCTTGTCCTGGAAGACGTACTCGGCGTAGGCCGCCTGCCAGATCAGAAAGTTGCTGGCCCGCTGTTCCCCCGAGGTTCGGATGAACAGGTCGACGTCGGGGATGTCGGAGCGGTGCAGATGCCTGGAGAACATCGCCTCGCTGATCCGGGCGGGATTGACCTTGCCATCCACCGCTTCCTGTGCGAGTTCGCGCGCCGCCTCGACGATCTCGGTGCGACCGCCGTAGTTCACGCAGTAGTTGATCGTGATGACGTCGTTGCCGACGGTCATCTGCTCGGCGATATCGAACTCCTTGATGACGCTGCGCCACATCCGGGGCCGCGAACCAACCCAGCGCATCCGCACACCCATATCGTTCAGGTTCTCCCTGCGCCGCCGCACAACCTCCCGGTTGAAGCCCATCAAGAAACGGACTTCCTCGGTACTGCGCTTCCAGTTCTCGGTGGAGAACGCGTACACCGTGAGGTGTTTGACACCGAGCTCGATAGCGCCGCAGGTGATGTCGATGAGTACCGCCTCGCCCATCTTGTGGCCCTCGGTGCGGCCCAACCCGCGCTGGGTGGCCCACCGGCCGTTCCCGTCCATCACCACCGCGACGTGATGGGGCACCTGATCAGCCGGGATCTGCGGCGCGGCGGCCTTGGAGGTGTGTTGCGGTGGGCGAGCGAACCTGCCGTTGGTGCGCGCCGGCAACTCTGGAAAGACCACAGGCCAGCTCGATTTGTCCGGGAACGTGGGATAGTCGTCAGGCGCCGGAGCTAGCTGCGGATAGCTGTTCTGCTCCGTCCGCTTGATTGCCATGCGCCATATCCTGCCCGATGCCCTGCTGGATCAACCGGCGCCATGCTCAGAGACTGCACAGTCAATCCGGTTGACACGCTCCACCAGTGGCAACGTCCGCAGCTGCCGCTCCAAATGCCACTGCAAGTGCGCGGCCACGAGCCCGCTGGCCTGGCGTCGGTGCTGCGGCGAGGACCCCTGCGCGTAGTCCCAGTCGCCCTCGTAGAGCGCGGCCATCAGGTCCAGCACGCCCTGCGGCGGCGTCGCCGACCCGGACGGTCGGCAGTGCACGCACACGCTGCCGCCCGCCGCGACATGGAATGCCCGGTGCGGGCCCGGAGTCGCACACCGGGCGCATTCGGTCAACGACGGCGCCCACCCGGTGATCCCCATCGCGCGAAGCAGGTAGGCGTCCAGGACGAGTTCGCGGGGGCGGCCGGCGTCGGCCACCGCGCGCAGCGCCGCCACTGTCAACCGGTGCAGCGCGGGCACCGGGGCGCGCTCCTCCCCGGCCAGCCGCTCAGCTGTTTCCAGTACCGCGCAGGCACAGGTGTAGCGGCCGTAGTCACAAACGATGTCCGAGGCGAACGCGTCTATTGCCTGGACCTGGGTGACGATATCGAGATTACGGCCCGGATGCAGCTGAACGTCGATGTGCGCAAACGGTTCCAGCCGCGCGCCGAACTTACTGCGGGTGCGACGTACCCCTTTCGCCACCGCTCGCACCAGGCCGTGGTCACGCGTGAGGAGGGTCACGATGCGGTCCGCTTCGCCGAGCTTGTGCTGACGCAGCACCACCGCTCGATCCCGATACACACGCATGTGATCAGTGTCCCACTGTGAACCGACGGAAACCGGTCCGCAGCGCCGATAGTCTCGTAGGTGATGGTCGAATCACCTCGGTACCCCACCCTGACCTACCAGCTGTATCAGCTGGCGAGCGGCGCCGTCACGGCCGGCGACCTGGTCCGCCGATCATTGGCTGCTGTCGAGGCGAGCCAGGACACACTCAACGCATTCCGGGTTGTCCTCACCGACCAGGCCATCGCCGACGCGGCCCTCGCCGACCGCAGACGGGCAGCGGGCGAAGATCTTTCGCGGCTCCCGTTGCTGGGCATACCGATCGCCGTCAAGGACGATGTCGACGTCGCCGGGGCGCCTACCCGGTTCGGCGCCGACGACAGCGACGGCCCCGCGAGAATCGCCGAATCCGACGCCGAGGTGGTCCGGCGGCTGCGCGCCGCGGGCGCGGTGATCGTGGGCAAGACCAACACCTGCGAGCTCGGCCAGTGGCCGTTCACCAGCGGACGCGCTTTCGGCCATACCCGCAACCCCTGGTCGCGTGATCACACCCCGGGCGGTTCGTCAGGCGGAAGCGCCGCCGCCGTCGCGGCCGGCCTCGTTGCGGCCGCGATCGGCTCTGACGGAGCGGGCAGCGTGCGCATTCCGGCAGCCTGGACACACTTGGTCGGCATCAAGCCGCAACGGGGTCGCATCTCGACCTGGCCGCTGGCAGAGACGTTCAACGGCATCACCGTCAACGGCGTGCTGGCGCGCACCGTGACCGACGCGGCGCTGGTGCTCGACGCCGCATCCGGCAACGCACCGGGCGATCTGCACACCGCACCGCGGGTGCGGACGTCGGACTATGTGTCCCAGGCACCGGGCCCACTACGGATCGCGGTGTCCACCAAGTTTCCCTTCACTGGTTTCCGGGCCAAACTGCACCCCGAGATCGGCTCGGCACTGGGAGTGGTTGCCGGCCAGCTCGAACAGCTCGGCCACACCTTGGTCTCGGCCGACCCCGATTACAGCCTGCGCATGTCGTGGAACTTCCTGGCCCGCTCCAGTTCGGGCATCCCTGAGTGGATCGATCGGCTTGGCGACAATGTTGCCCTGGACAGACGCACCCGGTCCAATGCCCGAATGGGCCGCCTGCTCTCGCAGCACATCCTGCGCAAGGCCCGCGCCAACGAGGCGGCGACACAACAGCGCCTCGGATGGATCTTCAACCTGGCCGACGTCGTGCTCGCGCCGACGACCGCCGAGCCGCCGCCACATGTCAACGCCTTCGACCATCTCGGCTCGCTGGCTACCGACCGCACCATGATCCGCGCCTGCCCGGTGACCTGGCCGTGGAACCTGGTCGGCTGGCCGTCGGTCAATGTGCCGGCCGGATTCACCTCCGACGGCCTGCCGATCGGGGTTCAACTGATGGGCCCCGCGCACAGCGAGCCGCTGCTGGTGTCGCTGGCGGCCGCACTGGAGGCGATCAACAGCTGGTCCTCGTATGAGCCGAATAAATGGTGGGATACTCGCGTCGACGGGGCCGGGTCGGTCAGCAAATCTGGCGGTCCCCGCTCCACCGCGCGCGAGGTCGCGTAATGTCCCGGCTGTGAACGTCAGCAAGATGGTGCGCGCTCTTCCGGTGGTGGCGCTAGTGGGGACTGCGATGGCGGGCATTCCGGATGCCCGGGCGGATTACCCAGACTATCGACGCCTGAACGAAAGCGTCGTCGTCAACGTCTACACCATCCAGTACCAGCACGGCTGTGGCACCGAACTCGAGATCAACCCCAAGCTACGGCTGGCAGCCCAGTGGCATACCAACGATGTGCTGCACAACCGCGCCCTCAACGGCGACATCGGCTCCGACGGCTCCACCGTCCAGGACCGGGCGAACCGGGCAGGTTTCGTTGGCACCGCCTCCGAAACCGTCGCGATCAACCCCGCGCTGGCCATCAGCGGCATCGAGATCATCAACCAGTGGTACCACCGGCCCGACTACATGGCCATCATGTCGAACTGCGCGAACACCCAAATCGGCGTCTGGACGGAGAGCATGCTCGACCGCACCGTGGTCGTCGCGGTCTACGGCCAGCCCGGTTAGGACGCCTCGGCGCCGCTGCGTCCTAGAAGCCGAGCCGGCCGAGTTGTTTGGGATCGCGTTGCCAATTCTTCGCGATCTTGACCCGAAGATCGAGATAGATCTTGGCGCCGAGCAACTTCTCGATCTGCGTGCGCGCGGCGGTACCCACCTCACGGAGACGCGCTCCACCTTTGCCGATGACGATTCCCTTCTGGGAGTCGCGCTCAACGTAGAGCACCGCGCGCACATCGGTCAGGGCTTGGTCGGCCGGTCGGCCGGGACGCTCCTCAACCTCCTCGATCACCACCGCAAGCGAGTGCGGTAGCTCGTCGCGGACACCCTCCAATGCGGCCTCCCGGATCAACTCCGCCATCAGCACTTCCTCGGGTTCGTCGGTGAGCTCACCGTCGGGGTAGAACGCCGGGCCGGGTTGCAGCTGCGCGACCAGCACGTCGATGAGAACCTCGAGCTGGGCACCCGAGGTCGCCGAGACCGGAACGATCTCGGTATCGGGTCCGACAAGCCCACTGACCGCCATCAGCTGCTCGGCGATCCGGTCCTTGGACACCTTGTCGGTCTTTGTGACGATCGCGATCAGCACGGTTTTCGGCGCGACCGCGCGGATCTGCTCGAGAATCCACCGGTCTCCCGGCCCGATCTTCTCGTCAGCGGGGATGCACAGCCCGATCACATCCACCTCCGAATAGGTGCCCTTGACCAGGTCGTTGAGGCGCTGCCCCAACAGCGTGCGGGGGCGGTGCAACCCGGGGGTGTCGACCAGGACGATCTGGAAGTCTTCGCGGTGCACGATGCCCCGGATGGCGTGCCGGGTGGTTTGCGGTCGGTTCGACGTGATCGCCACCTTCGTGCCGACCAGGGCGTTGGTCAGTGTGGACTTGCCGGTGTTCGGCCTGCCGACGAGACAGACGAAGCCCGAACGGAAGTCAGTCAACGGACTTCACCGAGTGTGCGATGAGATCGTCGCTGGGACCAGATTCGCGATCTGGGCGCACACTGGGCGATCATACGAGCACCGTGCCCGCCCGATCGGTAACGACGATCAGGGCGTTGCCGGAAAGTTCCTGCACCGCCGCAACGCCCGGATCGTCGGCCCTTCCCCCGACCAGCACGGCCGCCTCCAGGCCGGTCGCACCGCTGGACACCGCGGCGGCAACCGCCACCTGCAGCGCCGTCAACGTGAGCGTCGCCAGAGCTACCGGCGCCGCGGCGTAGGTGCGGCCGTCCACGTCACGCACAGCCGCACCGCTTGCCGACTCGGTCCGGGCCATCGCGCCACGGGCGAGGACGACGAGTTTCCCGTCTTCTGGGTCGAGACCACTCATTGGTGCTCTTCCCCGTTCGGGGCGGGATCTGGATCGGCAGGGCTGACCAACACCGTGCCAATCCGCAGCCGCCCCCGTGGGTCCGGCCCACCCTCGGCGCGCAACCGCAGGCCGTCCCAGATGACCTCGGCTCCGGGCAGCGGCACGCGTCCGAGCTCGAGTGCCACCAGGCCTCCGACCGTGTCAACATCGAGCTGCTCATCGAACTCGACGTCGTAGAGCTCGCTCAGGTCTTCGATCGGCAGGCGGGCCGATACGCGGTAGCACCGATCCCCCAGATCTTCGATCGGAGCAACCTCGTCGATGTCGTATTCGTCGGCGATCTCCCCGACGATCTCCTCGAGCACATCCTCGATCGTCACCAGGCCGGCGATCGCACCGTACTCGTCGACCAGCAGCACCATGTGGACCCGGTCGCGCTGCATGTCTCGCAGGAGAGCGTCCAGCGGTTTGGAGTCGGGGACGAACGCGGCCCCGCGCATCACTGCGGACACCGCGGTGTCCCGTCCGCCGTTGGGCGAGGAGTAGGTGCGCTGCACCACATCCTTCAGGTACACCACGCCGACCACGTCGTCGACGTTCTCGCCGATCACCGGAATTCGCGAATGCCCGCTACGTACCGCTAAAGATGTGGCTTGGGCAGCTGTTTTATCGCTTTCGATCCACACCATCTCGGTACGCGGCACCATCACCTCACGCGCCGGTGTGTCCCCGAGCTCGAACACCGACTGGATCATCCGGCGTTCGTCATCGGCCACCACGCCCCGCTGCTGGGCCATGTCGACGACCTCACGCAGCTCGATCTCCGACGCGAAGGGGCCATTACGGAAGCCCCGGCCCGGCGTCAGCGCATTGCCGATCAACACGAGCAGTCGGCTCACCGGCAGCAACAGCACCGAGATCGTCTGCAGCGGAAGGGCAGTGAGCAACGCAATGGTATAGGCGTTCTGTCTGCCCACGGTACGAGGTCCGACACCCATCGCCACGAAGCTGACCACCACCATGATGGCGGCGGCAACGGCCAGTCCCCACGTCACACCGAGTCCGCCGTCCAGGTATGCCGCCAGCAGCACCGTCGCTGAGACCTCGCAGGTAATCCGCAGCAGCACAATGAGATTGATGTAGCGGGGCCGCTCGAGCATCACCCGGGCCAGCCGCACCGCACCCGGACGTTCCTCGCGGACGAGTTCCTCGACGCGGGCCATCGACACCGTGCTCAGCGCCGCATCGGTGGCTGCGAACACCGCACCGAGGCCGACCAGCACGACAGCGCTGATCAGTTGTCCGATGGAACTCACGGTTGGTCGAACAATCGGGACTTGTCCACCAGCCGACGGTCCCTCTCGGTCTGCCGGTCCTGGTGGTAGGCCTCGACCTGGTCGGCCACCCACTCCTCGAGCAGTTCACGCTGCAGGGCGAACATCTCTTTTTCCTCATCGGGCTCGCTGTGGTCGTAGCCCAGCAGGTGCAGCACACCGTGCACCGTCAAAAGCGCCATTTCCTGGCCCAGCGTATGCCCCGCGTCGGCAGCCTGCTCGGCGGCGAACTCCGGGCAGAGCACGATATCTCCGAGCATCGACGGGCCGGGCTCGGGTGAATCCGGCCTGCCGCCGGGCTCAAGTTCATCCATCGGGAAACTCATGACGTCGGTCGGACCGGGCAGGTCCATCCACCGCATGTGCAGATCGGCCATCGCCGCGGTGTCGAGCAATATCATCGACAACTCGGCGGCTGGATTGACGTCCATCTTGCGGATGACGAATCGCGCGACGCTGATCAATTCCTGTTCAGAGACGTCCACACCCGACTCGTTGGCAACCTCGATGCTCATAGGTCCATCATCGCCGCGGTCTGCCTGTGCCCGAGGAACGCCGCCGGGCGCGGTTCTTCAGGGGATCACCGGATTTCACATCCGCCCTTTCATAAGCGTCCACGATCTCGGATACCAAACGGTGGCGGACCACGTCGGCGCTCGTGAGCTCGCTGAAGTGGATGTCGTCGATCCCATCGAGAATCCGCATCGCCGCGCGCAGTCCGGAGGGGGCACCTCCGGGCAGGTCCACCTGCGTGATATCGCCTGTCACAACGATTTTCGAATCGAAGCCAAGGCGGGTCAGAAACATCTTCATCTGCTCGGCGGTGGTGTTCTGTGCCTCGTCGAGAATGATGAACGCATCTGACAAAGTCCTGCCCCGCATGTAACCCAGCGGCGCCACCTCGATCACACCGGCACTCATCAACTTCGGAATCAGTTCGGGGTCCATCATGTCGTGCAGGGCGTCATACAGGGGGCGCAGATACGGGTCGATTTTCTCGCTCAGCGTCCCGGGCAGGAAGCCCAGGCGCTCACCTGCTTCCACGGCCGGGCGGGTGAGGATGATCCGGCTGACTTCCTTGGTCTGCAGTGCGCTGACGGCCTTGGCCATCGCCAGATAGGTCTTGCCGGTGCCGGCCGGACCGATCCCGAACACGATGGTGTGCGCATCGATAGCGTCCACGTACCGCTTCTGGTTCAGCGTCTTGGGCCGGATCGTCTTGCCGCGTCGGGACAAGATATCCAGGGTCAGCACCTCGGCAGGTGACTCTTCGGCCGTCCCCGTCAGCATGGCCACGCCGTGCCGCACCGCATCCGGTGTCAGGGTCTGACCGCTGGCGACGACCTCGATCAGCTCGGAGATCGCCCGCTCGGCCAGTGCCACGTCGGCGGGTTCACCCGACAGTGTGAGCACGTTGCCGCGGGCGTGGACATCGGCGCTCAGCAGCCCTTCGAGGGTGCGCAGGTTCTCGTCGGAAGCCCCCAGCAGGCCGACAACGTATTGGGGCGGTACGTCGATCCTGCTGTTGACGACCGAGGAACTCGTCGATCGATTCGAGGCGGCGTTCGTCTCGCGGGGGCTCACGTGTGGTTTTCTGCCTGCTTCCTGGTGTTTCGACCGAATCGTTTTCCGACCGGGGTGCTCCGACCAACAAATAAGTCTAGCGCCGCACCCCCGCCGGGGGATGCGGTCACCGCCACCTCGGAGTCAGCACCCCGAGCGCGCCCAGCGCCACGGCCGCAGCCGTCGACGTCCGCAGCACAGTCGGACCCAACCGAACCGCGACGGCCCCGGCATCGGTCAGCGCTGAAAGCTCATCCTCGGGGATCCCACCCTCCGGCCCGACCACGAGGGTCAGCGCATGAGACTCAGCCGCTGCGGTGTGCAGGTCGGCCAGCGGCCGAGTCGCCGACTCATGCAGTACCAGCACCGTGCGGGGCCGCGCGCCACGCACCGAGTCGACGAGCTCGGCCGTCGACACCACCCCGTCGACGGTGGGGACGTAGGGCCGCCTCGACTGGCGGGCCGCGGACCGCACCACCGCTTTCCAGCGGCGCAGCCCCTTGTCCACCTTCTCGGGTCCGACCCAGCGCGCCACGCAGCGCGACGCCTGCCAGGCGACGAAAGCGTCTGCACCCACCTCCGTGGCCAACTCGACGGCCAGTTCCGAGCGCTCCGATTTCGGCAGCGCCTGCACGACGGTCACGGTCGGCGTGGGGCGTTCCACCCGGTGAAGGCCGTGCACGCGGGCTGACAGCCGACCCTTTGCGACGTCCTCGACGACACAATGCGCCACGGTTCCCGCACCGTCGCCGAGGTCGACCTGCTCCCCGCACCGAGTGCGGCGAACGTTGGCCGCATGGAAACCCTCGTCGCCGTCGACGACCGCGAGGCCACCCACCGCAGGCAGCGCGTCAACGTACAACAGCCCCCGGCTCACGGCACTAGCGACCGGTGAACGTTTCGCGCAGCCGATTGAACAGACCACCGCCGGGCGAACTGTTGTTGGAGCGCGCGGTGCGCACCTCGGCGGCGCCCTTGGTGCGCTCCTTGAAAGCCCGCAGTAACTCGATGTCCTCGTGGTCCAGCCGCGCGGGCACCACCACCTCGACGTGTGCGTGCAGGTCACCGCGCACCCCGGAACGCAAGTGGGGCATGCCGTGACCACGAAGAGTGTTGATCGATCCGGGTTGCGTCCCCGCGCCGATGGTTATGTCTATCGGCCCGTCGAGGATCGCGTCGACGGTGACGGTGGTGCCCAGGGCGGCGTCGACCATCGGCACCGAGATGGTGCAGTGCAGATCGTCGCCCTCGCGAACGAAGACGTCGTGCGGCGTCTCGTGCACCTCAACGTACAGATCGCCCGCGGGCCCGCCGCCGGGACCGACCTCGCCTTGGGCGGCCAGCCGCACCCGCATGCCGTCGGCCACCCCGGCGGGAATCTTGACGCTGACCTCACGACGTGAGCGCACCCGGCCGTCGCCCGCGCACCGGTTGCACGGATCCGGGATGACCTCCCCGGCGCCGCCGCACACCGGGCAGGGCCGCGACGTCATCACCTGGCCGAGCAGTGAACGCTGCACGGCCTGGATCTCGCCACGCCCACCGCAGGTGTCGCACGTCGCCGGCGTCGAGTTTCCGTGGGTGCCCTTGCCCTGGCACAGGTCGCACAACACGGCGGTGTCGACGGTCACCTGCTTGGTCGCCCCCGTCGCGCACTCGGCCAGATCCAGCCGCATTCTCAGCAGCGAATCGGACCCGGGCCGGACCCGGCCAGCGGGCCCGCGCGAGGTGGTTCCACCACCGAAAAACGCCTCGAACACGTCGCCCAGCCCGCCGAACCCGGCGAAGCCACCGCCGCCCCCGGCGCCCATCGACTCCATCGGATCGCCGCCCATGTCGACGATGCGGCGCTTGTCCGGGTCACTGAGCACCTCGTAGGCGACGCTGATCTCCTTGAAGCGGGTCTGCGCCCCCTCGTCGGGATTCACGTCCGGGTGCAGCTCGCGGGCGAGCTTGCGATAAGCGCGCTTGATCTCCGAGTCACTCGCACCCGTGCTCAAACCGAGCATCCCGTAATAGTCGCGTGCCACGCTCAACCTTTCCCACCTATTGATCGGCCCGAAACCGGCCTGGATCAACGGCTACCTAAGACCTCGCCAATATAGAGAGCAACCGCGGCGACATTCGTGATAGTTCCCGGATAGTCCATCCGTGTGGGACCTACCACACCCATGCCGCCGAACACCTTGCCCGAACTGCCGTAGGCGGTACTGACCACCGAGGTGCCCGCCATCTGTTCGGCTTCCGTCTCGTGACCGATACGCACGGTCACCTTGCCCGCTTCTTGTTGGGCGGCGAGCAGTCGCAGCACCACAACCTGCTCTTCGAGCGCCTCGAGCACTGAGCGTAGCGAGCCACCGAAATCAGCGGTATTCCGTGTCAGGTTGGCCGTACCGCCCAGCAGCAATCTCTCCTCGCTGTGTTCGACTAGCGACTCCACCAGCACGGTCGCCGACCTGCCGACCGCGTCACTGAGGCCGTCCTGTCCACTGAGGTGTGTTGCCAGTTCGGCAACCGCAGCGGATGCGGCGGCCAGTGGCTTACCCTCCAGCGCCTGCCCGAGCAGGTCACGCAGCCGGGCAAGCTGGCCGTCGTCGATGCCGTCGCCCAATTCCACGATGCGCTGGTCGACACGACCGGAGTCGGTGATCACCACCAACAGCAACCGCGCCGGCGTCAGCGCCACCACCTCCAGACGCCGCACCGACGACGTCGACAGCGTCGGATACTGCACAATCGCAACCTGACGGGTCAGTTGGGCGAGCAGTCGCACGGCACGGCGAAGCACGTCGTCGAGATCGACGCCGTTCTCCAGAAAGCTCAGGATCGCCCGCCGCTCGGCACTCGACATGGGTTTGACGTTGTCGAGCCGATCGACGAACTCTCGGTAGCCCTTCTCCGTGGGTACCCGGCCTGAGCTGGTGTGCGGCTGGGCGATGTAGCCCTCTGCCTCCAAGACCGCCATGTCGTTACGCACGGTCGCACTCGATACACCGAGGTGGTGGCGTTCGACAATCGACTTTGAACCGATGGGCTCCTTGGTCGCGACGAAGTCGGCAACGATGGCACGCAACACCTCGAATCGACGATCGTCAGCGTTACCCACTGTGCATCTGCCTTTCCCGTCGGGTCACGGTTCA
Organism: Actinomycetes bacterium; assembly: GCA_022601135.1. Taxonomy (GTDB): domain Bacteria; phylum Actinomycetota; class Actinomycetes; order Mycobacteriales; family Mycobacteriaceae; genus Mycobacterium. The sequence goes on along the minus strand of JAHZJB010000008.1, from coordinate 14,516 downwards.
GTTTACGGTGATCAGCGCCGGACGCCGGACGCTAACCGGCGCGCCACAGCGACCAATGCCGGGTGGTGGCGGGCGCCCCGCCCAATGTGGCACGTCGGCACTCGCTCGTCGTGCATACTGCGTGTCGCGAAACGTCAACACCGAGGAGGAGCATGCGGCCCACCCCAATCGCATCGGCGGCGGTCGCGGCGAGTCTTGCCGCGGTCGGGCTGGCCGGCCCAGCGTTCGCCACGGACGAGATCACGCAGAACGCGGTCGGTACCTACGAGTTCGAGGGAAAATCTGTCGGAAAACGCATCTGGACCGCCACCCCGTGCGCAGACGACGCGCCGCAGTGCATCCGGGTCACCGAGTACGCCGCCGACGATGTTGCGCAGGCGAACCCCAACTGGAGCGGGAACGCCCACTGGCAAGTCGGCTCGTGGATCATGTTCGTCGTTGTCCCCAATGCCATTGAATGCGAGGACGGCACCGAACACGACTTCCGGGTCAACTACTCGTGGGACGCCGTGGAGAACACCGGGCAGCGCTCCTTCAACGACCCCGGGATTTGCGACGACGAGGCCGCCACCATCGCTAACCCGTTCACTTTGAGCAAGATGGGGCCGCCGCCGCCATCCTTGCCCGCAGACGTCTTACCTCCCCCTGCGGCCGCGGAGGCACCGCCACTTCCTCCGGGGGTTCCCCCGGCAGCCGCGGAGGCACCGCCACTTCCTCCGGGCGTTCCCCCGGGAGCGGCCGAGGCGCCTCCCGCTCCTGCTGAGTAACTTCGGCTCGGCGAGGTTTACCGCAGCGAGTCGACCTCGACGGCGTGAGAGGTGATCGCGGTGATCTTGTCGCCGTCGTATTCGTAGATCGCGGTGCCGGCGACCAGGGTGACCCCGTCTGGCCGGACATAACGGACGACGGTGTCCACCGCAACGGCGTCACTACCCGCCGTGGTCACACAGCGATCGAACGTCATCGACGTGCCCTCCAGGCTTTCCAGGGTGTTGCGACAGGTCCGCCGCACCGCGTCCGCACCCACCAGGGCCGGGTAGCCAACGATCGTCCACCTCACGTCCGCGGCCAGGTGGTCCAACGCGTCATCGAAACGATGCTCCGAAAATGCGCGTCCGACGGCGACTGGATCGAATGTCATTCACCGACCGTAGCGCCCGGGCCGGGGGCAAGGTATGAGTGGAGGCATGCAGCTATCGGGTGTTGGCCTGTGGAGTTCTCAGTTGCGGTACGGCAACCAGGTCGAGGCGGCCGAGGCCGCGGCCGAACTCGACGACCTGGGTTTCACCGCGCTCTGGATTCCCGATGTCGGCGGCCCGGTCTTCGACTCGGCCGATAACTTGCTGACCGCGACCACCCGCACGGTCATCGCCACCGGAGTCCTCAACCTGTGGATGCACGAGCCGTCGGAGGTGGCAGCACGCTACGCCAGTCTCACCGAGACCCACGGCGAACGTTTCCTGCTCGGCATCGGGGTGAGCCACGCGCGGCTGATCGATTCGAAAGAACCCGGCCGCTATCGGAAGCCGCTGGCCGCCACGAGGGCCTTTCTCGACGAGATCGACGCCACGCCCCGGCCGGTTCCACCGGCCAACCGTGTGCTGGCCGCCCTCGGACCAAAGATGTTGGAGCTCTCGGCCGCCCGCGCCCGCGGCGCACACCCGTACCTGACCACCCCGGAGCACACCGGCCGCGCCCGAGAAATACTCGGCGAGGGTCCGCTGCTGCTGCCCGAACAGGCCGTTCTGCTCGCCGACGGCCGCGACGAAGCACGTGCCGTCGGAACCGAATGGTTGCGGTCCTATCTCGGGCTTCCCAACTATGCCAACAACCTGCTGAGGTCGGGCTTCACCGAGGATGATCTCAGCTCGGTCAGCGACCGGCTGTTCGACGGAATCATCGCCTGGGGTGACGAAGAGGCTGTGCGGCGCCGCGTCGAGGAACACCGGTCGGCGGGCGCTGACCACGTCTGTGTCCAGGTGATCACAGCCGACCCCCGGGAGTTCCCGCGGGAGCAGTGGCGCCGGCTGGCGGCAGCGCTGCTGTAGGCGCCTCAGCCCAGCAGATCGCGCACCACGGCATCGGCGAGTAGCCGACCGCGGTCTGTCAGCACCAGCTTCTGACCGCTGCGACACAGCAACCCGGAATCGACCGCGTCGGCCGCCCGGTCGCGTTCCGCCGGAGACAACACCGCCACCGGCAGGCCTGAGCGCAGCCGCACCCGCAGCATCACGTCTTCGGTATGCGATGTCTGGGCGTCCAGCGTTTCGAAGCCGGCGACCGGCAGTGAGCCGTCCGCCAGGGCGTGGGCATAAGCGTTGGGGTGCTTGACGTTCCACCATCGGATGGAGTCGACGTACCCATGTGCGCCAGGGCCCGCACCCCACCATTGTCCGCCGTCCCAGTAGCCGAGGTTGTGCCGGCACTGCCCGCCCGGCCGAGCCCAGTTCGACACCTCGTACCAGTCCAAGCCGGCAGCGGCGAGCCGACGGTCGAGCAGTTCGTATCGTCGGGCCAGTATGTCGTCGTCGGGGGCAGGTACTTCACCGCGCCGCACCCGCCGGGCCAACGCCGTGCCGTCCTCCAGGGTCAAGGCGTAGGCCGAGAGGTGATCGACGCCGGCGTCGAGGGCGGCGTCGATCGAGCGCAACAGGTCCTCGTCGGTCTCCCCGGGTGTGCCGTAGATGAGGTCGATGCTGACCCGCTCGAAGCCCGCGCCCCTGGCTTCCCGCGCGGCGTCGACCGCCCGGCCGGGCGAATGCGCTCGCTCCAGCACCGAGAGCACATGCGGCGCCGTCGACTGCATGCCCAGCGACACCCGGGTGAACCCGGCAGTGCGCAGCAGGGTGAAGAATTCCGGCGACGTCGATTCCGGGTTGGCCTCCGTGGTGATCTCCGCGTCCGAGTCCACGACGAAATGGTCGCGGACCGCGTCGAGTACCGATGCCAGCCCGACGGCGCCCAGCAGCGAGGGGGTTCCGCCGCCGATGAACACGGTCTGCACCTGCGGTGGAACCCCGAGGTGCGTCGCCGCCAGTTGAAGTTCCTGCCGCAACGAGGCGATCCAGCCCGCGAGGGTGCTGTCACCGCCCAATTCCCTCGGGGTGTAGGTGTTGAAGTCGCAGTATCCACACCGCGTCGCGCAGAACGGTACGTGAACATAGACCCCGAAAGGGCGCGCCGGGCCACCGATCCCGGCGGACAGCCGGGGCAATGTCGTCTCGGTTGTCGTCTCGGTTGTCGTCTCGGTTGTCACCTCCGCCCGGACCGTCACCCCACCAGTCTCCCAGAGCGGACTCTCCGCCTCGCGCGCCCAAATCTCGACCGGTTAGGGCAGGTGCCGGTCTTCGTGGCACAATTGGGGCCGTGACCGCAGCCCACCGCCTTCCCCGCCGGGTAGCGCTGGTAGTGCGCCGTCATGTCGACTTCAAGCGCGTTTGCAGCTGTTGCTGTCTGGCTTGAGAACGTAGTTTCGGAAACCGCCCGCACTATTTCAGCCGGCAGCCGGATCTGCGCCACCGGATCAGCCACCGGTAATAACGCGCGATCTGAACGCCGGCTCCGATGAGGAGCACCCGCCGATGACCACCGCAAAGCCTGTCAAGCGTCCCCGCGGCGAAGGCCAGTGGGCGCTCGGCTACCACGAGCCGCTGAATGCCAACGAGCAGTCCAAGAAGGAAGACAACCCCCTCAACGTCCGTGCCCGCATCGAGGACATCTACGCCAAGAAGGGCTTCGACAGCATCGACAAGGGTGACCTACGCGGCCGATTCCGCTGGTGGGGCCTGTACACGCAGCGTAAGCCCGGCTATGACGGAACCTGGACCGGCGACGAGAACACCGACATGCTCGAGGACTCCTATTTCATGCTGCGCGTCCGCAGCGACGGCGGTGCACTCAGCACGGCGGCGCTGCGAACGCTGGGTGAGATCTCGACCGAGTTCGCGCGGGACACCGCCGACATCTCCGACCGCCAGAACGTCCAGTACCACTGGATTCGGGTCGAGGACATGCCCGAGATCTGGCGACGCCTCGACGACGTCGGTTTGCAGACCACCGAGGCGTGCGGTGACTGCCCCCGGGTCGTGTTGGGTTCGCCGCTGGCCGGCGAGTCACTGGATGAAGTGATCGACGGCACCCCGGCAGTGAACGAGATCGTCAGGCGGTTCATCGGCAAGCCGGAGTACTCCAACCTGCCGCGCAAATTCAAGACCGCGATCTCCGGGCTGCAGGACGTCGTACACGAGATCAACGATGTCTCGTTCATCGGCGTGGATCACCCCGAGCACGGTCCGGGATTCGACCTCTGGGTGGGCGGCGGTCTGTCCACGAACCCGATGCTGGGTCAGCGGGTCGGCGCGTGGGTGCCGCTGGACGAGGTACCCGACGTATGGGAAGGCGTGGTCAGCGTCTTTCGCGACTACGGCTACCGCCGGCTGCGGGCCAAGGCACGAATCAAGTTTCTGATCAAGGACTGGGGCGTCGAAAAGTTCAGACAGGTTCTCGAACAGGAATACCTAGGCCGCGATCTCATCGATGGGCCGGCTCCGGAACCGGTGGCCCGGCCCATCGACCACGTCGGTGTACAGAAACTGCGCAACGGTCTCAACGCGGTCGGGGTCGCCCCGATCGCCGGGAGGGTGTCGGGCACCATCCTGTCGAAGGTCGCCGACCTCGCCGAGGCCGCGGGCAGCAACAGGGTCCGGTTCACCCCTTACCAGAAGCTGATCGTGCTCGACGTACCCGACAAGAATCTCGATGAGCTGCGTGCCGGGCTGGATGCGCTGGGACTGCCGTCGACTCCGTCGCACTGGCGGCGAAATTTGATGGCCTGCTCGGGTATTGAGTTCTGCAAGCTGAGCTTCGCCGAAACCCGCAAGCGATCACAGGTGCTCGTCCCGGAGCTGGAGCAGCGACTGGAGGACATCAACGCACAGCTCGACGTGCCGATCACGATCAACATCAACGGATGCCCGAACTCGTGTGCCCGGATCCAGGTCGCCGATATCGGGTTCAAGGGCCAGGTGGTGGACGAGGGTGACGGGCCCGAGGAAGGTTTCCAGGTGCACCTGGGCGGCAGCCTGGGCCTCGACAGCGGATTCGGCCGCAAGCTGCGTCAGCACAAGGTCCGCTCCAGCGAACTCGGCGACTACATCGAACGTGTCGTACGCAACTTCATGAAACAGCGGGAGCAGGGTGAGCGTTTCGCCTCCTGGGCCGTGCGAGCCGACGACGCTGACCTGCGATGAGCGCTTGCGCGAAGAGCAAGGGACACGATGAGGGATTGCGGAAAGCAAGGGACACGATGCGCGATTGCGTGAAAGCGAGGGTGAGGTGACGGAATTGATCGCGGAGCCGGATCTGCGGGAGCTCGCCGCCCGTGGCGCGGCCGAGTTCGGTGAAGACGCCAGCGCTGAGGATCTGTTGCGCTGGACGGATGAACACTTCGGCGGAAACTACGTCGTGGCGTCGAACATGCAGGATGCGGTGTTGGTGGATCTCGCTGCACAGGTCCGTCCGGGTGTCGACGTCCTGTTCCTGGACACCGGTTATCACTTCGCAGAGACCATCGGTACGCGTGACGCCGTCGCAGCGGTCCACGGCGTCAACGTCGTCAACGTTCGCCCCGAGCTGACCGTGGCCGAGCAGGATTCGTTGCACGGCAAGGACTTGTTCGCCCGCGACCCGGCTGGCTGCTGCCGGATGCGCAAGGTCGAGCCGCTGTCCAAGGCGCTGAACGGCTACTCAGCCTGGGTCACCGGTATCCGTCGGGTAGAAGCCCCGACCCGCGCGAATGCCCCGCTGATCAGCTGGGACAAGGCTTTTGGATTGGTGAAGATCAACCCGCTGGCGGGGTGGAGCGACGAAGACATGCAGCGCTACATCGACAACAATGGCATCCTGGTCAATCCTCTTGTCCTCGAGGGCTATCCATCGATCGGGTGCGCACCCTGTACAGCGAAACCCGCTGAGGGCGCCGATCCCCGCAGCGGCCGCTGGGCAGGGCAGACGAAAACCGAATGCGGGCTGCACGCCTCGTGATGCTCGTCCTTACCGCTCACGGTAGCGCTGACCCACGATCGGCAACGACCGCACGCGCGATCGGTGACTGCATCCGTCGGCTGCGGCCGCACCTGGACACCCGGGTTGCCTTCTGCGAGAAAAACTCCCCGAATCTTCGCGAAGTGCTCGCAACGGTGAAGCGCCGTCAGGCCGTGGTGGTCCCATTGCTTCTCGCCGACGCCTATCACGCACGCGTCGACATCCCCGCGATGATTGCCGAGTCCGGGACGGCCGCCCGCCGGGCGGAAGTTCTCGGCGCGGATGACCGGTTGATCCACGTGCTGCGTCAGCGCCTCGAGCATTCTGGGGTGTCCCGGCTGGCTCCGGGGGTCGGCGTGCTGGTGACCGCGGTCGGTTCGTCACGACCGCAGGCCAATGCGGCCACCGCGGCGGTAGCGCGCGAGCTGACGCTGATGACCCGCTGGACCGCCACCACCGCCTTCGCGACCGGCCCCCACCCGACGCTGACGGAGGCCGCTGACCTGCTGCGCGAGCGCGGAGCCACCCGACTCGTCATCGCGCCCTGGTTTCTGGCTCACGGCCGTATCACCGACCGGGTGGCAGCATTCGCACGCGCGCAACGCATCCCGATGTCGGCGCCGCTCGGCGCCCACCGGCAGGTGGCCGAGACCGTGCTGGACCGCTTCGACGCGGCCACGGCAACCCGTCTCGTCGCTTAGACCGCCCGGCCGGGCTCATCGAAGGCTGTAGTCATCCAGTCGCCTGCTGGTAGATCTTGGTGATGCTGCCGCCGTCCTCGTTGAACAGCTCCGCGTCGACTTCCTCCCAGCCGCCCAGTTCATCGACGGCCCACAGTTTCTCGGGTGCCGGGAACTTGTCGGCGAACTCAGCCAGCACGGCAGGGTCGACCGGTCGGAAGTTTGCCTGTGCCCATAACTTCTGCGCGTCGGGGGTGAACAGGAAGTTCACGAACTCCCTCGCCTTATCCTGGTGCTGACTGGTTTTCACCACGGCCACCGGGCTCTCGATTTTGATGGTCTGCGGCGGGTTGACGTAGTCCAGGCCGAAGTGGATGGCCTCGCTCTCATAGGCCAGCAGCACATCGCCACTGCCCCGTGCGAACATCTCGGTAGCCTCGCGGCCCGAAACCGGACGCGATCTGATGTGCTCTGAGACCAGCTCGCTGACGAAGGCGATGCCTGCCGCAGGGTCCCGTCCGCCGCTGCTGGCCCAGGCGTAGGGGGCGAGCAGGTTCCACTTGGCTGCACCTGAACTCAGCGGGCTGGGAGTGACGACCTCCAGTCCCGGCTGGAGCAGGTCGTTCCAGTCGCGAATGTTCTTGGGATTACCCGGCCGTACCGCAAGGGTCACCACTGAACCAAATGGAATACCCCTGGTGGCGCCTGCATTCCAGGTGTCATCGACTTCCCCGGCCGCGACCAGCCGGGTGATGTCCGGCTCGACCGAGAAGTTCACAATATCGGCCGGCGTGCCGGATTCAACGGCCCGCGCCTGGTCAGCGGACGCGCCGTAGGAGCCGGTGACGGTGACTCCTTCGCCTCCCTCGGTGGCTGCGAACGCCGGGCCCATCGTTGACCATCCCAGCTCTGGAACGGCGAAAGCGACCAGCGTGAGCGTTGTCTCGTCGGCCGGCCCGCTTCCCGCACCCAGCACGTCGCTGGGCCCACCACCGCACGCCGCAACCGTGCTCGCCGACAACACGAGTGCGACCGCCGTGCGCCACTGCGACGTGATGCTGCGAATCTTCTGCATCCGAACCTTCCCGGGTGTCGCGATCGCCTGTGCGACCGGCGGGGCGTCCACTGCCGATCAGCGGGTTAACAGCCACATGAGGATGACCAGAGCGAGCAGCGCCACCAGCGCCAGCGTCACCTGCGACCGCGGCATGCCGCTCACCGCCCATCACCCTCGCCGCCAGCCTCTCCGCTGCCGTCCACGGAATCCTTGCGCGTACGCCGCACCAACGTGAGCAGCCGCATCCCGTTTCCGAGCGCGCCGTCCAGCAGCACCGCAACGCCATAGGCCAGGACCAGTACGGCCGGCATGACCACCACCGTCTGGGCGACGAACGGCAGGCCGGACAACCACAGCTCAACCCCATCCCACCAATTGAGGAAGCCGCCCATCCAGTCAGACTATTCGTCCAGAAGCTGCGGGAAACACCGGGCGTGCGGTAGACGCCGGGGCACCCGGCAGTCGATGATGTGGCAATGGTTCTGCAGCAGCACACCGAAGCGTCCGAGAGAGCACCTGGCGATGGCGAGTCCTACCTCGCGGTGTTTTCCCCTCCTTCGGCCCACGCCGGTGGCGCGCTGCGCAACCCGTTCCCGCCAATCGCCGACTACGGGTTCCTGTCAGACTGCGAAAACACCTGTTTGATCTCGTCGGCCGGCTCGGTGGAATGGCTTTGCGTGCCGCGGCCAGACTCCCCCAGCGTGTTCGGCGCCATCCTGGATCGCGGCGCGGGACACTTCCGGCTCGGCCCCTACGGGGTCTCGGTGCCGGCCGCCCGTCGGTACCTTCCGGGCAGCTTGATCCTGGAGACCACGTGGCAGACCCATACCGGCTGGGTGATCGTGCGCGAAGCCCTGGTGATGGGGCCGTGGCACGATCTCGAAACCCGGTCGCGCACGCATCGTCGCACGCCGATGGACTGGGATGCCGAGCACATTCTGCTTCGCACAGTCCGGTGCGTGAGCGGCACAGTCGAGTTGGTGATGAGTTGCGAGCCATCGTTTGACTACCACCGAATCGGAGCCACCTGGGAGTACTCGGCGCAGGCCTACGGCGAAGCGATCGCCCGCGCGACCAAGAATCCGGATTCGCACCCGACGTTGCGACTCACCACCAATCTGCGCATCGGGCTCGAAGGCCGCGAAGCGCGCGCACGCACCCGGCTGAGCGAGGGCGACAACGTGTTCGTCGCGCTGAGTTGGTCGGGGCACCCCGCCCCCCAAACCTACGAAGAGGCCGCCGACAAGATGTGGAAGACCAGCGAGTGCTGGCGCCAGTGGATCAATGTCGGCGACTTCCCCGACCATCCGTGGCGGTCCTATCTGCAGCGCAGTGCGCTGACCCTCAAAGGCCTGACCTACTCTCCCACCGGCGCGCTGCTGGCCGCCCCGACCACTTCGCTTCCCGAGACTCCCCAAGGGGAACGCAACTGGGACTACCGGTATGGATGGGTGCGGGATTCCACCTTCGCGCTGTGGGGCCTTTACACGCTGGGCCTGGACCGTGAGGCCGACGATTTCTTCGCCTTCATCGCCGACGTGTCCGGCGCCAACAACGGCGAGCGACACCCGCTGCAGGTCATGTATGCCGTGGGCGGGGAGCGCAGCCTGGTCGAGGAGGAACTCCACCATCTGTCGGGCTACGACAACGCCCGCCCGGTACGAATCGGCAACGGCGCATACAACCAGAGGCAGCACGATATCTGGGGCACCATGCTCGACTCGGTCTACCTGCACACCAAGTCGCGCGAGCAGATCCCCGAGTCATTGTGGCCGGTGCTGAAGGAGCAGGTGGAGGAGGCTGTCAAGCACTGGAGGGAACCCGACCGTGGCATCTGGGAGGTGCGTGGTGAGCCGCAGCACTTCACCTCGAGCAAGATCATGTGCTGGGTGGCGCTCGACCGCGGTGCGAAGCTGGCCGAATTGCATGGCGAGAGGTCCTACGCGCAGCAGTGGCGCGCGATCGCCGAGGAGATCAAGGCCGACATACTCGAACACGGCGTCGACTCGCGCGGCGTGCTCACCCAGCGCTACGGCGACGACGCGCTGGATGCCTCGCTGCTGCTGGCGGTGCTGACCCGATTCCTGCCCCCGGACGATCCACGGATTCGTTCGACCGTCCTGGCTATCGCCGAGGAACTGACCGAGGACGGACTGGTACTGCGCTATCGGGTCGAGGAGACTGACGACGGCCTGTCCGGTGAGGAAGGCACGTTCACGATCTGCTCGTTCTGGCTGGTGTCGGCGCTGGTAGAGATCGGCGAGTTCCACCGGGCCAAGCATCTGTGTGAGAGGCTGCTGTCGTTCGCGAGCCCGCTGCACCTTTATGCCGAGGAGATCGAACCACGGACCGGACGGCATCTGGGCAACTTCCCGCAGGCGTTCACCCATCTGGCGCTGATCAATGCTGTGGTGCACGTGATCCGCGCCGAGGAGGAGGCGGACAATTCCGGCAATTTCCAGCCCGCCAACGCACCGATGTGAGGGGCTACCTCCCGGCCGCGTTCTCGATCATCGCGCTCGCGATCTGCTCAGCCTCGTCAGAGATGCTGTAACTACAGGCCCACGCCTCCACTGTCAGGTTCGACACCAACGACAACGCGTGCTGGCACGCCCAGCCCTCAGCGCCCTCCTGGGTGGCCGACTGGGTGATCATCGTGTCGCTGACGTCGACGCCCTCGAGCTCCCACTCATAGTCGCCGTCGCCCACCGTAGTCGTGCCGTAGGCGCAGTCCTGCCACGCGGCCGATGAGCTGTCGAAGAATTCCCGGGCGTCCGCAGCGGACGGATACAGCACCGCTGCCTGCTCGACCCAGTGATCGTTGTCATCGTCGGGTTCGCGTGCCACTTGATCGCGAACCGCCGTCCAGCCCGAGCCGGCATACACCATTTCCTCGGCTCCGTAGATCGCGCCGAGACAGTCCAGATCCGAGACGTCCCCCGAGTGGTCGCTCATCTCGTCGACCTCGAGCGTGACCCGCATGCGGGTCGACCCAACAATGTCGTTGAGCTCGCCGATGGTCAGCAAGACGTCGTCCAGGTCGGCTTCATCGAGAGGTGGCACGTCAGCCGAGTTGAGATCCTGGCCCGCGAGCTGTCGGGTCGCCGTGCCCTCCACCGTGTTGACGCAGGCCGAAACCACCAGCGTTGCCGCGATCGCCGCGCCGACCGTACCGGCGCGGCCGATCGTGGGGTTACGTCTCACCGGCCCGTCCACCTCAGCATTCTCCCTGGCATCGTCCCTCCCTCAGCGCCCTGCGGAAATCTTGTCGAGTATCAGTTCGGCGACGCCGGTAGCCGGACGGGGGTCGCCCGGGGCCCGGGGATCGGCGATCTCCACATCGACGATGCAGTCCCCCGCCAGGCCGAGAGCCCGAGATACGCCGACGGCAGCGGCGCCGGCCGAAGCGTGCAGGACACTCGCCGACACCGTCTGGTCGTCGAACTGGACGTCAACGATCCGGCTCAACTCGTCGGCTCCCTGCCCGGGTTGCACCAGGGCCACGGTTTGACCGTTGCAGCGTCGCCACTTGTCGGTGATCGTGGCGAAGAAATCACGCGCGTCGGCGGCGCTCGCCATCTGCACCACCCCGAAGAAACCCGACACCGGCGGACCCTCGAAGTCGCCCCCCGCCCAGGAACTGGTGGCCACTGACCGGACCGGGCCGGTGTCATAGACGGCCTTCTGCAGCCGGTAGGCGGCGCTGACGCAGTCGACCGGCGTCACCGCAGCGTCGCCGACGCTGCGCAGCAGCACGTCGTCGTCCCCCTCGACGACTTGCCCCATGAAGCCGTCGGGTCCGGTGGCCAGGGTCACCGACAGTTCCCGCGGGCTGGGAAGGAACTGGGCGAGGGGGATCGCCACCGAAGGTTGGGCAACCTCGACGATGCGGACGACGGGTCGCTCGCCGACAGGCACGCCGGTGCAGCCCGCAAGCACGCCGACCGCGGCGGCGATGGCCGCCAACGGCTTCCCCGGCATCCCGCCTGGCATCTCGCCTCTCCGGTCGACGGTGTCACATCTGTAACATCCTTAGCACGTCACGGAGGGACCCGGCAGCGGAACGGGTTTCCTGCTTCGCGCTACTTCTTGCTCGCCCGGTCCGAACTCGCCTCGGTGGACAGCGCCGCGACGAACGCCTCCTGCGGAACCTCGACCCGGCCGATGGTCTTCATCCGCTTCTTGCCCTCTTTCTGTTTCTCCAGCAGCTTGCGCTTGCGGGTGATGTCACCGCCGTAGCATTTGGAGATCACATCTTTGCGGATCGCCCGGATGTTTTCGCGCGCAATTATTCTCGAACCGATGGCCGCCTGCACCGGCACCTCGAACTGCTGACGAGGGATGAGTTCTTTGAGCTTGGCGGTCATCTTGTTGCCGTAGGCGGCCGCGGAGTCCTTGTGGACGATGGCGCTGAAGGCGTCCACAGGCTCACCCTGCAGCAGGATGTCGACCTTGACGAGCTCGGCCTGCTGCTCGCCTGCCTCCTCGTAGTCCAGACTGGCGTAGCCGCGGGTTCGCGATTTCAGCGAGTCGAAGAAGTCGAAGATGATCTCGCCGAGCGGCATCGTGTAGCGCAGTTCGACCCGTTCAGGCGACAGGTAATCCATCCCGCCCAGTTCGCCGCGGCGCGCCTGGCACAGTTCCATGATCGTGCCAATGAACTCGCTGGGCGCGATGATCGTCGTCTTGACCACCGGTTCAAACACCGCGCCGATCTTGCCGTCCGGCCAGTCGGCCGGATTGGTCACCATACGGTGGGAACCTTCAGCCCCGCCATCCGGCATTACCCGATAGACGACGTTGGGCGAGGTGGAGATCAGGTCGAGATCGAACTCGCGTTCCAGGCGCTCCCGGGTGATTTCCATGTGCAGCAGACCCAGAAAACCGCAGCGGAACCCGAACCCGAGCGCCACGGACGTCTCGGGTTCCCAGGTCAGCGCCGCGTCATTGAGCTGAAGCCGTTCCAGCGCATCGCGGAGGTTCGGGTAGTCTGAACCATCGACCGGGTAAAGGCCCGAATAGACCATCGGCTTGGGCTCGCGGTAGCCGGTCAGCGCCTCGTCGGCCCCGTGCCGCGCTGAGGTGACGGTGTCGCCGACCTTGGATTGCCGTACGTCTTTCACCCCGGTGATGAGATAGCCCACCTCGCCGACTCCGAGGCCTTCGGTGGCCTTGGGCTCCGGCGAGACGATTCCTACTTCGAGCAACTCGTGGGTGGTGCCGGTCGACATCATTTTGATCTTCTCGCGCGGGGTCAGCTTGCCGTCCACCACCCGGATGTAGGTCACAACGCCGCGGTAGATGTCATAGACGGAGTCGAAAATCATCGCCCGTGCCGGTGCAGCGGCATCGCCGACCGGCGGGGGAACCAACCGGACCACCGCGTCGAGCAATTCGCGGACTCCCTCGCCGGTCTTTCCGGAAACCCGCAGCACGTCGTCGGGCTCGCAACCGATGATGTGCGCGATCTCACCGGCATAGCGGTCCGGATCGGCAGCCGGCAGATCGATCTTGTTGAGCACCGGGATGATCGTCAGGTCGCGGTCCAGCGCCAGGTACAGGTTGGCCAACGTCTGCGCCTCGATTCCCTGGGCGGCGTCGACCAGCAGTACCGCACCCTCGCACGCCTCGAGCGCGCGCGACACCTCGTAGGTGAAGTCGACGTGGCCGGGCGTGTCGATCAGGTGCAAGACGAAGTCCTGCTCGCCGCTTCCCTCCGTCACCGTCCAGGGCAGCCGCACGTTCTGGGCCTTGATGGTGATGCCGCGCTCCCGTTCGATGTCCATCCGGTCCAGGTACTGGGCTCGCATGTCGCGGTCCGCGACCACACCGGTGATACCCAGCATCCGGTCGGCCAGCGTCGACTTCCCATGGTCGATGTGGGCGATGATGCAGAAGTTCCGTATCTGCGCCGGCGCAGTGAAGGTCTTGTCGGCGAAGGTGCTGATGGGAATCTCCTGGTGAGCGGGGTCGAGTCGGCATGCAATCAACCGAGGCAGGCCGATCAAGAGTATCGAGCGCAAGCCCCCGCGACACAATCGAGCGTCGCGGCGTGCGCCTATGCTTGGCGGCTATGACGTCTTCGTCATCCAATTGGAAGAACTTTCAGCGCTTCCTACTCAAGGGCACCGAGAACCTGGTCTTCAACGAGGCTCCCAAGATCGTGCGACAGCTTCAGCTGTCGGAGACCCTGCACCGCGGCATCCAGCAGGGCATCAAGATCGGCCTCGGCACCCTCACCGGGGCTGCTAACAGCCCCGCCCCCGCATTGCCCGCCGGGCGTCCGGTGTCGAGCACTTACGCGCCGACGGCACATCGCGCCCGCCGCGTCACCTACTCGCCCAGTCTGGACGGCCGGGCGGATCCCGGCGAGGTCGTATGGACCTGGGTGGTCTTCGAGGACGACCCCAGCAGGGGCAAGGACCGCCCGGTGCTGGTCGTGGGGCGTGACAACCGCGTGCTGCTCGGATTGATGCTGTCCAGCCAGGATCACCACCGGGATGATCCGAACTGGATCAGCATCGGCCGCGGCGGTTGGGATTACGAAGGGCGGGTCAGTTGGGTGCGCCTCGACCGAGTTCTCGACGTACCCGAAGAAGGCATCAGGCGGGAGGGTGCGATCCTGGACCGCGAAGTGTTCGACGGCGTCGCGTCCCGCCTGCGGGCAGACTACTCATGGTCGTGATGCCCGCCCCACCGGCGAGCAGACGCAAAGGTCCCCTTTTCGCCTGGCGAAT
>JAHZJB010000074.1 GCA_022601135.1 Actinomycetes bacterium | reverse complement strand
TGTCCTCGGCGACCGGCTGTCCACCCGCACCGAGGTGGTCGGGCTCAAGCAGAACTCCGACAAACCCGGCCGTGCTCGCACCGGGCTCGCCGCCCTGCGGGTGACCACCATCGACGGCGCGGGTCAGTTGGTGCTGGACTTTCACCGATGTGCGATGCTGCCGCTGAGCGCCGGCGCTCAGCACACCGGCCACAGCGACGATCTCTCGCAGATCGGTGTGGAAGCCGAGCCCACCGCCGAGCCCACCGCCGACTGGGATGCCACGGCGTTCCGCGCCCGAGTGCCCGGACCCCATTTCGATCTCGGGCTGACCGGCAGCGCGGCCCGAAGCTCGGCCGACGTGGTGAGCAGCGCGCCGGAGCTCGCCCGACTCTCGTTGAACATCGCTGCCACCCATCATGATTCAAGGGTTGCAGGGAAGAGGCTGGTCTACGGTGGGCACACCATCGGGCTCGCGCTGGCGCAGGCCACCCGTCTGTTGCCCAATCTCGTCACGGTCCTGGCCTGGGAGTCGTGCGACCACACCGGCCCGGTGCACGAGAATGACACGCTGTACAGCGAACTCAGAATTGTCGGTGCCGAAGAATTGCCAGCCGGGCGCGGCGGCGTCGTGCGGCTCAATTCGAGGGTCTACGTCGCGGGTGGGTCGGATTCGCAAGAGGATCGCGATGTCTTGGATTGGCGGTTCAGCGGCCTGCTGTTTTGAACCGCCGCTGTTTTGAACCGCTGCTGTTTCGAACCGCTGCGGCCCGCGGGTCACGGGCCGTGCCGCAGATGGTCGGATTTCGAATTATCCCGTCGTTTTTTGCTGCGATAAGTATCGTCACCTAAATGGCGGTCGCCGTTCCGCAGTGGGCCGATTTGGGATCAAACCGGTCGGTGATTTCTGGCCGGATGACATTCCTGGCGCAAGTGGTCGGGTGGTTGGCTTTCGGCGTCGGGGTCGTGGTGTTGGTGGTGGGCTGGTGGCTGGATCAACCGTCGGTCGCATCGCTGATTCCCGGCCAGGTCACGATGAAGGCCAATACGGCGGTGGGGATCGCTTTGACCGGAATCGTGGTCGTCGGCGTGGCTCGGGGCTGGAACCGGTGGGTGCCAGGTTCGACCGCCGCGGTGGTCCTGTTGATCGGTGTGGTCACGGTCCTCGAGTACGTTCTGGGTTCGTCGTGGTCGGGTCTTGACGAGTTGTTGGCCCATGAGCGCTTGAATACCGTGGCGACGGCGTTTCCCGGTCGGATGGGTGCCAATACCGCGGTTGACATGGTCGTGATGGGCACCGCAGGAATGTTGTTGACCTTGCGCAAGGCCCCGGGTGTTCGGCAGGCGCTTGCTGTGGTGGTCGTCGCGGTGGCGACCGTCGCCATTCTGGGTTACGCGTTGCAGGTGCCGGCGATGTCAGGGCACGTTGTTGGGGTCGCGACCAGGATGGCGCTCAACACGTCGGTGCTGCATCTGTTGCTCGGGGTGGCTCTGCTGGTGGTGGCTACCGACCGGGGTTGGGCCAAGCTGTTTGCGTCGCCGCTGGCGGGCGGGCGGATCGCCCGGGTCTGGACGCCGACGCTCTTAATCGTGGTGGCGATTGTCTCGGTGCTTGCTCGGACGATTGTGGATGTTATTTCCGGGAACGCGGCTTTGGGTCAGCAGTTGGGGCTATCGATGTCGACGATTGCCGTCGGGGCGGTGATGTTGATCCTCGCGGGCCGAACAGATCAACTGGACCAGGAGCGGTTGCGCGAGGCCGCTATTGCCGTTGACAGGAGCGAACGTCTGTACCGGCTGGGATTCGATTTTTCTCCGGTGGGGATTGCTCTCCTGGACCGGGCCGGTAATTTCTTGGACGTCAATCGGGCATTCTCCGCACTGCTGGGCAAACCCGCGCAAGCTATCACCGGCGGTGAATCGGTCGCCACGGTTTCCGAGCCGAGTCGGGTTTCTATGGACTCCAAAATCTTGGAGCAACTATTTTCAGGCGATGAACAGAATGCTTCTTTCGAGACGGCTCTTCTAGCTGCCGACGGCAGATCGATCCCGGTTCAATGGGACATTGCCCGAGTTGACTTCGCCCGTGAAACTGTTCTGTTCGGACACGTCAACGACCTCACGCACGAACGTGAGACACAACGGTGCTTGGAAGAGAAGAATCTGGAACTCTCCGATTTGGCCGAGCGGGACGCGCTCACCGGTATTTTGAACCGGCGAACTTTCCTTGACTATGTTCAGGCCGCGCTGGACAGACCCGCCGACGACGGATCGCCGTCGATGTGCGCGGTGTTGTTCATCGATGTCGATGACTTCAAACGAATCAATGACGTGTTCGGCCATCAGGTGGGCGACCGGGTCCTATGCGCTGTGGCGGATCGTTTGACCCGGAACACGAAAGAGGGCATCGACTGGATAGCAAGGGTGGGCGGAGACGAGTTCGCAGTGCTCTTGACCGGTTACTCGCGGCTAGACGTCGACGCCCTGGCCAGGCGGCTCGACGCGTGTTTGCGCGACCCCTTCAGAGTCGCCGGAGTGACGCTCAAGTCTTCGTGCTCGGTAGGGTACGCCGTCGCCGACGGTTCGCAGCTGGACTGTGAAGAGTTCATGGCCCGAGCCGATCAGAATATGTATGCGACCCGCCGCGCCGGGCGCGGGGGATTGAGCCAGAAGACCGATGAGTTGCGAGAAGCGATCCACACGGGTCAACTTGTCACTCACTTCCAGCCGATCTGGAAGATCGGCCAAGACAGCCACACCGTGCACGCCTACGAAGCACTGGTTCGTTGGCAACACCCCGAGAAAGGTCTGATCCCGCCGCACCAGTTCATCGGCACCGCCGAGGTCAGTGGGCTGATCCACCAGTTGGATATGTGGGTGGGAAAAGACGCAATGACCCGCATCGGTGCGGAGCCCAGACTCAACCTGGCTGTCAACTGTTCGGCACTCACCCTCTGCGTCCCGGGGTTTGCCGGCGAACTCCTTGCGGCGGTCAGCGCTGCCGGCCGCGACCCTCGGTCCATCATCGTGGAGCTCACGGAGAGCGTGGAAATTCCGGAGAGCAGCCAGATCATGAATACCCTGACCGAACTCCGTCGTGAAGGAATCCAGATCGCGCTCGACGATTTCGGGGCTGGCTATGCGGGGTTGAACAACCTGCGAACTCTGCCGATCGACCTCGTCAAGATCGACCGCAGCTTGATCGTCAGCCTCGCCGAAGATTCAAGAGAAGCCGACCATACCGAGCATTTTCTACTTGGGATTAGACAACTGACTGATGCCATGGGCACCCAAGTTCTTGCCGAGGGGATTGAAACGGCCCGGCAACTGGACCTTGTCCAAGGGTTGGGATTCGACTACGCCCAGGGATTCTTCCTGGGCAAGCCGACCTGCGATCCGTCCCTCGGCCACCTGGTGGTCAGCTCAGGGAGATGACGGTTCTCGGCGGATCGTTACTCAGCTGCTTCCGCCAGGGTTGAACGCACTATTCAACATCGCACACTGGCTGGCAAAGAACGACTGTGACACAAAAGCTTTCGGCATGATTCCGTCGAAACCGTGGAAGGCGCCCGAGACCACCATCACTTCGCATGGAACGTCAGCGGCTCGCAGCCGTTCGGCGTAGGCGAGGTCCTCGTCGTGAAAAAGATCCAGGGTCCCGACACCGATCCACGCCGGCGGCAGCCCGGCGAGATCGTCGCGGCGTGCCGGGACGGCAACATTCGGATCGGCGGCGCCGAGGTAGGCGCGCCAGCCGAACTTGTTGCTCGACTGGTTCCACAGTCGGTGCCCGGCATCATCGATATCGTTGCGTAGCACGGTGCGGTCATCGAGCATGGGATAAACGAGAAGCTGTGCAGACAGTGCGATCTCGCCGCGATCACGGGTGATCAGCGCCAGCGCGGCAGCCAACCCTCCGCCGGCGCTGGCCCCGCCGATCGCCACTCGGGCGGGGTCGACGGACGGCAACCCGCTCAGCCACTCCAGCGCCGCGTAGCAGTCTTCGACAGGAGCCGGGTACGGATGCTCGGGTGCCAGTCGATAGTTCACCGACGCGATCGTGGCGCCCAACTCGCTGGCGAATCTGCGGCACAACTCGTCGTCCTGGGCGGCATCGCCGACAACGTAACCGCCGCCGTGGAGCCACAGCAGTGCCGGTCCAGGCGCAGCTGAGCCCGCGGGGCGGTGCAACCGAACCCCGACCCCCGAGGGGAGGGTGAGCACCTCGGGCGCCTGGGCGTCGTCGGGGTCGTGCCGCCTCAGCAGTCGGCTGGCCAAGCGTATGAACGGCACCGTGCGGGGCGTGATCAGCTGCTTCGGCAGCAGACGAGCACTACGTCGCAACTCCGGATGGAACT
>JAHZJB010000073.1 GCA_022601135.1 Actinomycetes bacterium | reverse complement strand
CCTAGCGCTCATCACGCTACCGAATCAGCGCGTAGCGGCCGCAGGAGCGCTTAAACGTCTGTAAATCAACGCTATTGGCGGATCCGCCATGACTCCGTCATCACTCGGGAGATTCCGCCACGATCCGTGAGAACCTACATCATCGTCTGTATCTACTTGGCCATATTGGCGAACCGCGACAAATGCAGCTGGTGCGCAACCGTGATCGTCTTCGTCGGGCCATTGCGATGCTTAGCCACGATCAGGTCGGCTTCGCCTCCTCGGGGATCATCGCGCTCGAATGCGTCGGGCCGGTGCAACAGGATGACCATGTCCGCATCCTGTTCTATGGCTCCCGACTCACGAAGGTCGGCCAGCATCGGCTTCTTGTCGTTCCGCTGCTCTGGGCCACGGTTGAGCTGGCTCATCGCCACCACCGGGACCTCCAACTCTTTCGCCAAAAGCTTGAGCTGGCGGGAGAATTCGGAAACTTCCTGCTGCCTGGATTCTACCTTTTTCCCCGAGGTCATCAGCTGCAGATAGTCAACGACAATCAGCCGGAGATCGCCCTTCTGCGACAGGCGCCGCGCCTTGGCGCGGATCTCCATCATGGTCAGGTTCGGCGAATCATCGATATACAAGGGTGCTTCACTGATTTCACTCATACGGCGGGCCAACCGTGTCCAGTCATCGTCGGTCATACGACCTGCTCGCATGTCGGCGAGCTTGATCTTGGCCTCCGCCGACAGCAGACGCATGACGATTTCTGACTTACTCATCTCCAAGGAGAACACGACACTCGACTGGTGATTCTTGATCGAGCAGGACCGCATGAAATCCAGTCCCAGTGTCGACTTGCCCATACCGGGCCTGGCCGCGATGACAATCATCTGTCCCGGGTGAAGGCCGTTGGTCAGTTCATCGAGCTCGACGAACCCGGTGGGCACGCCCCGCGCGATGCCACCCTGCGATGCGATCGCGTCGATCTCGTCCATGGTGGGCTGCAGGAGCTCTTCCAGGGCGACGAAATCTTCGGACGTCCGGCGTTCGGTGACGTCGTAGATCTCCGCCTGCGCACGGTCGACGACCTCGTTGACGTCGGCTCCCTCGGCACCCGCGTAGCCGTACTGGACCACCCGGGTGCCCGCTTCGACCAGGCGGCGCAGCAGCGCCTTCTCCGAGACGATGCCGGCGTAGTAGCCCGCGTTCGCCGCGGTCGGCACCGTCGAGATCAGGGTGTGCAGATAGGGCGCCCCACCGACCCGGCGCAGCAGCCCGCGGCGGTCCAATTCAGCGGCCACTGTGACGGCGTCAGCGGGTTCGCCGCGACCGTAGAGGTCCAGCACGGCGTCGTATACGTGCTGATTCGCCGGGCGATAGAAGTCGCCTGGGCGCAATCTCTCGAGCACGTCGGCGATCGCGTCCTTGCTCAGCAGCATGCCGCCCAGCACCGCCTGCTCGGCGGCGGGATCCTGGGGGGGCTGGCGACCGAAGTCCTCGCTCGGGGGTGCGCTCTGTTCCGACGAACCACCGGCTCGCCCCAGGTCATCTACAACTGCCACGCAGCGTCCACCCCTCCACCACCCGGTCGAACTTACATTCGATATACGGCACGCTGCGACTCTAACTCCGGGCCCCGACACGGCCCGCGCTCAAGATCCGAACTTTCCCGCGACGGCTCACGCTAGACGTTGCTGGGAGGGAATCAAGCAGCCCTGTTGGTCGATGTGTGGATGGGGTGTGGATAGATCAGGTGGGCCATGTTGGGACGCTGGGGAAAACCTGTGGAACAACACCTTCGGAATCCGTGTTTACGCAGATCAACGCGCCATAAACCGTGGGAAAATCTGTGGATGAGAAATTCGTCGGCGTGTCGTCCCGGTTTCCGTTTCTGGCGTGTTGCGTTTCGCCGAAGCGCCGGGCAGGTTAACAGTCGGTGCGGATCGCTGTGGTCAATTTGCGCTGAAAAGTTCGCCAAAACGGCGACGGTCGGGCGAAGACCGTGCTGGCTCCTCGCCCGACCGTTTCCGGATCGGTGCTGCGGGGCTCCGCTAACCCGCAACCACGTTCAGCGATACCGAAGCGTCGACGTCGGAGTGCAAAGAAACGGCGACAGGGTAGGTGCCGACCGCTTTGATATGCGCCTTGGGCAGGCTGACGGTCCGCTTGTCGAGATTGGGCCCGCCGGCCTTCTTGATGGCCGCCACGACGTCTGCGGCGGTCACCGAACCGAACAGCTTGCCCGAGTCTCCGGCTGCCTTGACGGACAATTCGACCGTGTCGAGACCCTCGATGGCCGCCTTCAGCTCATTGGCGTGCTCGAGGCTCTTGACACTCTTGAGCTCCTGGGACCGACGGATCTCATCGGCCTGGCGCTGCGCGCCGCGGGTGGCCACAATGGCGAACCCGCGCGGCAGCAAGTAGTTGCGGCCGTAGCCATCCTTGACCTCGACCGCATCACCGGCCGAACCGAGGTGTTCGACCTCGGTAGTCAGAATCAGTTTCATGTTTTCGTCCTGTCTGAGCTTCTCGCTGCTTACCGCGTCGCCGAGCTGAACGGCAGCAACGCGACCTCGCGGGCGTTCTTCACCGCGATCGCGATATCGCGCTGATGCTGGACGCAGTTTCCGGTCACCCGGCGGGCCCGAATTTTTCCGCGCTCGCTGATGTAGGTGCGCAGCAGTTGGGTGTCCTTGTAGTCGATGAGCATCCCCTTGCCCTTCTTCGAGCAGAACACGCACTTGCGGGTCTTGATCGGCTTCTCGGGCGCCGGACGGCGCTTGGTGGCCTTGGCCATGTCTATCTCTTTCTACAAATCGCTGATGGGTTGGATCGATCAGAAGGGTGGTTCGTCGTCGGCCCCGCCGAACGAACCTGATGCGGGCGCGCTGCCCCACGGGTCTTCTTTGGGCTGTTCGGCAGGCCGGGAGCTGGCGCCAGCGCCACCACCCCCGCCGAATCCGCCGCCACCGCCGCTGCGGCTGATCCTGTTGACCTTGGCCGTCGCGTACTTCAGCGACGGGCCGATCTCGTCGACATCGAGTTCGACGACGGTGCGCTTCTCTCCCTCACGGGTTTCGAAGGAACGCTGCTTGAGCCGGCCGCTGACGATGACCCGCGATCCGCGGACCAAACTCTCGGCCACGTTCTCGGCCGCCTCCCGCCAAATGCTGCAGCGCAGGAACAGCGCTTCGCCGTCCTTCCACTCGTTGGTCTGACGGTCGAACATTCGGGGCGTCGACGCGACCGTGAAATTGGCGACGGCCGCCCCCGAAGGGGTGAACCGCAGTTCGGGGTCGGCGGTCAAGTTTCCGATGACCGTGATGATGGTTTCACCAGCCACGAAGTCCTCCTGGATGTGTTATCAGCTCTGCCGGTGTCAAACAGCCGTCGCGGCCGAGCCTATGGCAATGGTCCGACGGCCAAAGGTCGAGCGACGCGATCAGACTGTCTGGACTAGTGCTTGTCAGTACGCATCACCTTGGTCCGCAGCACGGACTCGTTCAGATTGAGCTGACGGTCAAGCTCGGACACCGTCGCCGGCTCCGCCTTGACGTCGACGATGGCATAGATGCCCTCGGCATGCTTGGCGATCTCATAGGCCAGCCGGCGCCGGCCCCAGATGTCGACTTTGTCGACGCTGCCGCCATCGTTGCGGATTACGTTGAGGAACGTCTCAAGCGACGGAGCCACGGTGCGCTCGTCGAGAGTGGGGTCGAGGATGACCATGATTTCGTATGGACGCATGAGAAACCCATCACCTCCTATGGTCGTGTGCGGCCACGGACTATCCGCGGCAGGAGGGTCGCCTGCGTCGGCAACCGGGCCAGGCTACAGGAACCCGCGCTGATCTGGGAAATCCCGCTCCTCGGAGCGGGCTTGAGCGCGGTGGACGACCGCCGTGGCGCGCCCGCGCGCCGCCTTCACCGGGGGCCCGGGGCGCGGCCGCAGCCAGTCGGGCAACCAGTCCGGGGGGGCATCGGGCGCGTGGGCGAACACCCCGCCCGCGGGGTCGTCGACACCGTCGCGTCGTACCAGGTCCAGGTCGGGTCGGTAGACCTGGCGTATCACCAGTGCGCACAGTGTGATCACCGCGATGTCCCGCAGCAGTACGGTCGCGGTGAACCACTGTTCCGGCAGCCCCATCTTCTCTTCGCCGAACAGATACAGCATCCGTGGAACCCACACCAGCATGTCGATGGTCATCCAGGCCAGCAGGATTCGCCGGTGCGGCAGCGCCAAGACCGCCAACGGGACCAGCCACAGCGAGAACTGTGGGCTCCACACCTTGTTGGTCAGCAGGAACGCCGCTACCACCAAGAAAGCCACCTGCGTCACCCGCGGCCGCCGAGGCGCCGTCAGCACGACCGACCCGATGGCGATGCAACACGCGACGAACAGCGCCGCGCTGAACATGTTCAGGACGAATGGGGGCTCCCAGAAACCCAGTTCGGGGTCGAACCCTTGCCATCCGGTGAACGACTTCACCACGTTGTAGATCGAGTCCATGTCCTCACCGCGGCGGGTGTTGAGCCGGAAAAATTCCGACCAGCCCCGCGGAAACAGAACCATCACCGGCAGATTCACCACCAACCAGGCTGCCGCCGCGGCCACCGCGGTCCGGCCCACCTCGCGGTGCCGCCCCGTCCGCACCGCCAACAGGGCCAACGGGATCAGCAACAACAGTGGATAGAGCTTGGCCGCCACCCCCAGCCCGATGAGGGTCCCGGCCAGTACCGGTCTTCGGCGGGCCCAGGCCAGCAACGCGCCCGCCGCGAAAGCCGTTGCCAGCGCATCGAAGTTGGTGAAGATCTGGAAGATCACGATCGGCGATGCCGCCACCAACGCGGCATCCCAGATGCGTCGCGGGCCGGCCAGCATCGCCGTCGCCCATAACGTCGTCAGCCACGCCAACGCCAGACCGAATGCGGCGATGTTGAAGAACATCACGACCTCGGCCACGATTGGCACCGACACCAGCTTGGTGAACGCAGTGTAGGTCTTCGCCAGCGACATGGACAGGTACTGGTAGATGCCCGTCAAGACCGGATACTCCATGTGGCGCACCGCCGGGCTGCCGTCGTACTGAATACGTGGCCTACCCTCCCCGTCGGTCTCGACCCAGCTGGACTTGTAGGGAAACCTGCCCAGGTCCAACAATTCCGCGGTGTACAGCGGCACCGTATCCGAGTAGCACAATTGGAAGTAGGCGCGCTGATTTTCCCAATTGCCCACCCGCTGATCCGCCGCGCCGCTCCCGGTGGTCTGCAGACATGCCGCCTTCGTCGAATAACCGAGCGCCAGGAAAACCAGCGCGATAAGCAGCATGGCGCGCAGCGGTGTCAGGAACCGGGCCCGACCGATCAACGCGTGACGACCGACGGGTCCACCAATGGTTCCCGACAATGCGGCGCCGACCGTGTCGGTTCGGCTGGGCGTATCGCGGTCGTCAAGGCTACGCAAGTCATCGGCCAGCGGCGCAGGCGATTCAGCGATGGCCGGATCGACCGGCAACACCTGGTCTGGTTCCGTCACGGGGGCGGAACAGGACCCGGCGGCGGCGCTCCCGGCGGCGGCACTCCGGGCGGCGGTCCTTCCGGCGGCGGTCCTTCGGGCGGGGGCGGCGGGCCAGGTACGCCCTCGGGGCCCGCAGGTGCGCCGGCGGGTGGCGGCGGTCCCACCGGCACGGTGGTTGGGGGTCCCCACGGGATGGTGATGCCCGGGGCGATCTCCAGCGTCGGCTGAATTACCGTCTCCGAGACAGGCGGCGCATCGGCGGGCGGCGGAGGCGATGTTGACGTCGGCGGAGGTGCCTGGGGCACACCGGCGTAGCCACCGATCTTCTCGGGTTTGGGGAACGACTCGATATCGGTCCCGTCGAGGGCGCCGTCCATCGTGGCCTTCCAGATGTCGGACGGCAGCCCGGCCCCGTATATCGGCGAACCCCATTGGTTGACAAGCGGTTTGGTGCCGTCGGTAGTGCCCACCCACACCGCTGTCGATAGCGACGGAGTGAAGCCAACCATCCACGCGTCCCGGTTGGCGCCGGTATCGCCCAGTTGGTTAGTGCCGGTCTTGGCGGCCGAGGGACGTCCGCCGGCGAGATTGTGCCCATTGGAGTACCCGGCAATCGGCTGCATCGCAGCGGTGACGTTGTCGGCCACCGCCTTGTCGATGCGTTGCTCACCGGTGTTGTCCTCCTGGCCGATATCGAAGATCACGTCGCCCTCGGCGTTGACGACCTTCTGCACGAAGTGCGGCCGGTGGTACATCCCCGACGCGGCGATCGTGGCATACGCCGAGGCCATGTCCAGCACCCGGGTTTGGTACTGGCCCAGTACGACTCCATTGTTCGGCGGACCACCCTGGCCGTCCTCGGACAGCGTGTGGTCGACACCCGGGAAGCTCTCGGCGATGCCGGCCCGGTGCGCGGCATCTGCGACGTCCTGCGGGCCGTTGTCGAGTTTCAGCATCAATCGGTAGTAGCTCGTGTTCAACGACTTCTTCAACGCCTCAGCGATGTTGCAGGTACCGCAGCCGTCGCCGCCGACATTCGAGATCTCGATGCCGTTGACGGTGAGCGGTGAGCTATCCACCTGGTAGCCCAGACCCATGCCCTGTTCCAGGGCCGCGATCAACGCGAAAACCTTGAACGCCGATCCGGTGGGTAGCCCGGCCTGCGCGAAGTCGAAACCGGCCGCGTCCGACCCGCCGTAGTACGCCTCTACCCCGCCGGTTCTCGGGTCGATCGACACCACCGCTGCACGCATTTCGGGGTCCTGGCCGTCGAGGTACTGCTCGACCGCGTCCTGCGCGGCGGACTGCGCCTGCGCATTGATCGTGGTGGTGATCTGTAGGCCCTCGGTGTTCAGCGTCTGCTCGTTGATGTTGAAGATCTCGAGCAGTTCGTTAATCACCTGCCGCTCGATCAGGCCGTCCGGACCGGTGGTCTGATTCTGCATGCTTGCCAGGTCCGGCGGTACCGTCGGCGGGAACACCTGCGCAGCGCGGTCGGCCGGCGACAAAGCCCCGATCTCCACCATCCCGTCCAGCACCCAGTTCCACCGTGCCGCCGAGGCGTCCGGATCTACGGCTGGATCGAGTACTGACGGCCGTTGGATGAGCGCCGCGAGCAACGCGCCCTCGGCGACATCGAGCTGTTCCACAGGCTTGGCGAAGTAGGCCTGGGACGCGGCCGCCACCCCGTAGGCGCTGCGGCCGAAGTAGATGATGTTCAGATAGGACTGCAGCACCTGGTCCTTGGACCATTCGCCGGACATCTTCGTCGAGATCACCAACTCTTTGGCCTTGCGAATAAGCCCGCCGATGCCGGAACGGGCATCGCCCACCAACGCGTTCTTGACGTACTGCTGGGTGATCGTCGATCCGCCCTGGAGATCCCCGCCGAAGAGGTTGTTCCTGGCCGCGCGCATGAACCCGGTGAACGAGAAACCAGGGTTCGAGTAGAAGTCCCGATCCTCGGCGGCCATTACCGCGTCGCGCACGTGCAACGGGATCTGGTCGATGTCAACATCGATCCGGTTGCCTTCAGGTGGAACGATTTTCGATATTTCGGAGCCATCGCTGGCCAGGATGGTCGATACTTGCGCGGTCCGGATGTCGCCCGGTTTGGGGACATCGACGATCATGTAGGCCATGCCGAAAGTGAGTATCGGCAGCACGATCAGTACCACCACGGCGGCGTACAGACCGCGACGCACCCAGGTCCAGTTAATCTGCGGACCCGGATTCGGGGGTCCGTCGGAGGGACCGCCTCCACCGGGCGGGCGGCCCGGCGGCGGTGGCTGCTCGGGTGGGGCACCGTCGAGCGCCCGCTTCACCGCATCGATTGGGTCACGCAGGTGCACGGGCGGTTCCTCCCGCACCGGGGGTATGACGGCGGTCAGCCGGTCATCGGGAGCGTCCTCGCCCACGCGGGGCGCCGGGTCCTGCGAGGATGCCCGGTGAGCGCCGCCCTCACCGCTTCGCTGCGATGGACCGCCGGCTCGGTGCGCAGGACGTGGGCTCACGTCGTCAGTCATCTGGCCCTCCGGGGCATCCTCGGCTGATCGACCGTGACGCCCCTCGCTATTCACTGGCCGTGCGCGCCCGACCGCGCCTCGTACGAGTGTCTTGGCGTCCGGGCGAGCCCTTCGGGGGAGGCACCGCCCCGAGCTTGTACGACTTGACCAGGTGGTTCCAACTGCATGTGCGGCATACCTCCACCACATGTACCGAGAATTCGTCGTGACGGGTCGACAACATGACCAGTTCCTCAGCGGTGCGCGCAGACCCCGATGCCGCGCCGAGGTGGTCGCCGAACACCCACGACACCAATGTCAGCTGCTCCTTGCGACAGATCGGGCAGGTTACCGAGCTGGGCTTTCCGTGGAACTTCGCCGCCCGCAACAAGTACGGGTTGGCGTCGCAGACCTCGGAAACGCCAGTCCGTCCCGAATAGACTTCGGCCAGCAGAGACCGCCGCCGTAAGGCGTAGTCCACCACCTGTCGCTGGAGTCGCACGAGGACCAGAGTACGTCGGCGCGGCTACCAGCGAGGCGCGACGTGCTAGGCGGCTCCCCGGCAGGACCTGTGCAACGCTATTGGCGCCGACGATCTCGAGCCGTAACCCGACCGATTGACCGACCAGATCCGCAACGCGTGGGGCCGATGTAGCATTAAATATATCGGCGCGATACAGTTGTGCGACGTGTTGAGCCGTCGTAGCGTCGGCCAGGTTACGCGAGGAGGTGGCCCGCATGCTGGAGTTGGCTGTTCTGGGTCTCCTTCTTGAGTCGCCAATGCACGGCTATGAGCTGCGGAAAAGGCTCACGGGCCTGCTCGGTGCCTTTCGCGCCTTTTCCTATGGCTCGCTGTATCCGGCCTTGCGGCGCATGCAGGCCGAAGGGCTGATCGTCGAAGACGCCGCCCCGGAGGGCACCGTCAAGGTCCGCCGCGCCCGCCGGGTTTACCAGCTCACCGACGCCGGTAAGCAGCGCTTCACCGAACTGGTCGCCGACACCGGGCCGCAGAATTTCTCCGACGACGGATTCGGGGTTCACCTCGCGTTCTTCAACCACACGCCCGCCGAGGCGCGAATGCGGATCCTGGAGGGGCGCCGTCGTCAGGTTGAGGAGCGCCGGGAGGGCCTGCGCGAAGCAGTCGCCCGGGCAAGTAACTCATTCGATCGCTACACCCGTCAGCTCCACCAGCTCGGGCTGGAGTCCAGCGAGCGGGAGGTCAAATGGCTCAACGAGCTGATCGCGGCAGAAAAGTCGGCGCAGGAACGTGCAGAACAAACGTGAACACATCAACCAATGCATCGGTGACCAGCACCGGCAGCACTTCCGAATTACACGGCAAGTCGGAGTGGGACAAAGAGGAGACAACGTCATGACCGCAAGCAATGACGTCCGGGTCGCGATCGTCGGCGTGGGCAACTGCGCGTCCTCGCTCGTGCAGGGCGTGCAGTACTACAAGGACGCCGACGAGAACGCCAATGTTCCCGGCCTGATGCACGTCAAGCTCGGCGGGTATCACGTGCGCGACGTGAAGTTCGTCGCCGCGTTCGACGTGGACGCCAAGAAAGTCGGCTTCGACCTGTCCGAGGCCATCTTCGCCTCGGAGAACAACACCATCAAGATCGCCGACGTCCCGCCGACCGACGTCGTCGTGCAACGCGGGCCGACGCTGGACGGTGTCGGCAAGTACTACGCCGAAACGATCGAGATCTCCGACGCGAAACCCGCCGACGTCGTCAAAGCCCTCAAGGACGCCCGGGTAGATGTGCTGGTCTCCTACCTGCCGGTGGGTTCCGAAGAGGCCGACAAGTTCTACGCCCAATGCGCCATCGACGCCGGAGTGGCGTTCGTCAACGCGCTACCGGTCTTCATCGCCTCAGATCCGTTATGGGCCAAGAAGTTTGAGGACGCCGGTGTGCCGATCGTCGGCGACGATATCAAGAGCCAGGTCGGTGCCACCATCACCCACCGAGTGATGGCCAAGCTGTTCGAGGATCGCGGCGTGCAGCTCGATCGCACCATGCAGCTCAACGTCGGTGGCAACATGGACTTCCTCAACATGCTCGAACGTTCGCGCCTGGAGTCCAAGAAGATCTCCAAGACCCAGGCGGTCACGTCAAATCTTCAGCGCGAGTTCAACACCAAGGACGTGCACATCGGCCCGTCCGATCACGTCGGTTGGCTCGACGACCGCAAGTGGGCCTATGTCCGCCTGGAGGGCCGCGCCTTCGGTGATGTGCCACTGAACCTGGAGTACAAGCTCGAGGTATGGGACTCACCCAACTCGGCCGGCGTCATCATCGACGCGGTCCGTGCCGCGAAGATCGCGAAGGACCGCGGCGTCGGCGGCCCCGTCGTCGCCGCTTCGGCCTACCTGATGAAGAGCCCGCCGCAGCAGCTGGCCGACGATGTCGCCCGTGCTGAGCTCGAGGACTTCATCGAGGGCTGATCGTTCAGCATCCTCGTCTGGCCGGTCGCACCGGTGAACCTCCGAACGCGACGTGGATCGGCTCGGCCGGTGTGAGCACACTGACGTTCGGGGTCGCACCCTGCTGTCGCGCACTCTGCGCGGCAGGTTCGACACGTTAGAGTGACGAGTTATGGTGAAGACGGAACCGCAGGTCGGTGAGCTGGCGGGCGAACTGCAGCGGGTGCTGTCCAAGGTGCTGTCCGTACTGCGCCACACCGGCCGGACCTCCACGTCTGGAGACCTGACTCTGGCTCAGCTGTCCATCCTGCTGACCCTGCTCGACCAGGGGCCGATTCGGATGACCGAGCTGGCCGCTCGCGAACGAGTCCGCACGCCCACCACCACCGTGGCGATCCGTAGGCTCGAGAAGCTGGGGCTGGTAAAACGTTCCCGGGACCCGTCAGATCTGAGAGCTGTCCTGGTGGACATCACCCCGCTGGGACATGCACAACATCGGGAAGCGATGGCCTCCCGGCAGGCTCACCTCGCGGCACTGCTCAGCAAGCTCGGCGAAGACGAACTCGAGGCGCTGGCCAAAGGCCTGGCCCCCCTGGCCCGGATCGCCGAGTAGCGGTCAGCCCAGCCAGTCCAGCACCGCCGCCGCGGTCCAAGACTGCTGCATGCTGCCCAACGGTTCCCCGGTGAACGGCTCGTAGTACTCGGCGAAGGTTCCATCACTGGCCTGCCGCAGACCCTCCCGGCGCAGGATCGCCGAGCGCTCGGCCCAGCCGCGCCGGGCGAAACACCAGGAGAACAGCCAGGTCATCACTGGCCATACCGGCCCGCGCCAGTACTCGCGGGGACGGAAGTCCCGAGACACCGGCGATGTCGAGGGGATGAGTGCGTAGGCGAGGTCAGGGTGTCCGCAGAACCGCGGCCCCTCCAGCAGTCGCAGCAGTACCCGCTCCCGATCGTGCGGCAAGCCACCGCACAGCAGCGGCGCGAACTGCGCCACGGTCTCGGTGGCGATCCAGCTGTCGGCACGAACGTCGTAATCCTTTGCTGCGCCGGAGCGTTGGTCACCCGTCGCGACAACGCCCGCCCGGAACCGCTCGGACCACGAGTACAGCTCCTTCACATCGGCGTGCGGCCGCTTGTGGTCCTCGCCGATCTCGGCCAGTACCTGGCAGGCGACCGAGAAAATAGCGGACACGAAAACATCCTCTACCGCGAAGCTCACCGTCTTGGGCAGCAATTCATCGTCGTAGCGGGCCGCCTTCATCTCCTCGACCAGCCACAGGTAGCGGTCGTACTCCAGATCGCTGGGGCGCTGGGTGGCGTCGGTGTTGATCTTGTTGTCCTCGCGCTGATATTCCGGCACCTCGCCGGGGATCACATTGGCGTAGGCACTGTCCCATCGCGGGGAGTTGTCCATCCCCGACTCCCAGCCGTGGTAGATGGTCACCCGTCCGATCCCGCGCTGGTCTCGGCGCTCGGCCAGCCAGCGGTGCCAGCGCATCAGCGCGTCCCAACGGCGGTCGAGGAATGACTCGGCGACCGCACGGGTCGAACGGCCGCGGGTCCGGGCATGGTCCAGAATGCGTTGCACCGCGATAGCGTGCACCGGCGGTTGCATGATCCCCGAGGTTTCGTGGGAGCGCGGCGCATCGGCCGAGAGCGTCGAGCACGCCCAGCGTGCCGGGCCGGGGAAATACCCGTCGACACCGTTGGCAAAGACGATGTGCGGAATCATGCCGTTGCTCCACTGTGCTGAGAGCAGCGTGTCGAGTTCGATCACCGCCCGCTCCACCGACAGCGGAGCCAGTCCGATCGCCACGAAAGCCGCGTCCCAACTCCACATGTGCGGGTACAGGAACGGCGCCGCGGTGGTCATCGCGCCGAGGTCATTGCCGCGCAGTAGGTACGCGGCGCGCGCCGCTAGCTGGGTGGGCGCGAAGCTGGGATCATGGGCCATCGCCTCCATAATGCGGCGTATCCGTCCGTGGCGCAGGGTCGGTAGTGTTCGGGGGTGCCGACCGCGATGATCACCGGGGCCGCCGGCGGCCTTGGCTCCGCCCTCGCCGATGCCCTAGCCCCGACCCACACCCTGCTGCTTTCCGGGCGCCCCTCGGCTCGGCTGGACGCCGTTGCAGAACGCCTGGGCGCCAGCACCTGGCCGCTCGACCTCGCCGACACGGACTCGATGGCCGTAGCCGTCGAACCCATCGTCGAGCTCGACGTGCTGATCCACAACGCCGGGGTGGCCTACCCGGGACGAGTGTCAGAGACCTCGGTGGACGAGTGGCGAGCGACCATGGCCGTCAACCTGATTGGCGCGGTGGCGCTCACCCTGGAGTTGTTGCCGGCGCTGCGCCGTGCCGGGGGTCAAGTGGTATTCATCAACTCGGGTTCCGGGATCAACGCCTCGCCCGGGCTGGCGTCGTACTCGGCCAGCAAGTTCGCGCTACGGTCGTTTGCCGACTCGCTGCGCGCCGACGAACCGTCCCTGCGCGTGACCTCGGTGCACCCGGGGCGGATCGCGACGGCGATGCAGGAGGACCTCATCGCCTACGAGGGCCGCGACTACCACCCCGACCAGTTCCTGAGCCCGGAAACGGTCGCGCGGGTCACCGCCGAGGCCATCAACGCCCCACGCGACGCGCACGTCCACGAGGTCATCGTTCGTCCCCGGTGATGGGCTCATCGGCCCCTATCTGCTGCGATGAGCGGACACCAGCCAGGAGGGCAATTGCACATGCCCATCCGGGCCGATGGTGACGTTGCGGTACTCGAAACCAGCGGGCAGGGACCGCGGCGCGTTGACCCATGAACGTGCCCGCCTGACCTCGTCCACGACCAAGTGGCGGCCAACCACGTCTCGTAGCTGCTGCTCGCTGAACGGTCGCGGACCGAAATCCGCGTCCGGAGGGAACGCTTCGGTCGCGAAAACAAGGGCAAAGAACTTTCCCCCCGGCTTGAGGGCCCGTGCCGAGGATCGAATGTATCCGTCCCGCTGCTCATCCGGCAGGCAGTGGAAGACAAGTCCGTCGACGATGGTGTTGAAGTGGCTGTCAAAACCGGTGCTCTGGGCCAAATCTGCGGTATGGAATCGGGCGCTCAAGCCGCGCGCGTGGCTGGCTTTCCTGGCTCTATTGATAGCGTCATGAGAGAGGTCCAGTCCGACCACCTCATAGCCTTTTGCGGCAAGGGTCATGGCGGTGATGCCAATCCCGCAACCCGAATCAAGCACAGGTCCCCGGAACCGTCCCTGTCGTTCGAGGGCAGCGATTTCGGGCTGCATTTCTCCGATATTCCACCCCGGGTCGCCGGGCGCATAATCGGCATCCCCGCGGTAGAGTTCGTCCCAATCCACTGTATGTACGTCAAATGTAGGCATGGGCCATATTCTACGCCTTTGCGGACCGGGATAAATCGGGGAAGACGCAGGTCAAGATGCTGTTTTCCGAGCGAATCCTAGCACCAAGCGGGTGCCGGTAACTGAATCCTGCGCTCGAATGTTCTTAGAAAAGAATCGCATTTAGCGAAGAAAACCCTGAGTTGGCGGGGGTGAATTGTTTGGCAGTGATGGCTGTCACTAAATATAGCAGAAATTCGTGTGTCGAGAATCACCGCGCCAATAAGCAACTGCCAGCCCATCCGTAGCACTCAAAGGACCACGTTGACGAGCCGTCCCGGCACAACGATCACCTTCGCCGGTGTCCGACCGTCCAGGAATCCGGCGATCTTCTCGTCGGCCAGCGCCGCCGCTTCCACCGTGTCGGCGTCGGCCTCCGCCGCGACGGTGACGCGTCCGCGGACCTTACCGTTGACTTGTACCGGGTACTCGATCCTGTCCTCGACCAGATACTGCTCGTCGGCCACCGGAAAAGGCCCGTGGGCCAGCGACCCGCGGCCGCCGAGCCGCCTCCACAGCTCTTCGGCCAGATGCGGGGCCAGCGGCGCGACCATCAGCACCAGCGGCTCCAGCGCGGCCCGGGCCGTCACCCCCTGTTTGGTGAGGTGGTTGGTGTACTCGATGAGCTTGGCCACCGCCGTGTTGTTGCGCAGCGCGGCGTAGTCCTCGCCCGCCCCCGCGATAGTGCGGTGCAGCAACCGCAGCGTCTCGTCGTCGAGAACCTCGTCGGTCGCCAATGTTTCCCCGGTCTCCTCGTCGACGACCAAACGCCATACCCGTTGCAGAAACCGATACGCCCCTACCACGTCCTTGGTCGCCCACGGTCGCGACGCCTCTAGCGGCCCCATCGCCATTTCGTAGACCCGCAGGGTGTCGGCGCCGTACCGCTCGCAGATCTCGTCCGGCGACACCGAGTTCTTCAAGCTCTTGCCGATCTTGCCGAACTCTTGGGACACCGGCACCTCGCCGTCGGGACCGGACCAGTAGAACCCACCGTCGCGCTCGACGACCTCGGCGGCCGGCACGTAGGCCCCGCGGGCATCGGTGTAGGCAAAGGCCTGAATGTAGCCCTGGTTAACCAACCGCCGATAGGGCTCACGCGAGCTGATGTGACCGAGATCGTAGAGCACCTTGTGCCAGAATCGGGCGTACAGCAGATGCAGGACAGCATGCTCGACGCCGCCGACGTAGAGGTCAACACCGCCGGGGTCGTCGGGGCCGTACTCAGCCGGCCGCGGCCCCATCCAATACTTTTCGTTCTCCTTGGCGCACAGCTCTTCTTCGTTGTACGGGT
>JAHZJB010000072.1 GCA_022601135.1 Actinomycetes bacterium | reverse complement strand
GCGGAAACCTCGGCCACCTGCGGCGGACTGGATTCCCTGCTGGAGCCGACCGGACCACTGCGGGAGGCCCAAGATCTGGCCGCCAAGACCTTCGGCTCCAAACAGACCTACTTCGTCACCAACGGCACGTCGACGGCCAACAAGATCGTCACACAGGCTCTGGTGGCGCCCGGCGAGATCGTCCTGTTGGACCGCAACTGTCACCAGTCGCATCACTACGGAATGATGATGGCCGGCGCCAATGTGATCTACCTGGAGGCCTACCCGCTCACCGATTACACCTTGTATGGAGCGGTTCCGCTGCGCGAGATCAAGTCAAAGCTGTTGGCGCTCAAGAGTGCCGGAAAGCTCGACCGCGTCAAAATGATGTCGCTGACCAACTGCACCTTCGACGGCATCGTCTACGACGTCGAACGGGTCATGCAGGAGTGTCTGGCGATCAAACCCGACCTGGTATTCCTCTGGGATGAAGCCTGGTTTGCGTTCGCCCGCTTCCACCCGGTGTACCGCACCCGCACGGCGATGGCGGCCGCACGCGCGCTGCGGAAACGGTTGGCCGACAAGGACTATGCCAAGGCCTACGAAGAGCAACTGGCAAAAGACACCGAGCACCCGCCCAGCGACGAAGACCTGCTGAACCGCCGGCTCCTACCCGACCCGGCCAAGGCACGTGTTCGCGTTTACGCAACCCAGTCGACGCACAAGACCCTGACGTCGCTGCGGCAGGGTTCGATGATCCACGTCTTCGACCAGGATTTCGACCAGAAAGCCGCCGAGCCGTTCCACGAGGCGTACATGGCGCATACGTCGACCTCGCCGAATTACCAGATCCTGGCCTCGATGGACCTCGGGCGCCGTCAGGCCGCGCTGGAAGGTTATGAGCTGGTTGCTCGGCAGATAGAGAACGCCATGCAGCTGCGCGACGCTATCGATAATCATCCACTGCTCAGCAAATACGCGACCTGCCTGCGCACCTCCGACCTGATTCCCGAGGAATATCGGGCTGCCCACCTGGCGCAGCCCCTGCGCTCGGGCCTGCGCAACATGATCAGGGCTTGGGAAACAGACGAGTTCGTCCTCGACCCCTCACGCATCACGCTGTCCATCGGCAGAACCGGCTACAACGGAGACGAGTTCAAGCGCGACGAGTTGATGGACCGCTACGGCGTCCAGATCAACAAGACCTCGCGCAACACCGTGCTGTTCATGACCAATATCGGGACCACCCGCAGCTCGGTGGCATTTCTGGTGGAAGTCCTGGTCAAGATCGCCAGTGAACTCGACGAGCGACTCTCGGAGATGGGCTTGGTCGAACGCGGCAGGTTTGAGAAGAAGGTGCACAAGCTGACCGCCGGCTCAGCGCCGCTACCCGACTTCAGTGGTTTCCACCCCGCGTTTCGCGATCGGTCGGCACCGGACGCCACGCCCGAAGGAGACGTTCGGCGTGCCTTTTACCTGTCTTACGACGAGACGAACTGCGAATACCTCGCCGGCGAGCAGATCGACGAGAAACTGGCCGCGGGCGTGCCCGTCGTGTCGGCGACGTTCGTCACGCCCTACCCGCCGGGCTTTCCCGTGCTGGTACCGGGACAGTTGTTCACCCACGAAATCTTGACGTTCCTTCGCGACCTGGATACCCAGGAGATTCACGGCTACCAGCCCGACTGGGGCTACCGGGTGTATTCCGACAAGGCGATCGAGATGTGTGCCGAATCCGGCATGCCCACCGCCGGCGCATAGACCGCAGCCCAGCCGGCGCCGACGCGCGCAGAATCGGTGTTCCCATCAGGGCGTCAGTCGAAACTGGGCGGTTCGGTGCGGGTGCGCTTCAATTCCCAGAAGTGCGGGTAGGAGGCGAAGATGACCGACGCATCCCACAGTTTGCCCGCTTGCTCGCCGCGCGGGATCTGCGAAAGCACGGGACCGAAGAACGCCACTCCGTTGACGTGGATCGTCGGGGTGCCGACATCGTCGCCGACCGCGTCCATTCCGGCGTGGTGGCTCTCGCGCAACGCTTCGTCGTAGACCTCCGCCGTCGCCGCCTCGGCCAACTCGGGGGGCAGTCCCACCTCGGCGAGGGATTCCTTGATCACCGCATCCAGGTCTTTGTTGCCCTGGTTGTGGATCCGGGTGCCCATCGCCGCGTACAACGGTCCGAGCACGTCGGGACCCTTGAGTTGCTCGGCAGCGATTGCCACCCGTACCGGGCCCCACGCTTTCTTCATCATCTCCCGGTACCTGTCGGTATGGTCCCGGCGCTCGTTGAGAACGGCCAGGCTCATCACGTGGAAGTTGACCTCGATGTCGCGGACTTTTTCCACCTCCAAGATCCAGCGCGAGGTGATCCAGCACCACGGGCACAGCGGATCGAACCAGAAATCGGCGCGAGACTTCTCAGACATCGGTCTACTCCTCAAGGTTCGAAACGTGACAGGCATCCGCTCGGCACAACCGATGACGCCTGTGGTGTCTTCCCGGCGTGCGGCTAGTGTTGGCGGGCGTGGCCCTTCCTAATCTGACCCGCGACCAGGCAGCCGAGCGCGCCGCGCTCATCACCGTGGACAGCTATCACATCGCACTGAACTTGACCGACGACGACGGCAGGCCCAGCGAACGCACATTCAACTCGCTGACGACCGTGGAATTCGACGCCCTCCCCGGCGCCGACACCTACATCGACCTCGCCGCCGATAGCGTCCGCAGCGCCACCCTCAACGGTGTCGAGATCGACCTGTCGGGCTACGACGAGGCCACCGGCATTCCGCTGACCGGCCTGGCCCAGCACAACGTGCTGGTTGTCGACGCGCAGTGCCGCTACTCGAACACCGGTGAGGGCCTGCACCGCTTCGTGGACCCGGTGGACGACGAGGTCTACCTGTACTCGCAGTTCGAGACCGCCGACGCCAAACGTATGTTCGCCTGTTTCGACCAGCCTGATCTCAAGGCTGCCTTCGACATCACCGTCACCGCTCCCACGCACTGGGAGGTGATCTCCAACGGAGCAAGCCGGGACACTCAGCAGATCGGTGACACCACGCGGCACACGTTCAAGGCCACTCCCCGGATGAGTACCTACCTGGTGGCTCTGATCGCCGGGCCCTACGCACGCTGGGATGACGTGTACTCCGATGACCACGGCGATATTCCACTGGGAATCTTCTGTCGCAGGTCACTGGCTGAGTACATGGACGCGGAGCGGTTGTTCGGTGAGACCAAGCAAGGCTTCGCCTTCTACCACAACAACTTCGGCACGCCATACGCCTTCGGCAAGTACGACCAGTTGTTCGTGCCGGAGTTCAACGCCGGCGCGATGGAGAACGCTGGCGCGGTGACCTTCCTCGAGGACTATGTCTTCCGGTCGAAGGTCACCCGGGCGTCTTATGAGCGCCGTGCCGAGACAGTGCTCCATGAGATGGCGCACATGTGGTTCGGCGACCTGGTCACCATGCAGTGGTGGGATGACCTGTGGCTCAACGAGTCCTTCGCGACGTTCGCCTCGGTGCTGTGCCAGGCCGAGGCCACCGAGTACACGCAGGCGTGGACGACATTCGCCAACGTCGAGAAATCGTGGGCGTACCGGCAGGATCAGCTGCCGTCCACCCACCCGGTTGCCGCTGACATCCCGGACCTGCATGCCGTTGAGGTGAATTTCGACGGCATCACCTACGCCAAGGGCGCCAGCGTACTCAAACAGCTCGTGGCGTTTGTGAGCGTCGAAGCTTTTCTTTCCGGGCTGCGGGACTACTTCCGGGACCACGCGTTCGGGAATGCGACGTTCGGTGATCTGCTTGGCGCGCTGGAGAAATCATCCGGCCGCGACCTGTCGGGGTGGGGCCGCCAGTGGCTCAGGACCACCGGGCTGAACACGTTACGGCCGGTCTTCGACGTCGACGCCGACGGCACGTTCACCCGGTTCGCGATCGATCAGGGAGGTGCCAAGCCCGGGGCCGGTGAAACCCGGGTGCATCGGTTGGCCGTCGGCGTCTACGACCAGGACAGCTCCGGGAAGTTGGTGCGGGTCCACCGCGAAGAGCTCGACGTCGACGGGCCGCTGACCGAAGTGCCTGCTTTGCAGGGGGTTTCGCGGGGCAAACTGATACTGGTCAACGACGACGATCTGACGTATTGCTCGCTGCGTCTGGACCCGGAGTCACTACAGACCGTCTTGACCCGCATCGCTGACATCGCCGACCCCCTCCCCCGTACGCTCGCGTGGTCCGCCGCGTGGGAGATGACGCGCGACGCCGAACTGCGTGCCCGTGACTTCGTCGCTTTGGTGATGAGCGGTCTGCACGCCGAAACCGAGGTGGGGGTGGCCCAGCGCCTGGTCCTGCAGGCGCAGACGGCCCTGGGCTCCTACGCCGACCCTGACTGGGCGGCCACAAGCGGCTGGCCGGCCTTCAGGGATGCGCTCCTGGACCTGGCACGGGAGTCTGACCCGGGTTCGGACCATCAATTGGCGTTCGTCAATGCGCTGTGTACATCGGTGCTGGCACCCAACCACGTCGCCGTGCTCTCGACAATGCTTGACGAACCCGCGGCGGTGAACATGACGGGTCTGGTCATCGATACCGACCTGCGCTGGCGCATTGTGACCGCGCTGGCCGCCAGCGGAAACCTGGATGCTGACGGGATGGAGACCCCGTTCATCGACGCCGAAGCGAACGCCGACCCCACGGCCGCGGGACGGCGCCAGGCTGCAGCCGCGGCGGCCGCGCGGCCGCAGGCATCGGTCAAGGCGGCGGCGTGGCGCCAGGTCGTCGAAGACGACACGCTGGCGAACATCACCGCGCGATCGATCATCGGAGGAATTGTCCGACCGGGTCAGGGCGAGTTACTCGCCCCATTTCGGGACCGGTACTTCGACGCCGTCCGAGGGGTGTGGGACCGGCGGTCGAGTGAGGTCGCCCAGACGGTGGTCGTCGGGCTGTACCCTTCGTGGGACATCAGCCAGGGCGCGCTGGACGCCGCCGACAGGTTCCTGTCCGACCCCGAGCTGCCGCCGGCGTTGCGCAGGCTGGTGCTGGAGGGACGCGCGGGTGTCGAGCGTTCGCTGCGAGCCCGAGAATTCGACGCCGGCTAGCGCGGTGCCACGCCGGCTGAGAGCACCCGAACGCCGCTGATCAATCCGTCGATCAGGTTGCCTTCCTTGAACGATGCGGCAGCTGCCGACACTCCCAGGGGGGCGGATTCCTCGATGCCGCGACCGCTGACCTGGGATCCGTAGACCACCTCGATAGCCTTCTGATCGGGTGACACGGCCAGCAGCACCGCGTTGTCGGGAGTCGGAACCCTCGCCAGTATCTCCCGCGCGGTAGCCGCGGTATCGGCTCCGAGGTCGCCGACATAGACCGCGAAGCGCGCATGCGCGGTGCGCGAACCGTACTTCAGCGCGTTGTCCAGAACCACGAGGTCAATGTTCGGGAAGGGGTAGTGCACGGACAGTTCGCCCGGCTCGGTGACCTCTGAGATACGGCCGCTGGAGGTGACCACACAGCCGCGGGGCAGCTCGGCCAGCCCGCGCGCGCTCGACCCGACGGTTGCCATCTCACCACTTGCCACTTGCGCCACCTCCCACAGTCAGCTCCGAACCGTGGCCGCCGTGATCGTGATCGGCGGGTTCCGGGGAAGCCCACAGAATCGGGTCGTGCGTCCACTTTGTCGACATGTCATACGTTTCGGGGTGCGACCCCTTCTTGGTGAAGATGAACAAGGACAGAATCAGCACCACCGCCAGCGGTACGAGCACGAAGCTGGCGTGGATCCACGCGGTCGAGGTCACTCTGAAACCGTAACCCACGAACCGGTCAAGCCGCGCCCTCACCCAGATATCGGGCCCAGGCCGGGTCGATTTCCTTGATGCTGGAGAGCAGCCGCCAGTGCTGCCCCTTCGGCGGCACCGGCGTCGCGCGCAGCGACCAGCCCAGTTCCACCAACAACCGGTCGGCCTTGCGGTGGTTGCACCCCGAACACGCGGCAACGCAGTTCTCCCACGAGTGGGCACCGCCACGGCTCCGGGGGACGACGTGATCGACGGTGTTCGCCTTGGACCCGCAGTATGCACACCGGAACTGATCGCGGTGCATCAGCGCTGCTCTCGTCATCGGAATCCGCGCCCGGTAGGGGACCCGGACGAATGTTCGCAGCCGGATGACCGACGGGACGACGAGGGTCCGGCTTGCCGAGTGGACCACCGGCCCACTGGGGTCCTCGTGTACCACATCTACCTTGCCGCACATCACCATGATCACCGCGCGGCGTATCGGCAACGCCGTGAGCGGCTCGTAGGTGGCATTCAGCAGAAGCACCCTCCTGCGGCCCCAGATCGATGGCTCCGGCAGTGGGTCGACGGCCTGGCCGACGCTGCGCAGCGTGCGCGAAGCAGCACTCGGCGTCGACCCGGATGAGCCTGCCGCGTGCCCGTGGTGCCGGTGGCCGCGACTGTTCTTGCGCTGCGCCATACATCCTCCGTCCGATAGTTCACCATGGATGCCCGTCAATCGCACGGCAATTCTGAACGTGTTCGCTGGTCAGTCCGATCGAACTAGATCTGGCGGACCGTCTCGGAAACCTGCTGACGGCGATGGCTCACAATGGGAACCGATGAACGCGGAGGAAAGCTCAGTCGACAAAGGACAGTCGTTCTATGAGGCCGTTGGTGGCCACGCAACGTTCCGCACGATCGTGGCGCGGTTCTACGCATTGGTGCGTGAGGACGAGATTCTGCGTCCGCTGTACCCCGAAGACGACTTCGAGGCCGCCGAGGAGCGGCTGCGGATGTTTCTCGAGCAGTACTGGGGTGGTCCGCGGACGTACTCCGACCAACGTGGACACCCCCGGTTACGGATGCGCCACGCGCCTTTTCGGATCGGCTATCTCGAGCGGGACGCGTGGCTGCGGTGTATGCATGGTGCGCTGGCCGAGATCGACTCCGCGACGCTCGACGACGCCCACCGCCGGGAACTGATCGCCTATCTGGAGATGGCGGCCGACTCGATGGTGAACGCACCGTTCTAAGACAACGTCAGCGCAGCACTACCCCCGGCCTCCCGCGGCGCTGGTAGACAGTGCCGAAACGAGCGTCGAGGCGCAGCCAGGCCGGCAGCACCCGTACCCGAACCACCTCCTCGGCGCTGACCGAGTCGGGCGCGAAATCGTTTGCGTCCTGCGTTTGCCCCAGGAAACCCATTCCGGCCAGGGCAAACACGCACCGCATCGGAATGCCGATGCTATCGCCGCCCGCCACGACGGCGACCACCTCCTGATCCAGCAGTGACGCCGGCGGTCCGTGCGCGCTGGAGTGTTCCCTGGCCAGACTTACTCCCCGGCTGGCCAGATCCAACATGACCCGTGCTGGAACATCTTCTAGGTGAACGAACCCGGCATCCGGGGGCAGGCCGCCCCGCCAGGCCGAGTCCATCCCGAAACCTGGGTTGACGTACCCATCCCGGTCCATCGACGCCAGCCCGGACAGCAGTGCATCGACGCCTGCGCACAAATCTGGGGGGCGCACCCGACCACCGACTACCCTGCTGGCCAATACATCGAAACCCGTTGCGCACCAGCCGACGATCATGCCATCCGCGCGTTCCCGCAACCGGATTACTGCCGCCTCGTCCAACCTCTGCGCCCGCTTGCAAAAGACCCGCAGGTCATCGCGGTGACCCGGGTGATCGAGCCAAACACCGCGATCGGCGGTCGTCAACGAGTCCATCGCCGGAGATAATCTTGTTGCCGACCCGAGAGCCGTTGCAGTCGTTGTTCCTCGATATGCACGGCCGCAAGCTGTGTGTCGGCGATGACCGCAGGCCTGGAGTCCGGTGACGCAGCGGCGGAACGCACTTCGTAGCCCACCGTGAAGTCCACCGTCCTGACTCGTTTGGACCACATCGTGACCTGCAGCGGCGAATCGACCAGCCGTACCTGCTTCTTGTACGCGATGTTCACCTCAGCGATCAGCAACCCGATCGTCGTGATCTCATCGCCAAAAGGCTCACGCAGGAAAGGAATTCGGGCCTCTTCAAGGATGGTGACCATCGTCGCGTGGTTGATGTGCTGGTACATGTCGATATCCGACCACCGCACGTGGACCGGCGCCGTGAACCCGGGCAAGGTCGTCACCCCGTTGTTCCGGTTCCACTGGTCCTGGTCATGCTGCGAATCTGGCGGGCAGCTACCGACAACGTCGCGAGATCATGCAGAGAACCCTCGTACAGTTCGGTC
Source organism: Actinomycetes bacterium (assembly GCA_022601135.1). GTDB lineage: Bacteria > Actinomycetota > Actinomycetes > Mycobacteriales > Mycobacteriaceae > Mycobacterium. The sequence goes on along the minus strand of JAHZJB010000072.1, from coordinate 26,826 downwards.
AATGTGCGGCGCGCCCGGCCGACGCGGGAGCTGTTCGTCAGCTCCCACTCGGCGATCTTCTCTTCGCCGCTTTCGTCGGGCTCGCCCAGTCCGAGCACGTCGAAGCACAGGGCCCTCAGCGTCCCGTAGATGTCGTCCCGAATTGCCAGCCGCGCCAACGCGTGCCAGCGATCATCTCGCGGCAGCCGGGATACGGCACGGAGCAAACCATCGGTGCCGAGGTGGTCCATCAGCGCGAAGTAGGCGTCGGCGACCTCCGCGGGATCGCGCTCGGCGATGTCGGCGACATCGATCACGTCGAGAAGGCTGAACTTGTACAAGACGGTCGCCAGCGAGTAGGCCAGATCCTCGCGCACTCCCTGCGAACTGAGCTCGCCTGCGTCGTTGGCAACGATGGCAGCGTCGTCGCCACGCAGCCATTCCGACATCTGGGGGGTCAGTGCGGCCACCTTCTCGGCGAAACGGTTGATCTCGGCACCCACCGCCAGCGGTTGTGGTCGGTAGTTCAGCAACCAACGCCCCGCGCGATCGATGAGCCGTCGCAGATCGAGGGTCATTCGGTCGGTCACGTCGACCGATACCCCGGCCGCACCCGCCTCGCGAATCTCGCGCAGCAGCCGTCGGAATCCGAAGATCGCATCCGCTGCGGCGAAGCTGCGAACTGCGTCGATCGGCGCCACCCCGACGTCCTCGGTCACGCGATAGGCATAGGAGATTCCTGCGGTGTCCACCAAATCGTTGACCACCATGGTGGCGACGATCTCCCGACGCAGTTGGTGCGACCGTATTTCGTCAGGGAACCCTTCGCGCAGCGTGGAGGGAAAATAGGACGGCAGCCGAGCGGCGAACACCTCGTAGTCGGGTAGATCGCTGTCCAGCAGATCGGCCTTGAGCGCCAGCTTGACGTGAGCCATCAGGGTCGCCAATTCCGGAGATGTCAGCCCGATACCGGCCTCGCTTCGGCGGAGAACCTCCTTCTCCGAGGGCAAGGCCTCAAGTTGGCGGTTGAGCCCGCGGTGATCCACTAAATCCTTGATCATCCGCGCATGCACCGACAGCAGGCTTGCGGCGTTGGCCCGGCTGGTGCCCATCAAGTCGTTCTGACTCACGTTGTCGGCAAGCACCAGTCGGCCCACCTCGTCGGTCATCGACAGGAGTAGTTCGGAGCGCTGGCTGGGATCGACTTTGCCCGCCGTGACGAGGGAGTCGATCAGGATCTTGATGTTGACTTCGTGATCGGAGCAATCCACCCCGGCGGAGTTGTCCATCGCGTCAGTATTGACACGCCCGCCGACCAGTTCGAACTCGATGCGCCCCAGAGAAGTCACGCCCAGGTTGCCCCCCTCGCCGATGACCTTGGCGCGCAACTGGTTTCCGTTAACCCGTACCGCATCGTTGGCTCGGTCCCCGACATCGGCGTCCGACTCGGACTCAGCCTTGACGTAGGTACCGATACCGCCGTTGAACAACAGGTCGGCCGGAGCTTTCAGGATCGCTTTCATCAGGGCTGGCGGGGTCATCTGCGAGACGTCATCCTCGATACCCAACGCGGCCCGGGCCTCCGGGCTGATCGGTATCGATTTGTGTTGGCGGCTGAAGACCCCGCCTCCCGCAGAGATCAGCGAGCGGTCGTAGTCCTCCCAGCTAGACCGCGGCAATTCGAACAACCGCTTGCGCTCTCGCCAGGACGTCGCGGCGTCGGGGTTCGGATCGATGAAGATGTGCCGGTGGTCGAACGCCGCGAGCAACCGGATGTGCTCCGACAGCAACATGCCGTTGCCGAACACGTCACCGCTCATGTCACCGACGCCGACGACGGTGAAGTCCTCGGACTGGGTGTCAACACCCATCTCCTGAAAGTGCCGCTTCACGGACTCCCAGGCACCTCTGGCGGTGATACCCATCGCCTTGTGGTCGTATCCAACGGACCCGCCGGAGGCAAACGCATCGCCCAGCCAAAAGCCGTAGGACTTGGCGACATCGTTGGCGATATCGGAGAAGGTCGCAGTTCCCTTGTCCGCCGCGACAACCAGATAGGCGTCGTCGCCATCGCGCCGGATGACCCCGGTGGGCGTGACCACGGCGCCGCTGAGCTTGTCCACGTTGTCGGTGATGTCAAGCAGGCCGGCGATGAAGAGCCGGTAGCAGGCCACGCCCTCCTCCCGCGTCGCCTCGCGGTCGACCGCGGGATCACCGGTCGGAGTCGGCGGCTTCTTGACCACGAATCCGCCCTTGGCGCCGACCGGAACGATAACGGCGTTCTTGACCGCCTGCGCCTTGACCAAGCCCAGGATTTCGGTACGAAAGTCCTCACGGCGATCCGACCAACGGAGCCCGCCGCGGGCGACGAAACCGAACCGCAAGTGCACGCCCTCGACCCGCGGGGAGTAGACGAAGATCTCAAACTCCGGCCGGGGCAGCGGAAGTTCGTCAATCAAGCCTGGATTAAGCTTGAACGACAACACGTTTCGGGCACGAGCGGATTCTTCACCGACAACGAAATAGTTGGTGCGCAGCGTGGCCTGGATCATCGACGCAAACGCCCGCAGCACCCGGTCGGTGTCCAGACTGACCAAAGCGTCGATGTCGGCCGACACGGCGGCCGCAGCCGACTGCGCATCCCGGTTGGCAACGCCCCGCACATGTTCCGCGGGGAAGAACAGCGCTTCGAACAATTCGATCAATGAGCGGGCGGTGCCCGGATTGTCGTTGAGTACGTTCCCGATGTGAGACTGACTGTAGGGAAATCCGGCCTGCCGCAGGTACTTGGAGTAGGCCCGTATCACCGACACCTGCCGCCAGGTCAGCCCGGCCCGCAGCACGAGCTCGTTGAGGCGGTCGATCTCAGCGTGACCGTGCCAGATCGCGGTAACGGTATCGGCGAAGCGGTGCGCGACTTCCTCACGCTCCGGACCAACCGGCGCCTGCGGGATGCCACGGTGCGGCGAGACCTTGAACTGGTAGATCCACACCGACAATCCGTCGGGGCGGTCCACCTGGAAGGGCCGCTCTTCGAGCACCACAACACCCATGGATTGCAGCATCGGGAGTAACTCGCTCAGCGACGCCGACCGCCCGCCCAGGTACCAGAAGAGGTGCCAGATACCGTCCTCGGCCTTGTCATCACTGTCAGCCAGCACGAGCTTGACCGAATTGTCCTGCAGTTCTTCGATGATCGCGATGTCATCGAAGGCCGCCGACGGCCTGGTCGCCTGCTTGTACATCTCGGGGAAGGCGTTTGCGTAGTGCTCAGCGGTGGACTGGTCGATCGAACCGGTCTTGACCGCTCCGAGTAGCCGGTCGGCCCAGGTGCGTGCGGCCTCGGTGAGGAGACCCTGAATGCGCGACTCGTTGGATTCGGACACATCGACACCGCGAGGGTCGGAGCCCTTCGGCAAAAGAACGGTGAAATGCACAACAGCCCAGGGTGATTCGCTGACGCGGGCAGCGTAGTCGATGCTGACGCCGTGCAGTTCGCGGACCAGGATGTCCTGCATCTCGAGGCGCACGGCGGTGGTGTAGCGGTCACGCGGCAGATAGACCAGGCACGATACGAAAGGTGCCAGTGGGTCGGCCCGCATGAACAACAAGGCCCGACGTCGGGACCCCAGCTCGACGACCGCCATCGCCATGTCGAGCATTTCCCTGGCGCTCAGCGCGAACAGCTCGGGCCGGGGAATGGTCTGGATGATGTCGAGCAACAACTGTCCGGGATGGCGCGGGTCCTCGTCTGCCATTGCCAGCGCGTCATTGACCCGTCGCGCGATGAGCGGAATCTCCAACACGTTGGTGTTCGTCGCCGCCACGGTGAACAGGCCCACGAATCGGTGCTCCACCGCCGACTCGCCGGGGACGACAGCTTCCTCCCGGACCGCGATGATCTGGGGGTAGGCGCCGTAACGCAGGAAGCTGGGAAACGTGGCCTGCGCCAGGGCCAACAGTTCGGTCTCGTCGGTCAGTTGCGGCACGTCGTCGCCCCGCATCCGGAGCACGCCGAGCCGGCTGGGGGCGACGATCGTCACTTCACCGTCGCGGACTGAGCAACGCTGGTAGCCCAACAAGACGAAATGCCCCTCGGCCAGCCACCTCAGCAAGGCCGCGACATCCTTGCGGTCCGGGCTCGGGAAGCGTTTCCCGGCATCGAGCCCATCGTCACCGTCGAGTTCGACGGCCAGGCCTTGCAACACCGCGGCCATGGCGGCCGAATCGGCAACGACCTGGCGGGCGTCGTCCAGTACCCGGGGCAACAGTGTCTCTGCCTCGGCGAGGGCGCGTCGATTCACCGAGCTGGACAACTGGACATGTACCCAGGTCTCGTCGATTCCGTCGACGAAGGTCGCGTCCGCGGGTCGAGCGATCTCCAGCAGCTCCCCCGCCGACCCGCGCCGTACCCGGAACACCGGGTTCATGATCGCGATATAGGCGACCCCGATGCGGTGCAGGAGCACGGTGACCGAATCCATCAGCATCGTCGCGTTGTCGGTGACAATCTGCAACGCTGGACCGAAACCACCGGGTTCGTCGGAAGCATAGGTCGCGACGTCCGTCGAGCCGGGAGACCGCTGGCGCCCTAACCGGTACTGTGCGGCGACCAACGCCGGAAGCGCCAGGCTGCCGTTGTCGGGGCTTTGCATCGGGCCGGTGACGGCTGCCTCCGGACCGGTGGCTCCACCATGCGGTCCCCGATAAGTCTCCAGATAGGCGGGGACAAGCCGGTCGATGACCTCTGCGGTCACGTCACTATTGGCTTGGCCGCCGACAGCATCCGGTTTCAACGACATTCGCCGCTCCTGACTCAGACTGCGAACCGGCCCCCGTTGGCTGTCACCGGCACCGGAAAGGCACCGATAGCGTGGTCCGCACGACGAGACTATCCTCGTGTGAGCTTTCGGTGGGTGACTCGGTGCGGACGGGCTGCTTCTGCGCCGAGGCGTTCCACCTTGTTCTCCTCGTAGCCGCCGAAGTTACCCTCGAACCAGAACCATCTCGCGTCGTTGTCATCATCGCCTTCCCACGCCAGGATATGGGTGCAGGTGCGATCGAGGAACCATCGGTCGTGGGAGATAACCACAGCGCACCCGGGAAAATGCTGCAGGGCATTTTCCAGCGAGCTCAGCGTTTCGACGTCCAGGTCGTTGGTTGGCTCGTCGAGGAGGATCAGGTTCCCACCCTCTTTCAAGGTGAGTGCCAGATTCAGCCGGTTACGCTCGCCGCCCGACAACACGCCAGCCGGTTTCTGCTGATCGGGCCCCTTGAACCCGAAGGCTGACACGTACGCCCGAGACGGAACCTCATTCTGGCCGACCTCGATGTGGTCCAGGCCGTCGGAGACCACCTGCCAGACCGTTTTCTTGGGGTCGATGCCGGCCCGGCTCTGATCGACGTAGCTCAACTTGACAGTGTCACCGACCTTGACGGAGCCACTGTCGGGCTGTTCGAGACCTACGATGGTCTTGAACAAGGTGGTCTTGCCGACACCGTTGGGCCCGATGACCCCGACGATGCCATTTCGCGGCAGGCTGAACGACAGATCCTTGATCAGCTGTCTGCCCTCGAAACCCTTGTCGAGATGCTCGACCTCAACGACGACGTTGCCCAACCGGGGCCCGGTCGGGATCTGGATCTCTTCGAAGTCGAGTTTGCGGGTCTTCTCCGCCTCCGCCGCCATCTCCTCATACCGCCCGAGGCGCGCCTTGTTCTTCGCTTGCCGGGCTTTCGCGCCCGACCGGACCCATGCGAGTTCCTCCTGCAATCGCTTCTGCAGCTTGGCGTCCTTGCGGCCCTGGACGGCGACCCGCTCGGCCTTCTTTTCTAGGTAGGTGGAGTAGTTGCCCTCGTAGGGGTACGCGCGACCGCGGTCGAGCTCAAGAATCCACTCGGCGACGTTGTCCAGGAAGTATCGGTCGTGGGTAACCGCCAGGATGGCGCCCTTGTACTCGGCGAGATGCTGTTCAAGCCACAACACGCTCTCGGCGTCGAGGTGGTTGGTCGGCTCATCGAGTAACAGGAGATCAGGCTTGGACAGCAACAGCTTGCACAGCGCTACGCGGCGCCGCTCACCACCGGACAGGTGGGTCACCGGTTCTTCGGGCGGCGGGCAGCGTAACGCATCCATGGCCTGCTCGAGCTGCGAGTCGATGTCCCAGGCGTCGGCGGCATCCAGTTCCTCCTGGAGTTTGCCCATCTCTTCCATCAGCTCATCGGTGTAGTCGGTCGCCATCAGCTCGGCGACCTCGTTGTACCGATTGAGCTTGCCCTTGACGGCGACACCGTCTTCGACGTTCTCGCGAACCGTCTTGGTCTCGTCGAGCTGCGGCTCTTGCTGCAGGATGCCCACGCGCGCGCCGGGCGCCAGGAACGCATCACCGTTGTTGGGCTGGTCCAGGCCGGCCATGATCCGCAAGACGCTCGACTTGCCGGCCCCGTTTGGGCCAACGACGCCGATCTTGGCACCCGGGAGGAAGTTCAGGGTGACGTCGTCAAGAATGACCTTGTCGCCGTGCGCCTTGCGGACCTTCCGCATCGTGTAGATGAATTCGGCCATGCCGTGGTGTCGCCTTTCTCGATCGTCGCAATCTCCAGGATCCTGCGATGGTCGGGCCCCATCCTAGGCGTGGCCTCACCCCCGGTTTCCGGCGCTACGCGGTCAGCGGCATGCCCTGCTCTTCGGGCGCAGATTCGGCGTCAGCCTTCTCGGCTTCGACGCCGGTCTCGGCCTGGCCATCACCGGCGCCCTGCGCGTCGGGCGACGACGATTCGGCCGGGGAGAAGTCCGGATACCTGCGCTTGTCGATGCGGACGATGCACCGGGCCAGGTCGGGTCCCACCGAGGTAGCCCGAATCTCGAGCGAGGAACGACGGTTGCCGTCCCGGTCCTCGTATTCGCTCGTGTACACGTTGCCGACCACGATCACCGCGTCGCCCTTCCCCAGCCCGGCACCCACACCGGTGACAAGGCGGCCCCAGCAGTTCACCGTCGCGTACAGCGTGTTGCCTGACTCCCAGTTGCCCTCGGGGGTACGCCGGCGCGAGTTACTGGCCACGCGGAATTTGAAGAGCTCCTGATCACCGACCCAGCGGCGCTCCGGATTGGTGATGATGGTGCCTACGACGGTGATGGGTGTCTCGAACATGGATTGTTCCTTTCTGTTTGTTCGTCAGCGGGCCAGGCACTGCACCTGGTGTGTCGGTGACACCGCCATTAACCGCCGTGCGGCCGACATTCCGCACCGAGAAACCGCCCCGACGACAGTTGCTGTGGATTAGCTACGAGTTGGGGATCGCCGACCGATGTCGGTCGTGCCGTCCTTCACCGGGCAAGCCGGCGATCGTCGCCAGGTTCAGCCGCCTCGTTGTGACTCGCGCTGGGCCAGTTCGGCCAGCATTCTGTTGTAGGCCGCCAGATCAGCGTCATCGTCGCGGTCGGCGGCTCGGTCGAGCCGCTTGGCGGTGCGCCGGTCGCTGCGGCGCCACTGGACGAACAACGCGACCATCACGACCACAAGGGGAACTTCACCGGCCGCCCAGGCGATCCCACCCCCGAGGCGTTGATCACCCAGGAGGTCGGTGTGCCAGTCCAGCTGGAGAGATCGATAGAAGTCCCCGCCCATCACCGAAGGCGTTCCCATCAGGATCACACCGAAAAACGCATGCAGGGGCAACGAAGCGAACACCATCGCCAGCTTCCCGATCGGCGGAATCGGTCGCGGCGTCGGATCCACGCCGATGACAACCCAATAAAACAAATAGCCGCTGAGCAGGAAGTGCAGGGTCATCACGATGTGGGCGCCGTGGCTGCCCGCGGTCGCGTCGAAGATGCCCCCGAAATACAGCCCGTAGAACCCGACGATGAACAGCGCCGTCGCGACGAACGGGTTGGTCAAGGTCCGAGAAACCCGGGAATGCAGGGCGGCCAGCAGCCACTCGCGGGGTCCCGGCGGCGCGTCACGGCCCGCGACCGGAAGGGCCCGCAATGCCAGCGAGACCGGTGCCCCGAGCACCAACAGGATCGGGGCCAGCATCGACAGCAGCATGTGCGCGACCATGTGCATGCTGAACATTGCGGGGATGTAACGGCCGATCCCGGACGACGTCGCCACCAGCAGCACCAGACATCCGAGAAGCCATGCCACCACCCGGCCGGCGGGCCAGGCGTCACCTCGGCGCCTCAGCCTGTACACAGCCGCCAGGTACACGATTGCGAAGACCAGCGCCGCGGTGCCGAACAGTAGATCGAAGCGCCAGTCGAACAGCAGCCTGCTCACCGTCGGCGGACCGGCCAGGTCATACCCGATCTCGACTGCGGGAATCGACAAGTTGAGGTTTTGCGGAGGGGGCGGCGGGGTGCGGCCGAGAGCAACCGCCACACCGAACGTCAGGCCAAAGACGGCCGCTTCGACCAGCGCCAAGCGGATCAGCGGGCCGCGGGCACCGGGGTCCTCAGCCAGCGCGGCAACCCCGCTGCGGCGTTGGCGCCAGCCGAGATATCCGAGCGCCCCCAGCGCCGCCAGTTTGGCCACCACCAACCAGCCATAGCCGCTGTCCAGCAATTCTTCCGGCCGAATCCGCACCAACGCGTTGAGCACACCGCTGAGCGCCATCGCCACGAAACACCACAGGGCCACAGTGGAGAAGCGCCGTGCTGCGAGATCGGCGTGTTCGCCACCGCGGAGGGCGTGGGCCAGCAACGCCAACAGGCCACCGGCCCACACGGCGCCGGCAACGAGATGGATCAACAGACTGTTCGTGGCGACATCGTGCGACCCCCCCGACGCCGAGTGCCCGGTCAGCGCCAACGGAACCAGCGTCAGCAACGATCCGAGGAAAAGCACCGGCGTCCAAGACCACCGCAATACCGACGCGCTCACCACGGCTACGGCGAAGGCGAACAGTGCCGTCCAGCGCCACGCGCCCGCCACGTCGACGAGATTGGCCACCGCCCAGATGTCCGCCGGGCCCAGCTGCGTCCATAGCGGCCGGCCGCTGACATCGGATACCGTCAGCGCCACCATCAGGACCGCGCTGATTGCCCATATCCCGGAGGCGAAGGTTCCCGTGCGCAGGGCACGGTATCCGGCCACATCGAGCACCCCGTTGGCCTGCGGCGGCACCATGAAGGCGGCGAACAGGAACGAGCCGGTTGCCGTCACGGCAGCGATCTCACCGGCCGCCTTCACGAACGGCAGCCCGTAATTGGTTATCGGGCCGGGATCCGGTAGGCCCGTGGCGGTCAGTGCGTCCGCCAACGCCAGGCCCGCCAGCGCCGCTGCCGTGGCCCCGGCCAGCAGCGCCACCGCGGACAACACCGACCAGACCGACGCGCCGAGCGTACGGCCGGTGGCCAGGCGGCCGGGTGAAGTCATCCGCCTAGGGTATGACCTCACCGGATCGCGTCGACCGAACGGGCTCGCCGCGCACTTCCCGGCGGCTTCGCTCGCGGGCGAAGAACTGCTCGCGCGAGTACTGGTCAACGCTTTCCATATCGGTCAGGATCCCCCGGAGCTCGTCACGGAAGGCGATCCGCCGAGCCTCCAGGTTGTCGGCGGGCTCAAGAAGGCTCTGATCGACCGCGACCTGTCGAGCAGTCGTGAACAGCAACGCCGACGCCGACTCGGTGCTCCGGACCAGGCCCTGTGCCACATACTGCTGCCCCAGCCCCAGCGCCTTGGCCGTCAGATCCTTCTCGGAGATCTCGGCCGGCGCGCCGATCAAGACATCAGCGACGATCCGGTAGGCCTCGAAGAACGGGCGCAGCAGCGATCCGGCAATCGCCGGACGTTTGGCCCGCGACAGCGCCGCGATCCGCTCCCCGCCGGCGGCGACATCCTCCTGCCAATTCTCGTGCCACGACATCTCTTCGGCGACGTGATCGCGGAAGCTCGCGGAGTCGGCGAAGTAGAAATCGAACTTCAACAGATCCCGCAGCCGCATCACCTGGGCCCAAAATGCATCCAGGCGATCGGATTCCGCCCGCGCGGCGTGGGCAAGGGCGAGTTCCATGAGCGACGTTTCCAGAAAGGCGTCAATCAGTGAGTTGCGATAGAACGCGGCCTCGTACTCGTCGTTCGGGGCGATGTACCAGACGGGTTCGGAGCCGCCGTCGACGCGGGTCACCGGGTGTCCGTTGGACAGCGCGTCAGCCGCAGCGCGAACCCCTTCGGGGGTGCGCAGCCGCAACGCGCTGTTGGTCATCGGGCTCTGCTTGCGCTCCAGGTAGTCCAGCGAGTCCTGCAGAGTGTGGTGCAACTGGTCGAGGGTCAGCGCGACACCTCGGGTACTGAGCAGTAGCGCCGACACCAGCGCCGTCGCGTTGACCGGGGTCACCTGGAGGATCCGCCACGCAACCTCGAACGCCATCTTTTGCAGCGCAAGGCGTTTGGCGTCTTGGTCGGCTTCCATCGCGCCGTGCGGCTCACCTAGGTACTCGCGCATCGAGACGGCTTCGGGAAACCGCACATAAATCTTGCCGTAGTTGCGCTCGCCCTGCGCCTTGATGAAGTTGTACATCCAGGCCAGGCCCTCGGGGGTCTTCTCCCCGCCCCGAGCGTAGGCCGCGTACTCGGCGGTCTCATGCAGTTGGTCGAAGCTGATCGACACCGGTTGCAGCAGGATGTCGTCGCTGCGGCCGTCCAGATAGGCGTCCGCAACATAGGCGAGCAAACCAAGCTTGGGGGGCAACATCTTTCCGGTCCGTGACCGGGTGCCTTCGATCGACCAACTGAGGTTGAATCGCTTCTCAACGATGTAGCCGACGAACTGACGAAGCACATACTTATAGAGCGGATCGTCCAGCTTGCGGCGGATGAAGATGACGCCCGAACGGCGCATGAGTGGACCCATTGCGCCAAACGACAGGTTGATGCCCGCGAAGGTGTGCACCGGTGGCAGGCGGTTCTCCTGCATCGCCACGGGCACAATCACACCGTCGAGATAGGACCGGTGGGAAAACAGCAGCACCGCGGGGTGAGATTCCAGTGCCTGCCGCATCGCCTCGACCTCGAGGCGGTCGTAGTCGATGTTGGGGTCAAATCCCCTGCTGAAGATCGCGCGCCCCAGCGTCGGGATCAGATCCACGGAGAATCGGCTCCACCCGGTGCCGAGCTCGTCGAGCATCTCCCCCGCCTTGTCGAGGGTCGCACCGGGAATCTCTTCCAGCCCTTCACGGAACCGGGTGGAGGCCATCATCTCGGGTTTTACCAGGCGCGGCGACTTGTACTCGGGCCCGAGCAGTCGAAGCTCGACGCGCTCGATGGCCAGCATTGCCCGGCGGATGACGAATCGTGCGAATTGCCGTGGGTTCTCGGCGACGGTGGTGTCGCTCCACTGCTCACGTAGCTCCGAAACCTTGGCGGGTTCGCCGGCGACGACGCGGGCGCGCGTCCTATCGCGCTTCAGGATGCGCTGCTGCAACAGCTTTGGCGGACGGTAGGTGTCGCGACCCGACAGGAATGACACCACCTTGGATCGTGTGGGCAACCCACCCGGCACCCAGAACACCCGCACCGGGACCACCGAGCGGTCCTCGTCGACTTCGAGCAGGTCGACGAGCTTGGACACCACTGCCTCGGACGGATCATCGTCAGCGGGCAGCTTGAGCACCTCGATGTTGGCGCCGGGGTGCTCGCGACGCTGCAGATGAAGCCAGTGATCGAAGAGTTCCGTTTCGGCCGGCGAGGACACCGACGCGAGAACCAGGGTGTCGCCGGTAGCGGAGAACGCCGCCATGTCGTCAATGCTGGCCTTCATGGCCGCCCCTTCGCGCCGCTGCGCTTGGTGGGCGCCTTCTGGGCCGGTGTCTTCTTGGCGGTGGCCTTCTTGACCGGCGTCTTGGTCGGTGTCTTCTGGGCGGTGGCCTTCTTGACCGGGGTCTTCTTGGCGCCAGCCTTCTTGACGGGTGCCTTCTTGGCGGTGGCCTTGGCGGCGGGCGCCTTCCTGGTTCGCCGATAGAGTTCAGGGACGGGCAACTCGTCCTGCGGCCAGTCCCTGAGCGTGTCGAGATAAAGCTGCCGTACCTCGGCGATGCGCTCGGTCAAGTTCTCATGGGTCCAGTCGTCGACCGGAATCGGTGGGTAGACAACGACATCCACAGTGCCCGAGTTAAAGGTGCTCGAGTCCCGCGCGGCGATCACCTCGGCGTTGCGGATCACGATCGGCACGATAGGAATACCAGCTGACATCGCGATCCGGAACGGCCCCTTCTTGAACGCGCCAACCTCCGTGGTGTCCAGCCGGGTGCCCTCAGGCGCGATCAGGATGGATAATCCTTTGCGGGCGAGCTCCTCGACCTTCTGGAGACCTTCGATAGCCTTTTCCGGGTTGTCACGATCGATGAAGGCGGCATCCATGATCTTGCCCATTGTGCCGACGATGGGATCGCTCTCCAGTTCCTTCTTACCCACTGACGTGAAGTTGTCACTGACCAGCCTGCCGGCGATCAGTGGATCTGCCTGGTTACGGTGGTTGAAGATGAACACCGCGGGGCGCCGCGCTGTCAGATTCTCCTTCCCGAGAACCCGCAGGTTGATACCGATGGTGTTGAGCAAGGTCCGCCCGAACACCGCGGTGAAGAAGTTGACGCCCGCACGGCGGTTACGGGTCAGCAGACCGACACCGACGGCTCCGGCCGCGATCGGCATCATCGTCGCGACCCCGGCGGCGGTACGCAGCTGAGAGAGCGGACTGTTGGCGCTGCGGCTACTGAACCTCAGCACCGGCCACCCGCGTTTGGCGGCCACCGCGGCCATCTTGCCCGCCGGGTTGGTGGGACGCGGGTTACCAACCAGGTACATCAACGCGACATCCTCGTCGCCATCGGCGTAGAAGTAGCTCTGAGACAGATCGACGCCGTTGGCACCGGCGAACTCCTGCACGGCGCGCGCCTTGCCCGGCCCCCAGATGATCGGACGCTGCACCTCGCCGGTGATCAGGTCGTGGTCGTCGGTCTCGAATTTGTTGCTCAGGACGTTATGGATGCCCAGGAACCGTGCCACCGGATCGACTTGGACCGTCAGTGCGGACGAACTGAGCACGACCGTATGGCCGCGGGCCATGTGCGCCCGGACGAGCTCACGCATTTCCGGATAGATCCGGCCGACGATCTTCTGCGCGAACAACCGCTCGGCCAGCTCGTCGATATCGGCGACGGAGTTGCCGCGCAGCATGCGGGCACCCTTGCCGATCAGATCCTCGAACTCCGACCGGCCGAGCCGGTGGTTGAGACCGGCTTGCACCATGCCGATGAACTCACCGACCGACATCTGGCGGCGCCGAATCCGGTCCTGGGTCATCACCACGCCGGTGAAGCCGGCCACGAGCGTGCCGTCCAGGTCGAAGAACGCACCCACCCCTGGGCCCCGCGGGCTGGCTTCGACCTCGGCAACCGAGCCCGGAAGTCGCATCTGTTGGCTGTTCCCCGATGTCCCCGATGTCCCCGATGTCATTGTGCGGCACTTCCGTTATGTGAGGTAGAGCTGAAGTCTTCGCCTGATGTTGCCGGTGCCGTGCTGAACGTCGCCGGCGAAGCGCGACCGTCGCCACCGAGGGCGAGCACTTCGTTGAAACCGCCCATCAGACAGCGCGCGAGCAGTTCCGGGTCCGTGAACGAGGCCCGGTCGTATCGCGATGTGATGGTGCAGTACCCGGACCGGGACACCAGCACCACCATCATCGCCACACCGGGAAGCGGCCCGAGACCGTACTGCCGTAGCACCTTCGCGCCGGCGATATAGGTATCGCCGGCGTACACGGGCACGTTGCTGGCCTGCACGTCGGAGTTCACGATGGATCCTGCCATCGATTCCAGCACGGTGTCGGGTAGCAAGCTCATGATGGGCGCGATCGCTCCGACCAGGTCCAGAGCGCGCTCCTCGTGCTTGCGAGTCATCTGTGATCGGATGTTCTTGATACGAATCTCCGGGTCGAACAGGCCGATCGGCGCCGCAAGGTTCACACCGGCGAATCTGTTGCCGCCGGCGGGATCCGCATCCGAACGCAGGTTCACCGGGACGGCCATCGGCAGGGTCTCGACGGGAAGCCCCTTCGCGCGGTGATAGAGGCGCAGCGTGCCACACAGCCCGGCTAGATAAGCGTCGTTGATCGACCCTCCGGCCGCCTTGGCCGCGCGATGCAGATCTGCGAACTTGATGTCGATGGCCTCGCTGCGTGAGGACAGACTGCGACGGCGCAGCAACGGCGAGGGATCGGCGACCGGTCCGATCACCCGGGCACCCGACATTGCGTAGTCGACGACGCTGCCCAGCCGGGACACCGGGGCCCGCACCACGTGCCCCACCGCCTGCGCGGTACCGAACAGCACATCGCGTACGCCGCCTGCGACCGTTCCGGGCAACCGGTTGATCCCCTGGCGCATCAGATCGTTGGGTGACAGATCTGAGGGGATGGGGAGTGGCGCGCTGTCCTGAGCAGGCGGATCACGCTCTAGATCGTAGAGGTTGGAAAACATCTCGACGCCGCCGACACCGTCGGTTACGGCGTGGCTGAGATGCACCATCAGTGCCGCCTGCCCATTCTGCACCCCCTCGATAAGGGTGGCCGTCCACAGCGGACGGGAGATGTCGAGCGGCGACTGCGCAGCGACCTCGGCCAGATCCATCACTTGGCGCAGCGTGCCTGGTGCGGGAACTCGGACCCGGCGAAGATGGAAGTCGAGGTTGAAGTCGGGGTCCACGACCCAGCGCGGCGCAGCGGTAGGCAGCGTCGGCGTCACGACCTTCTGCCGCAGTCGCAGCACCTTGCGCGAGGCGTTCTCGAAACGACTTCGAAAAAGATCCCAGTCCGGTGTTGTGTCGAGAAGCTCCAGCGTCATGATGCCCGAGCGGGTGCGTGGATTCGCTTCACCGCGGTGCAGAAGCTGGTCGAGCGGGCTGAGTTCTTCGGGCAATCCGGCCGCATCCAGGTCCGGCGCGTTGCTCATGGTTCCACGCTAGTCGGCAAGCCGATGAAGCGGAGTGGCTTTGGTGGGCGACTGGGACGACAACGGCCTTCCGCCGCCGCCCCCCGGCAACGCCGCCGGCGCCGGCGACCGGTCGCCGGACGGTTCTCAGCCACTCGGCTAGGGTGTGTGCGCGCGGCCCCCGTAGCTCAGCGGATAGAGCAGCCGCCTTCTAAGCGGTTGGTCGCAGGTTCGATCCCTGCCGGGGGCGCTGTACGCGCCGTCTGCGCAACCCGCGGGGCGCTGCGCCTTCACCTTCGCGATTCTCCAAAGTTCGCACGTCAGCAGGACTATTGTCAGGGTTGCATGAGGGGGCGCGCTATGGCAGCGGAAGATCATTTCGGAAGAATCGCCGGTCTCGCCGTTTCGTTCGGCATCGGGGTAGTGGTGGGAGTCGGCGGCATCGGGGCAGCCGCGGCCGAGCCCGCTGACTCATCGAGGTCCGACGGTGCCCGATCGGGTAGCAGCGGCACATCGAACCCTTCGGACAACTCGACGGATGGCAACGGCGCCGGAGGCCCGACGGACGACACCGCGAGCGGGCAGCCGGCAGAGCGCGCCGAAGAGGGGCCAAGCCGGCGCGAATCGATTCCACAAGACGAATCCGAGGTTGAGTCGGCATCGCAGACCGGGGTCGAGTCGGCAACCAAAGCCGACCTCGACCTCGACCTCGACCTCGACCTCGACCTCGACCTCGACCTCGAAGTATCGACCGCCGCCAACCGTCCCAGGCTGGTGTCGCGTTCGGACCGTGAACCCGTCGACACACCGGAGTTGTCGACCGCACCGCTTCCAGAACCGGCGCAGTTCCGGGATGCGGCCACATCATCGACTCCGGATGTCCCGGCGCCGCGTCGGCAGTCTCCGGTGGATACCCAGGCAGTGCCGGCGCTCCTCGGGGCTGCGCGTCGCGCCGCGCCGATAGATCCCGAGTCGGCTCTCGAACGGCCGACGGCGATATCCAATGCCCTTGTCGAAGAATCTGATTCGGCACCCATCAGCACGGCGAACACTGCACCCACGGCAACCGCGACCGTCGCTGCACCCGATGGCATCACCGGTGTCACCCGGGTGACGGTTTCGGCCAGCGACATCGACGACGACGTGCTGACCTACACCGCCAGCAGGCCGACGTGGGGTTGGGTGAGCAACGGCGGCGACGGGAATTTCACCTACTCGACCAACGGATTCGTGCGGTTCCTGGCCCGATTCATCCCCGCCATCAACTCGGACCGCTTCGCTGTGACGGTCAACGACGGCCGGGGCGGCACCACGTCGGTCCAGGTGAACACGACCATCGTCCCGCTGAATTCCGCGCCGGTCGTTCGCTCGCGCAAACTCGGCGCCCCCGACGCCGCGACCGGAACCATCACCGGAAGCGTCAAGGCAACCGACCCCAACTGGGACTCACTGTCCTACGTGGGGTCGACCACCGTCACCGACAAAGGCACCGTGTCGGTCAACGGCGGTGGCGGTTTCACCTACACACCCAGCGCGGCGGCGCGCCACGCCGCCGCCGCGAACTCCGCCACTGCCGCCGACAAGACCGACACGTTCACAATTCGGGTGGTCGACAAGTACGGTGCGGCCACCGAGATTCCGGTCACGGTCGCCATCAGCCCAGTCAATGCCGCACCCACCGGAATCGCAAGTGTCGGCGATCCCGACGAGGACAGCGGCGTCGCGACCGGGTCCGTCGTCGCCGAAGACCCTGACTCCGATGTGCTCACCTACAGCGGCTCGACCACAACGCTCAAGGGCACCTTCGTGGTGGACGCCGACGGAAACTTCACCTACACCCCGACCCAGAAGGCCCGGTATGACGCCGGGCATCCGAATGCGGCTCCGTCCGACCTGACCGACACGGTGGCGGTGACGGTCGACGACGGTTATGGCGGCGTCATTTCGGTGCCCATCCGGGTTGCCATCAGTCCCAGCACCGACCCACCCCCGGACCAAGGTCTCTCGACTTTCTGCGGCTGCACGTTGATGCCGGCCGATACCATCTTTCACGCCGACGTCCGCGACCTTCCGCTGCTGCCCGAATCGGCGAAGTTCATCGAAATCCTTGGCGGGAACCGCGGTGAGACGCTGCGATCGGGTATGGGCGCCAAGGAATGGATGGGCAGCACCGGCGGCGGCATGCCGGTGAACATCGTTGAGGCGTCGCATCCCAAGGAGACCGTGATCTTCAACCGGGGCTACACCACCAGCGGCCCGGGCATTGATGACCGCCCGTACGCGATCCCCGACTATCCGCTCGTCGAGGGCATGCCCTCGGTACCTGCCTGGGACCGGCACTTGTTCGTTTTCCAGAAAGGGACCTGCATCTCCCAGGAACTCATCAACGTCGCCCACGGTTACGAACTTCCGGCCGCCGGCATTCTCGACGCCCTCGGCAACGCGGTCTACGCCGCGATCTGGGGGGACCGATGGATCGCCGGGGCCGGCGCCCAGTACGACATGAGTTCGCCGTTCTACCCGGAAGTCGGGCACGCGAACGCATCCCGGCTACCGTTCCTGCCGATGATGCTGCGCCCTGATGACCTGGAGCGTGGTGAGATTGACCACATGCTCGGCTTCTCGATCGCGATGGACCGCGGGGCCGGCTTCACCTGGCCGGCGCGCGCCGGCGACGGCACCGCCCTGGACGGCATCCCGATGGGGACCGTGTTCCGGCTGAAGAGCGACTTTGACATCACCCCGTATTCACCGGCCACTCAGGTTGTCCTGCGGGGGCTGCAGGTGCGCGGTGCGGTCGTCTACGACTCGTTCGGTGCGGGCAGGGAGGGCGCGGGACTGCTCGCCATGAGCACTGGCTGGACGGGGACCGATCACATCACTGCGGCCAGCGAACTGAACACGATCCCGATGGAATCCTTCGAAGCCGTGGACGTCTCGTCCATCGCCGTCGACCCCTCCGTCGGTTGGCAGATCCGCTGAACGCGCGCCATACCCAGGTGACGACGGTCGGGCGGTGCCGCCGTCGCGCATGCTGGAGCCGACCAGAGCTGTCCGGCCGACCCACTACGCTGAGCGAGTGTCCGACCCAGTTCTGACGCAGGTCGATGACCGCGTCGCACTCATCACCGTCAACGATCCCGGCCGCCGCAACGCGGTGACCGCACAGAGCTCAGCGGCGCTTCGTGCCGCCGTCGAAGCGGCTGAGGCCGACCCCGCTGTCCACGCGGTGATCATCACCGGCGCGGGTAAAGCGTTCTGCGCCGGCGCCGACCTCACGGCGCTCGGCGAAGCAACCGAGGATGGATTGCGGGTGATATACGACGGGTTCCTGGCCGTTGCGGAGTGCACGCTGCCCACCATTGCCGCCGTCAACGGCCCCGCGGTGGGTGCCGGCCTAAACCTCGCGCTTGCGACCGATGTGCGGATAGCGGGCCCGTCAGCGATGTTCGACCCGCGGTTCCAGAAGCTCGGAATCCACCCCGGCGGCGGCGCAACGTGGATGCTGCAGCGGGCAATCGGTCCGCAGGCGGCACGGGCGGCGCTGCTGTTCGGGATGCGTTTCGACGCGGACTCGGCCGTCCGCCACGGATTGGCCCTCGACGTCGCGCAGGACCCGGTGGCCGCCGCCCGGGCCCTTGCCGCCGGGCCGGCTGCCGCTCCGCGCGAGGTGGTCTTGTCGACCAAGGCCTCGATGCGGGCTACCGCCCACCCCGGCACCGTGGACCTCGATCAGCACCGTATCGCCGTCGACGTCGAGATCGGGCCCCAGGCGGCATCGATTGAGTCGCCTGAATTCGTTGCGCGGTTGGCTGCCGCCAGGCGCACGTGAGCTAAGGGGCTGACGCCACAATGCGCTCGGCGCGGCGCAGCACCGGCATGTCGACCATCTGACCCTCGAACTGGAATACGCCGCGTTCGGAACTCGCTCTGGCGAGAACGGCTCGTGCCCAATTGATCTGGTCGTCGGTGGGCGCGTACCCGGCGCGAATGACTCCAACCTGGGTGGGGTGGATGGCAACCTTGGCGTCGAACCCTACCGCAACCGCGTCATCGGTCTCTGCGCGCAATCCGTCGAGGTCCCTGATATCCAGGTACACCGAGTCCAGTGCCAGCAGCCCAAAGGCCTTGGCGGCGAGCAGACTCTGCGAACGCACATGTTTGGCGACGTCGCGGTAGCTGCCGTCGGGCCGGCGGTTGGCGGTACCGCCGGTGGCGGCGAAGAGATCCTCCGCACCCCACATGACGGCGCACGCGTTGTCGACCTGCGCCGCCTCGGTGACCGTCAGAGCCCCGAGCGGAGTCTCGATGAGGATGACCGCCTCGAAGGGTGCCAGCGACGCGACCTGCTCGGCGGTCTCCGTCTTGGCCAGCATCACAGTGGTGTAGGCGGTGCCCCGGAGCGCCTCCAGGTCCAGCGGGTGGTCCGGTGTTCCGACGGGGCTGACGCGGACCACGGTGCGGGCCGGGTCGAGTGGAGTGCCGAGAAGCGCCGCGCGCGCGGCCTCCTTGTCCTTGGCCGCTACGCCGTCCTCGAGGTCCAATATCACGACATCGGCTGCTGCAGCGGCCTTCTCGAATCGCTCAGGCCGGTCAGCCGGGCAGAACAGCCAGCCTGGACCGTTATTGCCCAACGCCATCTGAGATCTCCTCGGGGCGCTTGCGCACCATGGTCTTTCGCGACGCAATGGCTACGACCTCACCGCGCTGATTGCGGCCCGTGTGAGCGAACGTCACAATGCCCTCTCCCGGACGGCTCTTGGACTCGCGCTTTTCGGTGATCTCGGTCTCGGCGTAGAGCGTGTCGCCATGAAACAACGGTTTAGGGAACGCCACGTCGCTGAAGCCCAGATTGCCCACGATGGTTCCCTGCGTCAGCTGCGCCACCGAAAGGCCGACGAGGGTCGACAGCGTGAACATCGAGTTGACCAGCCGCTGGTTGAACGGCGGCAGCGCATCGGCGAACGCGGCATCCAGATGCAGGGCCTGAGTATTCATCGTCAGGGTGGTGAACAGCACGTTGTCCGATTCGGTGATCGTGCGCCCGGGCCGGTGCTGGTAGAGCACCCCGGTCTCGAACTCTTCAAACCACAACCCGCGCTGGACGATGCTGCGTTTCGCGGTCACAGCCCGAGCTCTCTCGCGATCAACATCAACTGGACTTCCGTTGTACCCTCGCCGATTTCGAGGATCTTGCTGTCTCGATAGTGCCGGGCGACCGGGTATTCGTTCATGAACCCGTAACCGCCGAAGATCTGGGTGGCGTCTCGGGCGTTGTCCATGGCCGCCTCGCTGGCCACCAACTTGGCGACCGCGGCCTGCTTCTTGAACGGCTTACCCGACAGCATCAGCGCGGCCGCGTCGTAGTAGGCCGCGCGGGCGGCGTGGGCCCGGGCCTCCATCCGGGCGATCTTGAACGCGATCGCCTGGTTTGTCCCGATCGCGCGGCCGAACGCCTGCCTTTCCTTGGAGTACTTGACGCTCTCATCCACGCAGCCCTGCGCCGCGCCGACCGATACTGCAGCGATCGCTATGCGCCCCTCGTCGAGGATCCGCAGGAAGTTGGCGTACCCGCGCCCCCGCTCGCCCAGCAGGTTCTCCTGTGGCACCCGGACGTCGTCAAAGCTGAGCGGGTGGGTGTCCGAAGCGTTCCAGCCCACCTTGTTGTAGGCCGGCCCCGCGGTGAAACCCGCCGTCGGAACCGGCACCAGGATCGACGAGATCTCTTTGCGCCCATCGTTTTCTCCGGTGACCGCAGTGACGGTCACCAGCTTGGTGATGTCGGTGCCCGAGTTGGTGATGAATTGCTTGCTGCCGTTGATCACCCAGGTTGGTCCGTCTAGTTTGGCCGTGGTCCTGGTCGCGCCGGCGTCGCTGCCTCCGCCCGCCTCGGTCAACCCGAACGCGCCAAGCGCCTTGCCGCCGGCCAGGGACGGCAACCATTCTTGCCGCTGCTCCTCGGTGCCGAACCGGTAGACGGGCATGGCTCCCAACGACACACCCGCCTCCAGCGTGATCGCGACGCTCTGGTCCACCTTGCCCAGTTCCTCGAGAGCCAGGCAGAGAGCGAAGTAGTCGCCACCCATTCCGCCGTATTCCTCGGGGAAGGGAAGACCGAAGAGCCCCATGTCGGCCATCCCGGCCACCACCTCGTAGGGGAACGAGTGCTCTTCGTCGTGTTTGGCGGCCACCGGAGCCACCACATTCTGGGCGAAATCGCGCACCGTCTTGGCCAACTGCTCGTAGTGGTCGGGCAGCGTGCCGGTGGCCAGAAAGTCGGTCCCTTGAGAATCGGTCACAGTTGCGGCTCCTCAGTTGCTGTTATCCGGGCCAGAACCTGGCCCACCTTCACCTGGTCGCCCGCGCTGACCATCAGTTCCACCATGCCATCGACCGGCGCGGCAAGCGCGTGCTCCATCTTCATGGCCTCGACAGTAACCACCACCGTTCCGGCCTCGACTCGGTCGCCGTCCGCGACAGGGACGGCGACCACCGCACCCGGCATCGGACTGCTCAGCTCGGCGTCACCGCTACGCTCGTCGTCCGGGCGCACCGGCGCCTCGCACATTTCCTCGACCAGCACCACGCGGCCCGCCCGGGCCAGCCACACCTGATCGGCCACCGACGCCGCCAGGTAGTCGGTGCGCAATGCGTCTATGGTGACCGCCAGCAATTCGCCATTCAAAGATGCACGCAGCGTTCGGGTTTCGCCATCCTCGACGGTGGCTGCCGCTTGGTCCGGCGAACCGGCCAGGGCGACGTGATCTGTCCTGTCCCCGGCGCGCAGCCGGAACGTGGTCGGCGCGCGCCCGGCGATACGCCAACCCGACGGCACATCCCACGGGCTGCCAGGGACGACCGGCCAGGACTGTATCCACCGGTAGGCCGCCGCGGCGATCAGCTCGTCGTCCCCGGGCGGCACGGGCGCGAAATCCGGTGTGCGGCGATCCAACAACCCAGTGTCCAGGCGGCCTGCGGCCACGTCCGGATCGGCCAGCAGGAATCGGAGGAACTCGATGTTCGTGGTCAGGCCGAGGACGGCGGTGTCGGCCAGTGCCGCATCGAGTGCCCGCAACGCAGTACGCCGGTCGGCGGCGTGAGCGATGACCTTGGCCAGCATCGGGTCGTAGTCGCTGCCGACTACGGTGCCGGCGGCAATTCCGGAGTCCACCCTGATCCCCGGCCCGGACGGCTCGGCGAGGGCGATGACGTCCCCGCCGGTGGGCAGGAATCCCCTGGCGGGATCCTCGGCGTACACACGTGCCTCGATGGCATGGCCGTCCAGATGGATGGAATGCTGTTCCAGGGGCAACTTCTCCCCCGCAGCGATCCTCACCTGTAGTTCTACCAGGTCAAGGCCGGTGACCATCTCGGTGACCGGGTGTTCCACCTGGAGGCGGGTATTCATCTCCATGAAGAAGAACTCGTCGGGCCGATCGGCCGAGACGATGAACTCCACGGTGCCGGCACCGGCGTAGTCCACGCTGCGCGCGGTATCGCACGCCGCAGCGCCTATACGAGCCCGGGCGGCAGAATCGAGCACCGGCGACGGCGCCTCTTCGATCACCTTCTGATGCCTTCGCTGCAGGCTGCATTCGCGTTCGCCGAGGTGTATCACCGCGCCGTGGCTGTCGGCGAGCACCTGCACCTCGATGTGACGGGGGTTGAGGACGAACCGCTCAAGGAAGAGCGTGTCGTCCCCGAAAGCCGAAGCCGACTCTCGCCGTGCACTATCCAGTGCCGAGGGGAGGTCGGACGGGTCGTGGACAACTCGCATGCCCTTGCCGCCCCCACCCGCCGACGGCTTCACCAACACCGGGTAACCGACCTCGACGGCACCGGCGATCAGATCGGCATCGGTCAGCCCCGGTCGCGAGATACCCGGCACGACGGGCACCCCGAAGGCGGACACCGCCGCCTTCGCCGCAATCTTGTCGCCCATGGTCCGGATCGCCCCCACCGGGGGGCCGATGAACACCACACCCGCCGAACTCAGAGCCTCAGCGAATTGTGCATTCTCCGAGAGGAACCCGTAGCCCGGGTGGACCGCCTGCGCGCCTGTGCGCTCAACCGCCGACAATAGGGCATCTATCGACAGGTAGCTCTGCCGGGCAGGCGCCGGCCCGATGCGGACAGCGACATCCGCCTCGCCAACGTGGCGCGCTCCCGCATCGGCGTCGCTGAAAACCGCCACCGACCGAATTCCCATCGATCGCAGCGTGCGAATCACCCGGACCGCAATCTCCCCGCGGTTGGCGACGAGAACGGTATCGAAAGATTGTGTCATCTCTGCTCACATCCGAAATACACCGTAGGAGACCGGTTCCAGCGGCGCCTGCCCGGCAACCGAAAGCGCCAGCCCGACAATCGTTCTGGTATCTGCGGGGTCGATCACCCCGTCGTCCCAGAGGCGGGCGGTGGAATAGTAAGGATTGCCCTGATCCTCATACTGCGCACGGATCGGCGCCTTGAACGCCTCTTCTTCCTCGGGGGTCATCTCGCCTCGAACCGTGGCAAGCACGGAGGCCGCCTGCTCGCCACCCATCACCGAGATCCGCGCGTTCGGCCACATCCACAGGAAGCGCGGAGAATACGCCCTGCCGCACATCGAGTAGTTGCCAGCACCGTAGGAGCCCCCGATCACCACGGTCAGCTTGGGAACGCGCGCGCAGGCCACCGCCGTCACCATCTTGGCGCCGTGTTTGGCGATTCCGCCCGCCTCGTAATCCCGCCCGACCATGAACCCCGAAATGTTCTGCAAGAAAAGCAACGGGATAACCCGCTTGTCACACAGCTCGATGAAATGCGCCCCCTTGACCGCCGACTCGCCGAACAGCACGCCGTTGTTGGCGACGACGCCGACCGGGTGGCCGTGGATGCGGGCGAAGCCGGTCACCAGCGTGGTGCCGTAGTCGGCTTTGAATTCACTGAATTCGCCACCGTCGATGATGCGGGTGATCACCTCGTGCACGTCGTACGGCACTCTGGAATCGACGGGAACGACGCTGTAGAGCTCGGCCTGGTCAGCGGTGGCGTCGACCGTTGCCGCCACGTGCCAGGGCGGCTCGGCCTTCGGCGCCAAGGTACCTACGATCCGGCGCATGATCTGCAACGCGTCGCGATCGTCGTGGGCGAGATGATCGGTCACACCCGAGACTTTGGAGTGTAGATCGCCACCACCCAACTCCTCGGCGGTGACGACCTCGCCGGTGGCGGCTTTCACCAGCGGCGGGCCCCCGAGGAAGATGGTTCCCTGGTCTCGGACGATGACTGCCTCATCGCTCATCGCCGGAACGTAGGCTCCCCCGGCGGTACACGAGCCGAGAACGGCCGCGATCTGGGCAATTCCCTGGGCGCTCATCGTCGCTTGGTTGTAGAAGATGCGTCCGAAGTGCTCGCGGTCGGGAAAGACCTCGTCCTGCCGCGGCAGGAACGCGCCTCCGGAGTCCACCAGATACAGGCACGGCAGCCGGTTCTGCGCCGCGATCTCCTGCGCCCGCAGATGTTTCTTGACCGATATCGGGTAATACGTCCCGCCCTTGACCGTCGCATCGTTGGCCACGATCATGCATTCGCGGCCCGACACCCGGCCGATCCCGGCGATGATTCCCGCGCCCGGACACTCGTCCTCGTACATGCCGTCGGCAGCCAGCGCGGCCAACTCGAGAAAAGGGCTGCCGGGGTCGAGCAGCCCGTCGACGCGGTCTCGCGGCAGCAACTTGCCTCTGCTCACATGGCGCTCGCGAGCGCGTTCCGAACCGCCGCGAGCCGCCGTGGCCAGCTTGCTGCGCAGCTGTTCGACCAGCGCAACATGATCGTCGTGATGTGATGCTTGCGCTGCCATCGCTGAATCCGCTTCGGTTGAGTTAATTGAGACTAACTGATGGTATGTTAGTCATCATTAACTCTCGGTGTCCACCAGCGGCTGGAGGTTGCGTGATGACCGCGCAAAGTCCACCCTCGCCGGCACCCCGGCCCGCGTCCCGGCGCAGCAGGGCAAAATCCGATCGCCGCAGTCAATTGATCAGCGCCGCTGAACGTCTGATGGCGTTGCACGGCTACCTCGCGGTGCGGTTGGAGGATATCGGCGCGGCAGCCGGAGTCAGCGGCCCAGCGATCTACCGACACTTTCCCAACAAGGAAGCATTACTGGTCGAGCTACTCGTTGGGATCAGCACCCGCCTCTTGAACGGAGCGGATGAGGTAGCCGGTAGTGCCCACGATGCCGACGCCGCACTCCAGGGTTTGATCGAACTGCACCTGGACTTCGCGCTCGGTGAATCCGATCTGATCCGCATCCAGGACCGCGATCTCGGCAACCTTCCCACCGCCGCCAAACGGCAGGTCCGCCGTAAACAGCGGCAGTACGTGGAGATTTGGGTGGGCGTGCTGCGCCGGCGCGACCCCACCCTGACCGATGCCGAAGCCCGGCTGACGGCCCACGCCGCCTTCGGGTTGCTGAACTCCACCTCGCACAGCGTGAAACCCGGTACCACGAAGGCGGCCGAGGCCACATCGCGCACCGTGCTGAGAGCCATGACCGTCGCCGCGCTGACCCCAGTCGGGCGCCGTCGCCCCCGAACTAGGAGCTGACCCGGCCAACCGGAACTTGCTGTCGGACCGTTGCGCAAGAATGGGGTTATGTCCTCGAGCGCAGCATCTTTGGCCACCGAGGTGAGTCCTGATGATCGGGTGGCAGTGTTGTTCGAGGAGTTGGCGGAGTTGGCTGGTCAGCGCAACGCGATCGACGGGCGTGTGGTGCAGATCGTGGCCGAGCTGGATCGTGAGCAGTTGTGGGGCGCCACGGGAGCGCGGTCGGTGGCCGCGCTGGTGGGCTGGAAGCTGGGCGTGTCCCCGGCCAACGCGAACACGATCGCTACGGTGGCGCGTCGGGTCGAGCAGGTTCCCCGCTGCACGCAGGGTTTACGCGACGGCCGACTGTCGCTGGACCAGGTCGGGGTGATCGCCGGGCGGGCCGGCGAGGGCTCTGATGAGCATTACGCGCAGCTGGCCCCCCGGGCCACGGTCAGCCAGCTACGCACCGCGGTCAAGCTCGAGCCACGACCCGATCCGGCTCCTCGGCCGGAGCCGCGGCCCTCGGTCACCAAGACCAGTTCTGATGAGGTATCCACGTCGTGGCGGATCACGCTTCCGCATGCCCAGGCAGCCACCTTCGAGGTCGCGTTGCAATCCCATCTCGATGCGCTGATCGCCGAGTGGAAACGAGACCACGCCGAGGGGCAACCGGTATCCGAGCAGGCGCGGCCGTTTCCAGGTACCGCGGATGGGTTCATGAGCCTCATCGAGGCCGGGTGGGACACCGAGGTGGCCCGCCGGCCGCACGGGCAGCGCACCACCGTCATCGCCCATGTCGACCTCGACACCCGCGCCGCCTCCCTGCACCTGGGCCCGCTGCTCTCCGACGACGAACGCCGATATCTGCTCTGCGATGCGACCTGCGAGGTCTGGTTCCACCGCGGCGGCCAACCCCTCGGCGCCGGGCGGGCACGCCGCACGATCAGCCCGCGGCTGCGCCGCGCCCTCGAGCACCGCGATCCCCACTGCGCCGTTCCCGGCTGCGGGGCCACCAGCGGTCTGCACGCCCACCACATCCAGCACTGGGAAGATGGCGGCCCCACCGAGGTGTCCAACCTCGTGCTCGTCTGCCCGTACCACCACCGCGCCCACCATCGCGGCGTCATCACCCTGACCGGGACCGCCGAACACCTCACCGTGACCGACAGCAACGGCCACGCCCTGACCAGCGCCTCACTGGCCCGCCCACCCACACAACCCCCACCAACGGTCCCACCCTGCCCCGGACCCACCGGCGACCACGCCGACTGGTGGTGGTACCAACCCTTCCAGCCCTACCAGCCCTTCCAGCCACAACCACCACCAACGACAAACTAAGT
>JAHZJB010000071.1 GCA_022601135.1 Actinomycetes bacterium | reverse complement strand
CCACCGCCGATTCGCCCGAAGAAGCCCTGGCGATGAGCCTTGATCGCACCCGCGGTGTCGACATCGACCTCATCGCCACCCTGCTCGGAGTCGGCACCCCCGACGCCCGGTCGTTGCTCGACGGCATGGTTTACCCCAGCCTGGAGGACCCCGACGAGCTAGTCCCGGCCACCAACGCCCTATCAGGCAATGTGCGCTCCAAACTTGCCGCCGCCATCGCTGCGGTCGACACCAACCCGGTCTACGAGTCCTACGTCGCGGCGCTGCGCGAGGTTCAACCCGAGCCGCGCGAGGCCGAAGACATCAAGGTGCGCCCCGGCGCCCCCTGGATTCCCGCCGCAGTCGTGGCTGCCTTCGCGGAGAAGACTTTCGGTGTGCAGGGCGTCAAAGCCGAACACATCGCGGGCCGCTGGACAGTCGATGTCGTCAACTACCAGCGGCGCGGCCGCCTCATGACCGAGGAATGGGGCCTAGAGCACCGCCATTTCGACGCCGTGAGTCTGCTTGAGGCGCTCTGCAACTCCAAACCCGTCGTCATCACCACCGAAGGCGGCGATGTCGACGCCCAAGCCACTTTCGCCGCGCAAGCCAAGTGCACGAAAATCACCGAGGAATTCAGTCGCTGGCTGTGGTTAGACGAGCAACGCCGAGACACCCTGGTCGCGGAATACAACAGGCGCTTCAACTCCCTGCGCGCCCCAGCCTATGACGGCAGCACGCTGCGCCTGCCCGGCATCTCTGATCAGTTCACCCCCCACATCTATCAACGCAACGCGGTGGCCCGAATCATCAACGAGCCCGCCACCCTGCTCGACCATGTCGTCGGCGCCGGCAAGACAGGGACGATGCTCATGGCGGCCATGGAGCTGCGCCGTCTCGGCCTGGTGCGCCAGCCGTGGATCGTGGTGCCAAACCACATCATTGAGCAAGTCGGGCGCGAAGCCAAGCAATGGTACCCGGGAGCTGACGTCCTCCTCGGAGCCTCGGCCACCACCGCCGCGGGCCGCCGCCGCTTCATCGCTCAAAGCGCGACCAGCGAGTGGGACATGGTGATCGTGCCCGAGTCCGCATTCACGGTCATCAACGTCTCCGACGATGTCCGCACCGCCTACGTGGAGTGCCAGCTCGACGAACTACGCACCGCCCTCGAGAACGCCACGATCGAGCGCAGCCAGAAGGCCATCATGCGGGCGATCAAGACCACACAGGCCCGGCTGGAGAAACTGCTGGCAGCAGAGACCAAAGACGTCGGGCTGCGCTTCGAGGAATCGGGCTGCGACTACCTTTTCATTGACGAGGCCCACATGTACAAAAACAGGCAACGCCTCTGCAACATCGAAGAACTGAGCTACACCGACCCGGCGAAACGCACCGAAGACCTTGCCCTCAAACTCCAAGTGCTGCGCGAGCGGCGCCACGACGAGGCCCGCCGCCGCGGCATCCCCGAACATGCCGTCGTCGAACGCGTCGCCACCTTCGCCACCGGAACACCGATCGCCAACTCGCTCGGAGAGCTGTATGTCATGCAGACCTATCTGAGGCCCGATTTGCTGAAATCTGCTGGGGTAGCCGACCTCTCAGACTGGGGTGCTGCGTTCACCGCCACCCACACCAGCACCGAAGCCAACTCCACCGGAACCAAGCTGCGCACCGTCACCCGGGTCGGCAAATTCACCAACCTGCCTGAACTGCTGGCGCTGACCAACGCCTACACCGACGTGGTGACCCGCGACCAAGTGCCGGTATCCCTGCCCGAACTGCGGACCGGCACCCGCCAGATCGTCAGCCTGCAACCCGACATCGAGATGATCGACTTCATCTCCGATTTGGGTTGGCGCGCAGACCATACCGACCCCAAGGCACCCCAACGCGACAACATCCTCAAGATCAGTACCGATGGCCGCAACGCCTCCCTGGACCCAAGCCTGGCCCACCTCGGTGCCCCCAAGCGCAGCCGAGCCGCCGCAGTCGCCGAACGTGCCATGGACGTTCACCTACGCCATGCAGACCGGCAATACCGCGACCGCGACACCGGCGAGCTCCTCCCGCTGCGCGGCGCCCTGCAATTGATGTTCTGCGACCGAGGCACACCGTCGAAAGATCCGCACAAGTTCACCATCTACCAGGCGATCAAGGATGAACTCATCTGTCTGGGGATGCCCGCACACGCGGTGCGGTTCGTCCATGAAGCGCGTAACCCCGCCGCACTTAAAGCGCTATTCGCGCAATGCAACCGGGGAGAGGTGTCCGTGTTGATCGGCAGCACCGAAAAAATGGGCACCGGCACGAACGTGCAGACGCGTCTGGCTGCCCTCCATCATGTCGATGTGCCCTGGCGGCCGGCGGACCTCGAACAACGCGAGGGACGGATCTTGCGCCAAGGCAACCAAAATGCTGAGGTCGACATCTTCACCTATGTCACCGAGTCCAGCTATGACACGGTGATGTGGCAGCGAGTCCAGGCCAAAGCGCTGTTCATCGAGCAGCTGCGCCGCAAAGAAGTCATCGACACCGAGATTGAGGACCTGGGCGGCGGCGACATCGGCGCCGCAGCCGCCCAGACGAAGGCCATCGTCACCGGAGACCCCCGCTACCTGCGCCAGGTCGAACTCGACGATGCGGTGCGTCGCGGAACCGCCCTAAAACGCGCGCACCAACAATCCGTGCGCAACCGTGACTGGCAGGTGCGGGTGCTTCAGAAGGCGATCCCGGCCAAACAGGCCGAGATCGAACAGATCGCACCGGCCGCGCACGCCGCCCAGGCGCGCGCAGACGCCGCCCACCGCGTCACCATCGGCGCAGACACGTTCCCCGACCGGCCCGCCGCCGCAACAGCTCTGACCGCCGCGTGTCGCCGCGCCTACCTGGCCGGCAAAGATCGCGGCGCATCCCGCTACGAACCAATCGGCGTAGCTATCAACGGAGTTGATGTCCTGGGCGCCCGCGACCTCAGCCACGACATGCTGCTGCTTCGCCTGGCGGTGCCCTCGCGCACCACCGAAATAGAAGCCGCCGAACTGCACACCGCTGCGGGGTCAGGCCTCGGCCACGACGTCACCGGTCCCAAACAGCTCGGCCTGCTGCGCAGGCTCGAAAATCTGTACACCGACCTGCCCGCGCACGCGTTGCGCCTGCAACGCGAACAGCAGCGCCAAGAGGCCGAACTCGACGACCTGTTGGCCAACCCGCCAGGCCCCTTCGAGCACGGCACCGAGCTTGATGCCCAGGAAGCCGAACTGGCCGCTCTCACCCTGGAGCTACGGATGGCCGCCGAAAGCGAAAAGGGCAAAGCCAAAGCCGAGGCAGCCGGGCAGCGCATGAAACAACGCGGCCGCGAGCCCGGCTGGAGCCTCTACCTCAACCCCACCCCGGCCGTCGTCGAAGAACTCGGGTATCCCAACGCAGACGCAGTACGCCGCGCCGTGCGCAACCGCGAACGAATCGCCCTACAACAGCACCAGCGCGAACTCGATCCGCGCGAACGCCACGACCGCGACCGCAGTCAGGACGAAGACGGCCCCGGCCTCGGCCTTTAGCTCGGCGCCGCCGCCCCGAACTTCTGGGTTGCCGATAGCAGCGCCGCGGCCACTCGAATTGCCGATTGTTGAGCGTCGTCGGCGACCTGCTTGGCCTCCACGGCCTTCATCTCCAGGAAATCCGCGAGCTGCTGGCGCCCGGCAGGTGTCCTCACGCTGGGCTCCAATCCCTCCAGGGCGGCGCTGACCTCTTGATGGATACGCTCGAGCTGCGCCCGCGACGCTGCATCGGCGGTGTGCGCGTCGTTGAGGGTTGTGACCAGCACACGATCAGCCTCGACCAGGGCAGCGCGGGTGCCGTGAATGGCCACCGCGGCGTCAGCGGCGGCGGCGGCCCCGCTACCGCTATCTACCGACGACACTGCTAGCTCCACCCACTCTTGCAGCGGCTGCAAAGGGACCCGGACGCCCGGTTGCCCCTGGAGGCCACCCAACTCACCGACACTTGTCAGCAGGTCATCGACCTGTTGTTCCCAAAACCCCACACAGCGACGATAAGCCCTCCTAGTTCCAACTCGCTACAGATACAGGCGACTCACAGCAATACCTGAAAGCATTAGCGTGTTCAGCGATTGTCTGAAAAGAGGCGAGCAAGGAGCGACATGATGGTCAAGACCAGCGCAATGATGGCTGCCGCCGCCGCGGCTGCAGCCGCATTCTGGACGTTCAGCGTGCCGATTGCCGCCGCCGAGGAGACAGTGACCACTCTGGGCCAGCCCGCCGAGATCGCCGACGGGGCAGTCAAACAGGCGTGGACCATCACCGGGCTCAGACCCAGCGCCGACGTCATCCCCTACACGGTGCAGGGCACGTTGTGGGAGGCCGCCGCCGCCGACACCGCCCTGCAGGGCGACGTGATACCGATCATCCCCAACCTGAGGGCACGGGCCAGCGACGGCGCCACCTATCCCGTGTTGTGGACTGTCGCGACCCCGCACGGGGTGAATCCTGCGACGCTCACGGCTGGGCAGACAACCGCGGGAAAAATCTACTTCGACGTGACAGGTCCCAGCCCCGACAGCGTTCTGTACTCCGATGGCGCGCGGGACCTCGCGTTGTGGGTCCAGCCCCCACCACAGCCAGCCGCGGCCGGCGGCAGTGGAAGCGCCACGGCCGTGTCTCCTTCGGTCGCCGGCTCGACGGGAGCCGCTGAATCAGGGGACCTACCCGTGCCTGCCGGTAGCCAGGGCACCCCGCTGCCTGCCGGTAGCCAGGGCACCCCCGCAGAAGCCCCGGCAAGCGAAGGCACCCCCGCAGCAGCCCCGGCCGGAAGCCAGGGCACACCAGTGGCAGGTACTCCCGCGCCTGCGGCCAGTCAGGGGACGCCCGCAGCTACCCCCGCACCCACCCAAGGAACCAACACCACCGTGGACGGAACGCCAGCCACACCCGCGACACCCGTTGTGCCGCAAGGCAGCTGAGCCCAGCGCCCGGCACGTCACCTGGCCTCGGCTAGGAGTGAAGGGACCACCAGGCGAAAAGCTCCTCAACGGTCACCCCAGCGATTGCGCCCTGCACGACACTGACAAATAGCGCGTTGTCGGTGGTGGTCCACGCCACGATCGGAGCACCCTGATGAACCCCACACGCCAGGGTCCCGCTGACCACCTCCGGGGTGGCGTTACGCCGCCACGCGCCTGGACTGGCGATATTGCCTGGACAAACGAACACCTTCGAATCGTCCAGAATGGCGGTGAAAGCAGTGTCCAGTGCAACTGAACTGGGCAGCAACTCATGGGTAACCGTTGCCGACCCAGCACCGGGAGCCAACGTGACCGAGCACCGCAGCGCGGCCTGCGCACCCTCAGAGGGGGTCACAGGTTTGCAGGAATCCGGGGGATAGCCCGGGGGAAGCGCCCGCACCAAGCGGGCCTCAGCGTCGGGGCTGCGCGGCGGGGTCGACGGCGATCCCTGCGCGGGGACCATGCGGGTTGTCGTCTCCGGCGGTGGCGAGCCCCCGCCCGCCGAATCATTGCCAGGGCTCGACGTCAGCCACACCAGGCTGGTGACGGCGATCGCCACCCCGGCCACCGCGGCGCCCGCCACCCGAATCATCCGGCCCCGTTCGTGGCTGTGCCAACGCGACGACAATCCCCCTATGAGATCGGTGACCCGACTGCCGGCAATCGTCGACGCCGCAGCAGCGCGACCGGGTGCAGGCTCCGGCGGCGAGGGCCGGCCGCTGTCTTGCACCCACCGCTGCCGTGGCGAAGATGGCGGCTCGACATGAGGTTCAGCGGTAGGGGAGTGGGCAACTTCCTGCACCGGCGTCGTTGCGGTTGGCAGTTGCAGGGCCGCGGCCGCGGCGAGGGCAAGCGACTGTCCGCTATCAAAGCGATCCCGCGGATCTTTGGCCAAAGCGCGGGCAATGACGGCATCCATGGCAGCAGACAGCCCGGGCACACTATCGCCGACTCGCGGCGGGGGGTCGTGCAAATGGCGGGCGATGACCGCTGCAGTGCCGCCATCGCCGGAAAACGGTGCGCTCCCGGTGAGCAGACGAAACAGACTGCACCCCAACGAGTAAATGTCGGCCCGCCCGTCGACCGGCCGACCGGATAACACTTCCGGGGCGGCGTAGGGGAGCGTGGCCACGACCGACCCAGTTGTTGGCTCCGGCTCGCCGATGATATGCGCAGTTCCGAAGTCGCCCAGCAGCACTCGCCCGTCATCGGACAGCAGGAAATTGGCCGGCTTGATGTCGCGGTGGATCACCTGATAACTGTGCGCGTAGTCGATCGCCAGGGCGATAGCGCTGATGATGCGCACCGCCCGCTCAACGGAAATACGCCCCTGCCGCAGGGCGGCACTAGCGTCGATACCCTCGACATACTGCATGGCGATCCACAGCAGCCCGTCGTCGGTTCCACGGCGGTGGATCGCGACAATGTTCGGGTGATTCAGTCGGGCCCCGACAT
>JAHZJB010000070.1 GCA_022601135.1 Actinomycetes bacterium | reverse complement strand
AGCCGCCCATTGCGCGCACTCCCCATGTTCCCGCATCCGCAACCGGAACAACGCACCGACCCCGGCCAGCATCCCCGCATCAGCGCGGTTCTTGGCCCGCCACGACGAACCGATCCCCGCCACCAACACCCCAGCCCCCAAACCCTCGAACATACATTCGATACTGCCACAACCCACCGACACTTGCTGCGTCGATCGATAGCCTGGCCGCATGCTGGGATTGATGCAGGACCGTCCGTTGCTGATCTCGTCGTTGATCGACCACGCGGCGGCGTTTCACTCCGACACCGAGATCGTGTCGCGGCTACCCGAGGGTTATGTCCGGCGAACCACCTGGTCGCAGCTCAGCGAGCAGTCCAAGCAGGTCGCACATGCACTGGCCGAACTCGGTATCGAACAGGGAGACCGGGTCGCGACTCTCGCCTGGAACACCGATCGCCATCTCGCGATGTACTTCGGCGTCTCCGGATCGGGTGCCGTCATGCACACCGTGAACCCGCGGTTGTTCCCCGACCAGATCACCTACATCATCAACCATGCCGAGGACCGAGTGCTGTTCTTCGACATCACCTTTGCCCCGCTGGTCGGCCAGCTGGCTCCGCAGTTGAGCACGGTGCACACCTACGTTGCCATGACCGATCGCGAGCACGTGCCCGACATCCCCGGGGTTCCCGAAGGGCGCCTGCGGTGCTGGGATGAACTGATCGGTTCGCAGTCCACGCAGTACGATTGGCCGACATTCGACGAACGCAGCGCGTCGTCGCTGTGCTATACGTCGGGTACCACAGGAAATCCGAAAGGCGTTCTCTACACGCACCGTTCGACGATGCTGCATACCTTGATGGCGGCCGCCAGGGACACCAACGACATTCATAGTGGCTCATCGATACTGCTGGTCGTCCCGATGTTCCATGCCAACGCCTGGGGAACGCCGTACACCGCGGCGATGGTCGGTGCCAAACTCGTGCTGCCGGGCCCGCATCTGGACGGCGAGTCGGTCTACCAGCTGATGAAATCCGAACGGGTCAACCAGAGTCAGGGCGTGCCGACGGTGTGGATGATGCTGTTCTCTTATCTGGACGAGCACCCAGAGATCGACCCGCGCGAGCTTGGTTTGCAGGTGGCAGGCACCGGAGGAGCGGCGTTGCCGCTATCGATGATCGAGCGTTTCGAGCGTGATTTCGGCGCTGAGGCGATGCAGGGTTGGGGCATGACCGAGACCAGCCCGCTCTGCGTGATCGGCCGGCTACTGCCCAAGCACCAGGGTTTGGATGCCGCCGAACGGCGGCAGATCAGGTTGAAGCAGGGGCGCGGCGTCTACGGCGTGGAGCTGAAGATTGTCGATGACGACGGCAACAGATTAGCCTGGGATGGAAAGGTTTTCGGCGAAGTATGGGTGCGCGGGCCGTGGATCGCCAGCGGCTACTTCAAGGGCGAGGGCGGCGAAAGGCTCGACGCCGAGGGTTTCTTTCCCACCGGGGACGTGGCCACCATCGACGCAGACGGATACCTGCAGCTGGTGGATCGGGCTAAGGATGTCATCAAGTCCGGCGGGGAGTGGATCAGTTCGATAGACCTGGAGAACGCCGCCATGAGTCATCCGGCGGTGGCCGAGGCCGCGGTCATCGGGGTCGCGCACCCGAAATGGCAGGAGCGGCCGCTGCTCGTCGCGGTCCTGCGCACCGGATACACCGCCACCCGTGAGGACATTCTCGAACACTTGGCCGGGGAGGTTGTCAAATGGTGGCTGCCCGACGACGTCGTGTTCGTCGAGGAGCTGCCGCACACTGCCACCGGCAAGGTGCTCAAGCGCGAGCTTCGTGAGCGATTCCGCGATCGCCAGTCGCCGAGCGCTACCTGAGACTGGCTGCTATTTGCCGGGCTGTTCCGCACTCTCCGGTTGCGAGACCTGCAGCGCATCCATGTTCCAGTAACCGCGCAGGTTGGTGATCAATCCGGCGTCATCGACGCGATAGGTGAATACCCCTCGGACCGTTGCCACGAAGCCGCCGGGGAACGTGGTCTCCAGCACCAGAATGTAGGCAACCTCTGTCGGACTGCTCGACGGGAAGACCTCTTCGCAGGTGATACGCAGCTGGTTCGGACCGATGTTGGCGTCGAAGAAGTCGGCGACCGCGGCCTTGCCGCGCACACCGTTGCCATCCGGGTTGGTAACGGCCTCGCCGATCGGATCCTCGAGCACGACATCGTCGGCCATCAACGCGAGCCAGCCCGCTCTGTCGCCGGACTGCACGCACCGCCAGGAGTTTTGCGACGCCGCAACCACCGGTGTCACCTGCGCCGTCTCGGTCATCTCATTGCTACCGATCTGCCTCGGTGTAGCGGATGACACCGCGGATGTTCTTGCCCTCCAGCATGTCCCGGTACCCCTCGTTGATCTGTTCGAGCTTGTACTGCCGGGTGACCATATCGTCGAGGTTGATGCGGCCCGCCTTGTACATCGACAGCAACTTGGGGATGTCGTAATGCGGGTTGCCCCCGCCAAAGATGGTGCCCTGCAGGTTCTTCTGCAGCAGGGTCAGCATCGCCAGGTTCAGGGTGACGTCTGTCTGCAACATGTTGGCTACCGCCGTGACCACGCAGGTGCCGCCTTTGGCGGTCAGGTTGAGGTAGCTCTCGATGTCCGCGCCGTTGAGCTCGCCGGTAGTGATGATGGTCTTGCTGGCCATCTGACCTTGGGTGACCTCGGCGATTCCCATCATTGCCGCAGCGAGGTCAGGGTAGACGTGGGTCGCGCCGAACTTGAGTGCCTGGTCGCGCTTCCAATCGACGGGATCGATCGCGAAAATATTGCGTGCGCCCGCAGTGGTCGCTCCCTGCAGGGCGCCCATCCCAACGCCGCCGATTCCGGCGATCGCGACGTCGTCGCCCGGCTCGACGTTCGCGCTGCGGACTGCCGAGCCGTAGCCGGTGGTTACGCCGCAGCCGACGAGACAGGCCACCTCGAACGGGATCGACGGGTCGATCTTCACCACCGAACTCTTGTGCACGACCATGTAGGGGCTGAACGTGCCCAGGAGTGTCATCGGGATGACGGGCTTGCCGTTGGCTGTCACCCGGTAGGTTCCGTCGGAGACGGCGGTGCCGCCGAGCAGGCCCGCTCCGAGGTCGCACAGGTTGCGTTTGCCGCTCTGGCAGGTCGGGCACTCCCCGCAGGACGGGATGAACGACAGCACGACGTGGTCGCCGATGGCGACGTTCTCCACGCCGGGGCCGATTTCTGTCACGATTCCGGCGCCCTCGTGTCCGCCGAGTACCGGGAACCCGGCCATCGGGATGTCGCCGGTGACCAGGTGGTGGTCGGAATGGCACATTCCCGACGCCTCCATCTGGATCTTGACCTCGTCCTTGACGGGGTCACCGATGTCGATCTCTTCGATCGTCCACGGCTGATTGAATTCCCAGATCAGAGCGCCTTTGGTCTTCATCTCTCCTGCTTTCGACTAGAGCCTCTGCATCAAGACTAGAGGCTCTAGTTAGCCACATCACAGGGCCCCCAAGCAACTGCTTGGGCGGGAGCTACCAGATGGGGGTGGGGGCCTCGCCGAGCGGGTAGTAACCCGGCAGCTTCTCCCCGGCAAGCGACCGCTCGATGCGCCTCTGCATGGTCGGGCTGAGGTCGCCGGATTCGATCAGCTTCATGAACGCCTTCTGTACGTGACCGAAGTCGAAGAAATCCCGCTGCCACTCGATCAGTAGCTGATCATCCGCACCAGCGGCGGCGAGCCGGAACCAGCTACCGCCGATGCCGTAGATCTCGTCGCGGCTGCCGTCACCCTTGTGGGCGATCTGCTTCCAGAATCCCACGATCTCGTTCTGCTTCTCGTCGATCAGCACCTTCTGGTACTCGTACACCCAGTTCTCCAGACCTTCCATCTCCAGGCCCAGCGCCACATCGCGGATTTCGTCGCGGCCGATGCACATGACGTCTTCCTTCGGGCCGATGTTCCAGCCGTAGGTAGCGTCGAGGGTGTAGAAGTCCGCCAGCGGTTTCCAGTCACCGGCCCTCTCGGCATCCTGGTTCGCCTTGAGCCAGCGCCCCACCCATTCCTCGAGTTGTTCCCGTGACGCCATGCCCGATCAGCCTTTCTCTTTGATGAACAGTGCCTGGGTGGGACACATCTCGACCGCTCGCTCGACGTCGGTACGCATCTCGTCGGGTGGCTCCGGGTCGAGAATCTCGACGATGCCACGTTTGGGCACCTTGAACAGCTCCGGTGCTTCCAGTTCACACATCGCGTGGCCCTGGCAGAGGTCGGCCTCGACTTCGACACGGTAGCAACCCATCTGCTCAGCTCCTGACGCGTCTGCGGTAGCGGACCTTGGCCGGCCGCTGCAGCTGAACCACCATCTTTGAGTGGTCGTTGCGATAGGAATCAGCGGGCTGGGCCATCTCGAACTCGTACTCGCGCAGCAACACCGAGAATATGGCCTTGATCTGCATGGTCGCAAAGGCCGCGCCGACGCAGCGATGCCGGCCGGCCCCGAACGGGATCCACGTCCAGCGGTTGGCCACGTCGGCCTGTTCGGGCTTGTCGTAGCGATCCGGATTGAACCCGTCGGGGTCCGGGAAATCCTGCGGGATTCGGTTGCTGATCGCGGGGGAGGCGGCCACG
Source organism: Actinomycetes bacterium (assembly GCA_022601135.1). Taxonomy (GTDB): domain Bacteria; phylum Actinomycetota; class Actinomycetes; order Mycobacteriales; family Mycobacteriaceae; genus Mycobacterium. The sequence goes on along the minus strand of JAHZJB010000070.1, from coordinate 54,933 downwards.
AAGTCGCCCTTGTGGATCCCGAAGCCGGCGACGTCGAACTCTCCCTGAGCCACTCGCATCAGGATGATCAGCGGCGGATGCAGGCGCAACGTCTCCTTGACGACGTTGTCCAGCTTCGGGATCTGGCGCAGGGCATGGAAACTCACCTCTTGGCCATCAGCGTAGAGCTCGTCGAGCTCCTGCTGGACCGCTGTGTAGATCTCGGGGTGGCGGAGCAATTCGATCAGCGTCCATGACGAGGTGCCCGCGCTGGTGTGATGTCCGGCGAACATCAGCGAGATGAACATCCCGGTGACCTCGTCGGCGGAGAAGCGGGCCTTACCGTCCTCGTCCTTGATCGACACCAGAACGTCGAGCATGTCGCGGTCAGCCTTGTCCTGCGGTGGATTCTCCAGGCGCTGGTCCATGATCTCCTGCACCAGGGCGACGAGTTTCACGCGTGCCTCATCACGGCGTTTGAAGCTCTCGATCGGTAGGTAGGGGTCGACGTAGCACAGCGGATCGGTCCCGCGCTCCAGTTCGTGGTAGTAGGTCGCGAACCGCTGGTCCAACTGCTCACGGAACTTCAACCCGATCAGACAGGCTGTCGAGGTGTAGATCGTCAGTTCAGCGAAGAAGTCGAGCAGCTCGATTTCCCCGGTCTTCCCCCAATCTTTGGTGATCTTGCGGACCTCGCCCTCGATCGTCGCGGCATGGCCTTTCATCTGCTCCCCGCGTAGGGCCGAGTTGTGCAGCATCTCCTTGCGTCGTTCGGGACTGGCGTCGAAGACCACCCCCTTGCCGAAGATCGGGGTCATGAACGGGTAGGCCTCGGCCTGATCGAGATCTTCGTCGGCGGACCGGAAGAAGAACTCGTTCGCCTCGGCGCCGGACAGCAGGATGACGTGCTTGTCGACCAGCTGGAACCAGCCGACCTCGCCACATTCCTCGCGGACGCGCTTCATCAGGCCGATCGGGTCGGTGCGGAACTCCTCGAGGTGGCCGTGTTCGGCTTCCCCACCGGAGACGCGGGGCACGATCGCGGAGGTCATCGGTTCTGTTCCTGGGCGGTCGCCAGCGGGGCTTCGGGCTGAAGTTCCATGTTTGCGATGTATCCGCCCCGCGGTGTCTCGGCGACGAAGGTGATGGCTCTGGCGAGGTCGGCCGCGCGCAAGAAATAGTTGTGGCGGGCCTGGCCCCACTTCGCCCAATCCTCGAGCGCGGGGCCGATCAGCTCGGCGGGCAGGCTCCAGCCCATCGCTGTCTTGGTCGGGCCGGGGTGCACAATCGAGGCGCGCACCCCAGTGCCCTCGAGTTCCATCTGGAGGTTGTGCACCATCGCGACCAAAGCGGCTTTGGCCGCCCCGTACGCGCCCATGTGCGGCCGCTGCCGCAGTGCCACATCAGAACCCACGAAGATCAGATCTCCCCGCCGGCGCCCGATCATGCCGGGCAGCACCGCGCCGGCCATCCGGTTGGCCCCGACCAAGTGGATCTGAATCTGTGCTTCGAACTGTTCGGTGCTGATGGAGTCGAGCTTGCCGAAGTCGGTGTCTCCGGCACCGGCGACCAGCACCTCGATATCTCCAAGTGCCGAGGTTGCCTCTTCGACACAGGCTTTGACCGAGTCGGGGTCGGTCACGTCGAGGTGGACTGCCAGGGCCTCACCGCCGTCGGTGCGGATCTTGTCGGCGAACTCCTGACACTTCTCCACCCGCCGCGCCGCCAACGCCACCGGAAAGCCGCGGGCGGCAAGGTTGATCGCCGTGGCGGCTCCGATACCCGAGGAGGCGCCCGCCACCAGGGCGGGCCGCCGTTCTGGCAGAGGTTCGAAACGGGGCATCGGAGACCTTTCGGGCCGTTCTAGCGGGCGTTGACGGTGATCGGTAGGTGCGCGAATCCGCGCACATTGCTGGAGTGCACTCGGACCACATTGGCCTCGTCGACCTCAAATCCCCGGATGCGCTTGATAAATTCCGTCAGAGCCACTCGCGCCTCCATCCGGGCGAGGTGCGCACCGAGACAGAAATGCGCACCACTGCCGAAACTCAGCAACTTCGGACCGATCTCGCGGCCGATGACGAAATCGTCAGGCTTGTCCCATACCCGCTCATCACGGTGGGCGGATCCGGGAAGCAGAAGCAGCACGTCTCCTTCGGGAATCGCGGTGTCGTACAGTGTCAGCTCGCCTGCCACGGTGCGGGCCAGAATCTGGCTGGATGTGTCGTAGCGCAGCGTTTCCTCCACCCAGAGCGGCACCCGCCCGCGGTCCTCGTATATGGGCGTGAGCTGTTCGGGGTTGCGGTGACCCCAGAATGCAGCGTTGGCAAGAAGTTTGGTGGTGGTCTCGTTGCCCGCGATCACCATCAGGAACATGAAGCCGAGAACCTCGTCGTCGGCGAGGCGGTCCCCGTCGATCTCGGCTTCCAGCAGCGCCGAGGTCAAGTCATCCGTGAGACGCTTGCGCCGCTCGGCGATCATCGCCTGGTAGTAGACGATCAGGTTGATCGATGCCTCGATGGCTGCGGCCGGAATGTCTGTGACGCCGTCCTCGCGGTGCATCACCCTGTCGGCCCACGCACGTACCTGAGCGCGGTCGGGCTGCGGCACTCCCATCAGCTCGGAGATCACGTCCATCGGTAGCATGCCGGCGAATTCTTCGACATAGTCCACGGTTTCGGAACCGCTTGCCTGCTCGAGCAAACTGTCGAGATGGTTGGCCGTCAGCTCGGTGACCCTGGGTTCGAGCGCCCTGATGCGGCGTGGTGTGAAGCCCTTGGACACCAGTGTGCGCAGCCGCAGGTGGGCGGGATCGTCCATGGCCAGAAAGGACATCGTCTTCGAAGCGTGCGGGCCGCGGGAGGCCGGGTCCAGTGAGACCCCGTACGCGTTGGACAGCGTGGTGCTGTTGCGGAAGCCCTGCAGAACGTCGCGGTGGCGGGACAACGCCCAGAAGCCGAGCTTCTCGTTGTGGTATAGCGGCGCTTCGTCGCGCAACCGCCGGTAGTAGGGATACGGATCCTCATGGAAGTCGTAGTCGTACGGGTCCAGCATGACTTCGCTGAGTGCGCCGCTGTTGGTGGTCATCGGTCCTCTCCGACGATGAGCCCGACCACGTAGCTCAATCGGTCGGCGATCTGGTGATAGGTGAACGCGCCGCTGCCGGCATTGACGAGTGCGCCGAAGAACGTCATCTCGAGGGCGGCCAGGGTCCGCGGATCGCGGCCGGGTCCGAGGGCCGCACGGATGCGCCGATGGATCTCGGTGCCAATGCGGTCGCGCACCGCGCGCACCGCCTCGTCGTTGCTCGACAGCAGCGCTGTGGTGCAGGCCGCGGCGACCTCGGGTTCGTCGGCGACCATCAGGGCCATGCTGCGCAGCGTCTTTTCCACCCGGGTCGCGGTGGACTCGTTGACGTCGGTGAAGTACTCAACCTGTTGCACGAGATCCAAGTAGACCTCGGCTATCAAGTGGTTCTTCGACGAGAAGTAGGTGTAGGCGGTCGCGGGTGCGACCGCGGCGCGCGCGGCGACAGCGCGCACGGTCAGATCGGCATAGGAAGATTCGCGAAGCATCTCGACGCCGGCCGACAGGACTTTGCGAAAAGTCTCCTCCTGTCGTCGGTTGCGCGGCGTTTGCCGCTGCTGAGGCGTGAGTGCCACCACCGCGTCACTGGACACATGTCCAAGTTATCGGATGCCTCGGGTGGTAAGCAAGAAGAACGGGATCTATCCAGTTCAGAGCCAATATGGCGGCACGAGCGCAGCCCTTCTGTTGCCTCACACCCCAGCTGCAAGCTATCGTTTTGACCAGTATTCGGACATGTGTCTAAGAGCCAGACAGGAGATCGGATGGCGATTCTGGCCGGTCGGGAGAGCAAGCTGCTCATCGACGGCGAACTCGTCGCTGGCAGATCCGGAACCTTTCAAACCGTCAACCCGACGACCGAGGAGACGCTGGGTGAGGCCGCCGACGCCAGTGTCGAGGACATGGACGCGGCGATCGCGGCGGCCCGGAGGGCTTTCGACGCGACGGACTGGTCGAGGAATCTCGAATTGCGCGTGCGGGGTATCCGCCAGCTGCAGACGGCGATGCGCGATCACCTCGAGGAACTGCGCGAACTTGCCATCGCCGAGGTCGGCGCACCCCGGATGCTGACCTCGATGGCGCAACTCGAAGCTCCGATCGAGGATCTCAGCTTCTGCGTGGACACCGCGGAGTCCTTTCAGTGGACGACCGATCTGGGAGTTGCGGCGCCAATGGGTATCAAGACCCATCGGACGATCGTGCGGGAGGCCGTCGGGGTGGTAGGTGCGATTACGCCCTGGAACTTTCCAAACCAGATCAATCTCGCCAAGCTGGGTCCGGCTCTGGCGGCCGGAAACACCGTCGTGTTGAAACCGGCACCCGATACCCCTTGGAGCGCGGCGGTACTCGGAGCACTGATCGTCGAAGCCACTGATATACCGCCGGGGGTCGTCAACATCGTCACCTCCGGCGACCACAGCCTGGGCGCGCTGCTTTCCCAGGACCCGCGGGTGGATATGGTCTCCTTCACCGGGTCGACGGCCACTGGACGCGCGGTGATGTCCGACTGCTCGGCCACGGTGAAGAAGGTTTTCCTCGAATTGGGCGGTAAGTCGGCGTTTCTGGTGCTCGACGATGCGGATCTCACCGGTGCATGCTCGATATCGGCCTTTACCGCAGCCATGCACGCCGGCCAGGGATGCGCGATCACCACGCGCCTGGTGGTGCCCCGCGCCCGATACGACGAGGCCGTTGAGGCCGCCGCGGCAACCATGGCCGGACTGAAGCCGGGAGACCCGAACGACGCCGGCACCATCTGCGGTCCGGTGATATCCGGGCGCCAGCGCGACCGCATCCAGGGATACCTGGAGTCAGCAATCGCGGAAGGCGGCCGGTTCGCCTGCGGCGGTGGACGTCCCACCGACCGCGATACCGGATTCTTCATCGAGCCGACCGTGATCGCGGGCCTCGACAACAACGCGAGAGCGGCCCGCGAAGAGATCTTCGGTCCGGTGCTGACGGTGATCGGCCACGACGGCGATGATGACGCCGTCCGGATCGCCAACGACTCGCCGTACGGTCTGTCCGGCACCGTGTACTCGGCAGACGTCGAACGGGCCGAAGGCGTTGCCGCGCGGATGCGGGTCGGCACCGTCAACATCAACGGTGGCGTCTGGTACTCGGCGGACATGCCCTTCGGCGGTTACCGGCAATCCGGCATCGGCCGGGAGATGGGCCTCGCCGGATTCGAGGAGTACCTCGAGACCAAAGCGATTGCCACGGCAGCAAACTAAGGAGGGGCCCGTGGGGCTTTACGGTGACCAGTTCAGGGAGAAGGTGGCGATTGTCACCGGTGCCGGCGGTGGCATCGGTCAGGCCTACGCGGAGGCGCTGGCCCGTGAGGGCGCGGCAGTGGTAGTCGCCGATATCAACATCTCGGGAGCGCGTACGGTCGCCGACGCGATCCGTGGGGAGGGCGGAACAGCGTTGGCGCTGCCGGTTGATGTGTCCGATCCTGATTCAGCCAAAGAAATGGCAGCACAAACGCTTTCGGAGTTCGGCGGCATCGACTTCCTGGTGAACAATGCCGCCATCTTCGGCGGCATGAAGCTCGATTTTCTCATCACCGTCGACTGGGAGTACTACAAGAAGTTCATGAGCGTGAACATGGACGGCGCGCTGGTCTGCACCCGTGCGGTCTACCGAAAGATGGCCAGGCGGGGCGGGGGGGCGATCGTCAACCAGTCCTCTACCGCGGCTTGGCTGTATTCGAACTTCTACGGGCTGGCCAAGGTCGGAATCAACGGGCTGACACAGCAGCTGGCCACCGAACTGGGCGGCCAGAACATCAGGGTGAACGCGATAGCCCCCGGACCCATCGACACCGAGGCCAATCGCGGCACCACACCGCAGGAGATGGTCGCCGACATAGTCAAGCGTATTCCATTGTCGCGCATGGGTGAAACCGAGGATCTGATCGGCATGTTGTTGTTCCTGCTCTCGGATCAGGCTAAGTGGATAACCGGACAGATCTTCAACGTCGACGGCGGACAGATCATCCGCTCATGACCGAGTCGCCGAAGCTGGGTTACATCGGTCTGGGCAATATGGGCTCACCGATGGCCAAGCGACTGGTGGAATGGCCGGGCGGCGTCACGGTCTTCGACCTGCGTGCCGAAGCGATGGCTCCGCTGGCAGAAATGGGTGCGACCGTGGCGGACAGCGTCGCTGACGTTGCGGGAGCCGACATCATCAGTGTCACTGTGCTCGACGACCGACAGGTGCGCGACGTGGTCGGTCAGCTCGCCGCACACGCTCAGCCCGGCACCGTCATCGCGATTCATTCCACGATCAGCCCGGAGACGGCCGTTGAGCTCGCCGATCAGTTGTGGCCGGCCGGCATACACGTCATCGACGCACCGGTCAGCGGTGGTGGTGCTGCAGCCGAGAAGGGTGAGTTGGCCATCATGGTCGGTGCGGACCGCCCGGTATATGAGCGGAGTAAGCCGGCGCTGAAACAGATGGGCTCGATGATCGTTCATGCCGGCGGGCCGGGATCAGGCACTCGGATGAAGCTGGCCCGTAACATGTTGAGTTTCATCGGCTATGCCGCGGCGTGCGAGGCGATGGTTCTGGCCGAGGCCAACGGTATCGACCTCGGGCAACTGGGCCGGGTGGTGCGCCATACCGATGCGCTGACCGGGGGTCCCGGCGCGATCATGGTGCGCGAGGACATGACACCACTGGCGCCCGAACACTGGCTGCACGATGCCTTCGTCCACACCCGTGGACTGGGCGAGAAGGACCTCGCGCTGGCCTTGGAGCTAGGGGCGGTCAACGGCGTGGATCTGCCGTTGGCCGCGGTAGCACTGCAGAACCTGGCCGCCGGACTCGGTGTGCCGCACGGGAAGGAGTGAGCATGGACGAGATACGCCGCAAGGGCCTCGCGAAGATGAACGAGGTCTATGGGTGGGAGATGCCCGACATGCCCGGCGACTACTTCGCGTTGACCGCCGATCACCTCTTCGGCAGCATCTGGACGCGGCCCGGCCTGTCGATGCGCGAGAAGCGGATGATGACGCTGACTGTGGTTACTGCGCTCGGTATTACGGATCTTGCTGAGATCCAGGTGAATGCGGCTCTGGGTAACGGCGAATTGACCGAGGAAGAGCTCAGGGAGATGGCGATCTTCCTCACCCACTATCTGGGCTTTCCGCTCGGTTCGAAGCTCGACGGCGTGGTCACCAAGGTGGCGGGCAAGCGGCGAAACGCCACCGAAGACAAACGAGCCAATGCAAACGCCGCGCTGAAGATGCATTCGGGAAGTCAGCTCGGCGATGACGTCAACGAAGAGTAGGTACGCCGCGCTGTCTCGGGGCGAACTCGCCACACTGGTGCCCGAGTTGCTGTTGATCGGTCAGCTTATCGACCGATCGGGAATGGCCTGGTGCATATCCAGTTTCGGTCGCGAGGAGATGCTCAAGATCGCTGTCGAGGAATGGGCCGGCGCTAGCCCGCTTTACACCAAGCGGATGCAGAAGGCACTCGGTTTCGAGGGCGTCGACGTCGTCACCATCTTCAAGGGGTTGCAGATCGACATCGGTGCCCCACCACAGTTCATGGACTTTCGCTACATCGTGCGGGACAGATGGCACGGCGAGTTCTACCTCGATCACTGCGGCGCGCTGCTGGATGTCGAGCCGATGGGCGAGGACTACGTGCACGGCATGTGTCACGACATCGAGGACCCGACGTTCGACGCCACCGCATTGGCCACCAATCCCAAGACCCGGGTCCGCCCCATCCACCGGCCGCCCAGGAAGCCGTCTGACCGGCACCCGCACTGTGCGTGGACGGTGACCATCGACGAGTCCTACCCGGAGGCGGAATTCATCCCGGCGCTGGCCACTGTGCGTGCCAGTCGGGCCCATCGCACCGAACTCGATCCTATTGACCCCGATGACGAGGGGTTCGCCGACTATTCGGGGCCGCTGTTGTCGGACGTCGATTTCGGTGGGTTCTCCCATTCGGCCCTGGTGCGTATCGCCGACGAGATCTGTCTACAGATGCATCTTCTCGTGCTGTCCTTCAACCTGGCTGTCGCAGCCCGCACCAACGATGACGTCGCACTGGAGCGCTCGATCCGTACCAAGCAGCTGATCGGTATCGCGGGGGTGGCCGCTGAGCGGATCCACCAGGCTCTGAAACTGCCGAGCAAGGCCAGCGGCGCGCTGCGAGTTCTCGAGTTGCATCCCTTGCTGAATCCGGCCGCCTACGTATTCGCCGACGTCGACGCGGACGCCGTGCACGTGCGGCGTTCGCCCGCGTACGAGGATGGCTCGTGGATCTCGCTGGTGTCGCCGGACTCGGACCTGCCGCTGCAGGCCATCGTGGCGGCAGTCGACCCGACATTCCGTGCTCAGGTGTCGGGCACCGAATCGGACTGGACGGCACGGGTAGTCGAGACCGGCACTGCGGCAGAGGAACTGCCCGAGGTCGCAGTGTGCAAGTTCAGCAGAGGCGCGTCCTGGGTCTTCGAGGACCGCCAGTCGCTACCGCTGACGGTGATGTGAGGGGTTACCGGGGAAGCAACGCGTTGCCGACCCACCGGCTCAGGTAGGCGCGCAACTCGGTGCCGCGGCGCGGCGGGCGCCCGGGATCGATGACGAACGACTGGATCAGCCGGAGCAGGTGCTCGGCCAGTTCATCGAGATCGGCATCGCGGTAGCCGGCCGAAGCCCAGTCCACGTCGAGGCGCTGCACCATGTCGCGGCCGAATCGCAGGGCGACGTCGGAAGTCACGGATTCCACGTGGGCTGCCCCGCCGGGCGTCAAGAGAAGGCCAATATATTTCTCGCGGGGCAGCCATTCCAGTGCCGTTGCCACAGTTTCGGTGACAGCCGTGGCCGGATCGTGGATACCTTCCAGATGCGCGGTCAGACGGTCAAGAAATCCGTCGACGGTGTGGATCGCCGCGGCGACCAGTAGAGCATCGGTGCTGGAGAAATATCGATAAACGGTCTGGCGCGTGACCCCCACCGTGCGCGCCACATCCGAGAGGCTGAAGTCGGCGCCATGGTCCGCGATCACCTTGGCGGCGGCGTCCAGAATCCTGGCCATCGCCTCCTCGTCCGAGGCGGGCTTGGCCCCTGACCAACCATGGGTGCGCACTAACGGTAGGAGACCTGTAGATCCTTGACGCCGTTGATCCAACCCGACCTCAGGCGCAGCGGTTCAGCCAGCTTCGTAATGTCGGGGATCTGATCGGCGATCTCGTTGATGATCAGCTTGATCTCCATCCGGGCGAGATTGGCGCCGATGCAATAGTGTGCACCGTTGCCACCGAATGCCAAGTGCGGATTGGGGTTTCGCAGGATATCGAATTTGAAGGGCTGGTCGAACACCTCGTCGTCGAAATTCGCGGAGCTGTAGAACAGCCCGACCCGCTGTCCTTCGGCGACGGTTACGTCGCCGATATCGACGTCGGCCAGCGCGGTGCGCTGGAAGCAGTGCACCGGGGTGGCCCAGCGGATCATCTCCTCGACGGCGGTATCGGGGCGTTCGCGCTTGAACAGCTCCCATTGTTCGGGGTTCTCGAAGAAGGCGTTCATGCCGTGGGTCATGGCGTTGCGGGTGGTCTCGTTTCCGGCGACGGCGAGCAGGATCACGAAGAACGCGAACTCGACGTCGGCCAGCGACTCCCCGTCGATATCGGCCTGGACGAGCCTGGTGACGATGTCGTCGGCCGGGCAGCGCCGCCGATCCTCGGCCATGGTGTACGCGTATCCCATCAACTCGGCGTTTGCCGTCGTCGGATCCGAGTCGAAGTCCGGATCGTCAGTGTTCATGATCGCGTTCGTCCATGCGAACAGCTTCTCCCGGTCGCGTTCGGGCACGCCGATGAGGTCGGCGATCGCCTCCAGCGGAAGGTTCATCGCGATGTCGTCGACAAAGTTGCCGGTGTCCTTCGCGGCGGCGGCACGCACGATGCCATGTGCGGCCACGGCCAGCTTCTCCTCCAGCGTGGCGATTGCCCGGGGTGTGAAGAGCCGCGAGACGATCTTGCGGAGCCGGGTGTGCTCGGGTGCGTCGTGGTTGATCAGCAGGGCCTTGGTGAGTTCGAGCTGCTCGGCGGTAACGCCGTCGGGCAGGCGCATGACCACGCCTTTGCGGTTGGCAGACCACAGTGTGCCATCCCGCGAGATCGTCCTGATGTCCGCGTGCCGGCTGATGACCCAATAGCCGCCGTCGCCGAAGACCGTCTCGTTCTGGGCGTTCCACCACACCGGTGCGGTCTTGCGAAGCTCGGCGAACTCGGTGACGGGAATGCCGTTGAGCAGGACATCTGGATCGGTGAAATCGTACCCGGGAGCGAGGAATGGGCAGCTCTGCAGTCCATCGTTGATAGCGGTCATGTAATAGACCATACACTAACGGCTTGACATGTATGGTCGACGCGTCGGGACCCGCCGCCATCGGTGCCATTAAGGTGAGCACCTGTGCACGTCCTGGTAATCGGATCCGGAGCCCGTGAACATGCGCTGTTGCTTGCGCTGCGCCGAGACCCCGAGGTGACGGCGCTTGCCGTCGCGCCCGGCAATGCCGGCACCGCGGGCATCGCCGATCAGTACGAGATCGACGTGACGTCGCGTCAAGCCGTCGCCGCCCTGGCGCAACGCATCGGAGCCGACCTCGTGGTCATTGGACCGGAGGTTCCGCTGGTGCTCGGCGTCGCCGACGCCGTGCGCGAAGCGGGCATCGCCTGCTTCGGGCCGACGAAAGACGCCGCGCGCATCGAGGGCTCGAAGTCGTTCGCCAAGGACGTGATGGCCGCCGCCGGAGTGCGTACCGCCCGCAGCGAGATCGTCGACAACCCCGCGCACCTCGACGTCGCGCTGGATCGGTTCGGTCCACCCATCGACGATCCCGCCTGGGTGGTCAAGGATGACGGGTTGGCCGCCGGCAAAGGCGTGGTGGTCTCGGCGGACCGCGACATCGCCCGCGCGCATGCCGCCAGCTTGCTGGACGCCGGGCATCCGGTGCTGCTCGAGTCTTTCCTCGGCGGGCCCGAGGTTTCACTTTTTTGCATAGTCGACAGTGAGACCGTCGTTCCGCTGTTGCCGGCTCAGGACTTCAAACGCATCGGCGACGGCGACGTCGGACCCAACACCGGCGGTATGGGTGCCTATACGCCACTGCCGTGGCTGCCTGACGACATGGTGCCGCGCATCGTCGACGAGGTCGTGAAACCTGTCGCCGCCGAACTCGTCAGGCGGGGGTGCCCGTTCTCGGGCCTGCTCTACGCGGGTCTGGCGATCACGCCCACAGGTCCCACGGTGGTCGAATTCAACTGTCGCTTCGGCGATCCGGAGACTCAAGCGGTGCTTGCGCTGCTGGAGTCGCCATTGGGGCAGCTGATGCATGCGGCCGCGACCGGAGAGCTGGCCGGCCAGCCCCCGCTGCGCTGGCGCCCAGGCTTCGCCGTCACGGTCGTCGTCGCTGCGGAGAACTATCCGGGACGTCCGCGGGTGGGTGATGTGGTGCACGACGCGGAGGCCGACCGGGAGAGCCCAGAGTCGGGCAGCAGCGTGCTGCACGCCGGCACCGCCCGTCGCGACGACGGAGCCATCGTGTCCTCCGGTGGCCGGGTGCTGTCGGTGGTGGGGGTCGGCCCCAGCCTCGCCTCGGCACGCGAGGCTGCCTACGCGCGGATCGACTCGATTCGGTTTCCCGGCAGCCACTTTCGTAGCGATATCGGGCTCGCGGCAGCCGACGGCCTAATCTCCATTTAGGCCGTCAGCAACGGCGCCGCCCAGGTCAGCTCGCTGGTCAACTGCGAGGACCAGTAGGACGCATCGTGCCCTCCGGGCGAGAAACCCCCGGCCGGCGGGTTCTGGAGCTGGGCGATGAAACGTTGCGTCGCCGGGTAGAACGGATCGTCGTAGCCACAATCGATGCGCAGGGGGATTGTGTCCAGCGCGGCCAGGCCCCACACGCTGTTGGCTTCATAGTCCTGGGCGTCGTCGAACGCTCCCGGCGCCGCTGCGCCCGGCGACGTCCAGAGGGCAGGGCTGACGGCGCAGATCGCCGCGGTGCGTCCGGGGCCCAGCCGGGCGCCCAGCAGCATCGCGCCGTATCCGCCCATCGACCACCCCTGGAACGCCACCCGGGAGGTGTCCAGGCCCTGCTCGGCCAGCAAGGGGATGAACTCGTCGAGCACCATCGCGCCCGCGTCGTCACCGGACGCGCGTCGGTGCCAGTAGGTGCCGCCCCCGTCGACGGCTGCGATCGCGAACGGCGGCACCCCGGCACGCACCGCATCCGCGAGGAACCGTTCGGCACCCATCGACATCACCGCGTGCGCGCTGGAGTCCTTACCGTGCAGCAGGATGACCGGTCGGATCGGCGCCGCCTGGCCAGGCGGGCGGGCGATGATCCAGTTGGTCATGGCTCCGCCGCGAGCGGCCGACGCGAAGGAACCGGTGGCGAAGGTTGCGGCCGGCGCGGGTGGTGCCTGCGGGGCGGGCGGTGCACCTGCGGCCACTGGGGTGGCCAATGTTCCTGGTGTGCCTAATGTGTACGCCCCGGCCACGGCCGCGATGCCAGAGCACAGACCGGCGTGCAGCGCGGCGCGACGGTTGATGGCAGACATGCGCGCCATCATGCCATCGGACGGCGCTTGGCAAGGCGGTCGATTGGCCGAAAGCGCGATGCCAAAACCCCCTGACTGGCACCATGATAAGGGTGACGGCAGCAGTCACTCCCAAGGGGGAGCGTCGACGGTACGCGCTGGTCAGCGCGGCCGCCGACCTTCTTTGCGAAGGCGGATTCGACGCCGTGCGGCACCGTGCCGTGGCACGCCGGGCCGGGCTTCCGCTGGCGTCCACCACGTACTATTTTTCGTCTCTCGAGGATCTGATCTCCAAGGCTGTTGAACACGTCGGAACCCGGGAGTCGGAGGAGTTGAGGCACCGGGTCGCCCTGCTGTCGCGCCGTCGCCGCGGCGCCGAGTCGACCGCCGACGTATTGGTCGACTTGCTGGTCGGGGACAATCCCGAACAGATCACCGAACGACTGATCTCACGGTATGAGCGTTACATTGCCTGCGCGCGCCAACCGGGGCTGCGCGATATCCAGCGGCGCATTCTTCAGCAGCGCACCGACGCCGTCGTCGAAGTGGTCGACCGCTCCGGAAGGTCGGTTCGCGCGACGTTGCTCACCGCACTGGTGTGCGCGGTAGACGGTGCGGTGGTGGCCGCGCTGGTCGGTGACGGCGCCGGCCCGCGGGCAACGGCCAGAGCTACCTTGATCGACGTGATCGACGTGCTCGCCCCCTACGACGAGCCCGCGCCCGACCGCTCCTGACCGCTCCTGACCGCGCCTGCTGTGTTGTTGCGACGGTTACATTGGTGGGGATGGCTATCACCGGACGTCTAGCCCAAGTCGCGGACACAGTTCTGGACCGTTCTGTGGTCCTGGGATACACCAAGCTGGGCTCGAAGATGCGACAGCACTGGTGGCCCCCCGATCCGCCACCCGCTGCGATGGCGGGCAAGAGGGTAGTGGTGACCGGCGCGACCGCAGGGATCGGCGAGGCGATGGCTGAGTCCTTCGTCCGACTCGGAGCAACGGTTCACTTGCTCGGGCGCGACGAGAAGAAGGTCCGCCACAGCGCCGCGATGATCCGAGGTGCGTTGCCGGACGCCGCGGGCGGTTCGGTGATCGAGGAAGTCTGTGACGTCGCCGATCTCGACGCCGTGCGCGCGTGGACCGCCGACCTCTGCGGACGCATCGATGCGTTGCACGGCCTGGTGCACAATGCCGGCGGTATGCCCAAAAAACGTACTGAGACGCCGCAGGGACACGAGACCCAGTTGGCGTGCCACGTCCTCGGGCCGCAGGTGATGACGCAAGAGCTGCTGCCAATGCTGCACAATGCGCACGGTGCGTCGGTTGTCTTCATGTCATCGGGCGGCATGTACACCACGCCGTTGAGCGCTGAGGATCTCGAGTCTCGCAACGGCACGTACAACGGCGTGCGGGTCTATGCCCGCACCAAGCGGATGCAGGTGGTGCTCGCCGACCAATGGGCGCAGCGGCTGGCCGGCACCGGAATTCGCGTCGAGAGCGCCCACCCGGGCTGGGTCGAGACCCCGGGCGTCGCAGAAGCCTTGCCTGTCTTTCGGAGATTGACCGGGCCACTGCTGCGCGACGCCGCCGACGGTGCGGACACCGTCGTCTGGCTGGTTGCCACCCGGCCCGAGTCGAAGGCCGGACACTTCTGGCACGACCGCGCCCAGCGCCCAACCACCTTCGGCTGGCAACGCCACGATGACCCGGCGGTGGTCACGAAGTTCCTCGAAGAGGTTTCCCGGATGACATCCAGCTAGCCCTCTCACTGAGTCGCTGAAACCGGTTTTCCAGCAAGGCAATACGGTCACCATTGCCGGCCAGCTGCAGATACTGGGTGCCGAACACCGCGAGCAGCACATCGTCGAGCCGACGCACCGCGCCGGCCGGATACCGGTAGTCCATCGCGTCGTTGACCGCGGCGGTGTCGATGCTGCCGAGGACGGCCTCCACACCGTCGACCGAATCGATGCCGAGCTCGAGCAGTAAGCCTGCGATCCACGCGTAGTGCTCGGTGCGCGACCACCCGGCGTCGGGGAACCGGTTGCCCAGATACGTGGCAAGCACCGGGGTCGCGATCCGGGGATCGCCGGTGTTCTGCGGAACGGGCTCCGATGGGGTGGTCGACCGGAGTCGTTCCCGAATCGCCGAGAACTCGCGGTCAGCCAACTCGAGCAGCCCCGCGGCCAACGTGAAGCGCCGGTCGAGATCCGGTGCGTCCTCCTCGGTTACCGAACCTTTGTAGCGGACGTCATGCTCGAACTCGGCCCATGCGTGCTGCAGGATGGTTCGAACCTGAACCGAGGCCGGCTGCCGTTCGCCCTCGGCGGCCACCAGCAGGTGCCGGCTGGTGTAACCCCACCGGCCTTCGCTCGCGGTTTCGACGCCCATATCCCGGTCGTCGAGCAAGCGCATCTCCTCGGCGAGCAGATTGGCGACGGTAGCGACGTCGTCGCGCAGGTAAGTGATGACCCGGACGCCGATCTGGTCGGTGATCTCCGACAGCGGATCGGTATACAGGCGTCGGCCGTCGATGGTGCGGTCGGCTTTCGCGGCGAACGAGGCGACCGTCTTGGTGCGCGCCGTGATGCCGAGATAGTTGATCCCCGCGTCATCGAGTAGGCCGGTAACCGCCGCCAGATAATGGCCGGTCGAATCCGTCAGTGTCGGCCGGCGCTCGGCGTAGGTGGTAATGGCGTCGTGGATGGCGCCCGGCGTCGGTTCCGGCGGGGCTGGGGCCAGGTCCGTGGGCAAGGCCGGAGTGACGATGTAGCCGGTCTGCCCGTCGCCGTAGACGGTGATGTCGTCAGGCCGGCGCGCGGTGTACATCGCGACATAGGCGCACAGCACGGCGTCGACCGGATCCTCGACGCGGCGCAGTTCGCTCTTTCGCTCCGCGCTGTCGGCCATGGCGCGCAACTGTGCCCAGTTCTCGCTGTCCGCGGTGCGCAGCGGGGGGTCGGCCTGCGCGAGTCCCTCGATGTGTTCCATCAGCCGCAGCAATTCCGCCCGCACCTGCGCGACGCTGCGGCCAGGTTTGTTCTTGTACTTCAACGTTCGCCCGAGCCGGAACAGGGTGATCGTCGCCGGATGCGGGTACACCTCGATCGCCCGCCGGTGCGCCGTCGACTCCGGATCGATGTCCAGGTCGAGCGCGCGGGCGATCCGCGCAGCCCGGGGAACCTCGGCGAACTCGGGCCTAGTCGTGTTGGACGGGTGCGCGCCGGCCTGGAATCGTCCGAAGTCGGCGTTGAGCTGCCGTTCGGCGGGGCGTTGACCGGTCGGGTTGGTGACGATCAAGGGAGCGTCGATGGCTACCAGACAGGCCTCGTGGGTGTAAGGCGCCAACGCGGCTCGGATGCTGGTGTCATCGGTCGCGGTCCCGGCGTAGACCAGCCGCCCCGAGTCGTCGACGGCAGCCACGCCGGTGGGCTTGCGCTGGCCCCAGGCCAGGTCCAGTCCGACGTAGAAGACACTGCGGCGGGGGGAGTGCACACCGGCCAGCTTGCCTCATCCGGCCGATAGGCTGTGCATTCGTGAGTATTCCCAACATTCTGGCCACTCGATACGCCAGCGAGGAGATGGTGGCCATCTGGTCGCCGGAGGCCAAGATCGTCACTGAACGGCGGCTGTGGCTGGCAGTGCTGAGAGCCCAGGCAGAACTCGGTGCGGGAAACTCGAGCGTCCCCGATTCGGTGATCGGTGACTACGAACGGGTTGTCGAGGACGTCGACCTGGAGTCGATCGCCGCACGGGAACGAGTGCTGCGCCACGACGTGAAGGCGCGCATCGAGGAGTTCAACGCGCTCGCCGGTCATGAGCAGGTGCACAAGGGGATGACGAGCCGGGATCTCACCGAGAACGTCGAACAGCTGCAGATCCGGCAGTCAATGCAGTTGGTGCATTCGCACGGAGTCGCGGTGCTGGCCAGACTCGCTGAGCGCGCGGTGCTCTACCGCGACCTGGTCATGGCCGGTCGCAGCCACAACGTCGCGGCCCAGGCCACCACACTCGGCAAACGCTTCGCGTCGGCGGCCCAGGAGATGCTGGTCGCCTTGCAGCGGATCAGCGAGCTCATCGATCGTTACCCGTTGCGCGGCATCAAGGGGCCGATGGGCACCGCTCAGGACATGCTCGATCTGTTCGACGGCGACACCGGGCGTCTGGCCGATCTGGAACGCCGCGTCGCACAGTTCCTGGGCTTCACCGAGATCCTCACCAGCGTCGGGCAGGTCTATCCCCGCTCACTCGACCATGACGTGGTGTCCGCGCTCGTCCAGCTGGGCGCCGGACCGTCGTCGCTGGCACACACCATCCGGTTGATGGCCGGCCACGAACTGGTGACCGAGGGATTCGCCCCCGGACAGGTCGGGTCATCGGCGATGCCGCACAAGATGAACGCCCGCAGCTGCGAACGCGTCAACGGCCTGCAGGTCGTGCTCCGCGGGTACGCGTCGATGGCCGCCGAACTGGCCGGCGCACAGTGGAACGAGGGCGACGTATTCTGCTCAGTGGTGCGCCGTGTCGCGCTGCCGGACGCGTTCTTCGCGCTCGACGGTCAGACCGAGACCTTCCTGACGGTGCTCGACGAATTCGGCGCCTACCCCGCGGTGATCCACCGTGAGCTCGACCGCTACCTGCCGTTCTTGGCCACCACCCGCATCCTCCTCGCCGCGGTGCGCGCCGGAGTGGGCAGGGAGACCGCACACGAGCTCATCAAGGAGCACGCGCTCGCGGTCGCGCTGGCGATGCGTGAGGCCGGTGCTGAGCCCGATTTGCTGGACCGGCTCGCCGCCGACCCCCGGTTTCCGCTGGATCGGGTGGCGCTCGACATGGCTCTCGCCGACAAGCAGATCTTCACCGGATCGGCGGGGGACCAGGTGGGCCGAGTGGTTGCGGCCGTCGACGATGTCATCAGCCGCTATCCCGAGGCAGCGGAATACACCTCGGCGGCGATCCTGTGATCGATTCGGCGGTAGTTGAGTTCAGCCACCCCAGCGCAGGCCGGCGGCGCGGATGCCCGACGCGCGCAACTCGAGAGCGGCCAGACCGCGGATGGCCGCCGGATCCTGATTCCGCCAGGCGCCCGCCGGATCGGAACTGATCGCCGCCAGCTTCGGCAGCGGGCGGTTGGCCAGCGCCCGCAACGCGAGAAGCTGCTCACCCGCCATGGTGGACGCCAGCGTGACGGCCGTCCATTTGCGCCGGATGAACCGCACCCGCAGGAACAGCCACGGCATCATCAGGGCAAGGATCGGCGGT
Source organism: Actinomycetes bacterium (assembly GCA_022601135.1). Lineage (GTDB taxonomy): Bacteria > Actinomycetota > Actinomycetes > Mycobacteriales > Mycobacteriaceae > Mycobacterium. Next base: position 37,035 of record JAHZJB010000070.1, on the reverse strand, counting down.
GCGGCCACGGCCAGTGCGAGCAGCCAGGCCAGCCAACCCGCCGTCACCCCCAGGCTTTGGCCGGCATCGGCGATCTCGCGGGCAGCGGTGCCGGCGCCGGTCAGCGGTTTTGCCAGCGCGTCGCCGATAAGGGGGACGCCGTCAACGCTGTTGCCGGCCGAGTCGAGATTGCCCGCCACCCCGGCGGCACCGCTTTCCACCCGGTAGCCGAATTCGGCGATCACCGCGACTGCGGCGTGCACCGCCGTGCCGACGAAGACCCAGATGGCCGTCCAAACGATCACGACCGCATCGCTGAACAGTTGCGACATCAGCCGCGCCGGAGTTGTGGCATAGGGGACCCACCGTCGATTCATGTGTTCGATCACAACACACGGGAGGCCTGCGGCACCTCAACGTTAGGCTGGCTCGATGCGCCCCGCTCTGTCCGCCTACCGGCATTTGGCCAGCGGCAAGGTTCGCGAGCTGTACCGCGTCGATGACAGGCACCTGCTACTCGTCGCCTCCGACCGGATCTCTGCCTATGACCACATCCTCGACTCCGAGATACCGGACAAGGGTCGGGTCCTGACCGCGATGAGCGTGTTCTTCTTCTCTCACGTGGATGCGCCGAACCAGCTGGCCGGCCCACCGGACGACGCGCGCATTCCGGCCGAGGTCCTGGGCCGGGCGCTGGTGGTCGAGCAATTGGAGATGCTTCCGGTGGAAGCGGTGGCCCGTGGCTACCTCACCGGTTCGGGGCTGATCGACTACCAGAAGACCGGCAGGATTTGCGGGATCGCACTGCCACCGGGATTGGTTGAGGCCAGCCGGTTCAGCGAGCCGATTTTCACACCTGCGAGTAAGGCCGAACACGGTCAGCACGACGAGAACATCACCTTTGACGACGTCGTCGCGCTGGTGGGCACGGCACGCGCTGACGAGCTTCGTGAACGCACCCTGCGCGCCTATCGTCAGGGCGCCGAGCACGCCTTGGCCAAGGGCATCATCCTGGCCGATACCAAGTTCGAGTTCGGTGTCGACGAAAGCGGTCAACTCAAGCTCGCTGATGAAGTGCTCACCCCGGACTCTTCGCGCTACTGGGGTGCCGACGACTACACCGAGGGTGTGCTGCAGAACAGCTTCGACAAACAGTTTGTTCGCAACTGGCTGACCGGCCCGGAGTCGGGCTGGGACCGCTCCGGTGACGCACCGCCGCCGCCACTGCCCCAGGACATCGTCGAGGCGACAAGAGCGCGCTATATCGAAGCCTACGAGCGTATTTCAGGCCTGGAGTTCGACGCCTGGATGGGAGAGTCTGAGTGAAGTCGCCGATCGCCAAACGGGTGGAATACCGCCGCGAGCATCACGGAGACGTGTTCATCGACCACTACGAATGGCTTCGGGACAAGGCCAACCGAGAGGTCATCGACCACCTCGAGGCGGAGAACGCCTACACCCAGAGCGTGACGGCGGATCAGGAGCCGCTGCGGCAGAAGATTTTCGACGAGATCAAGGCGAGAACAAAGGAGACCGATCTCTCGGTCCCCACTCGGCGCGGCGAGTGGTGGTACTACGGGCGCAGCTTTCAAGGCCAGCAGTACGGTTTGCATTGCCGCTGTCCGGTAGCCGATCCCGATGACTGGACACCGCCTCAGTTCGATGAGCACACCACGATCGCAGGCGAGCAGGTGCTGCTGGACGAGAATGCCGAGGCCGAAGGGCACGACTTCTTCTCTCTCGGCGCGGCTACCGTCAGCGTCGACGGGCACGTCCTGGCCTACTCGGTAGATGTGAAGGGCGATGAACGGTACACGTTGCGGTTCAGGGATCTCCGAACTGGAGAACGCTTCGATGACGAGATCGCCGGGATCGGTGCGGGTGTCACCTGGGCTGCCGATAACCGCACCGTGTACTACGTCACCGTGGACGATGCCTGGCGCCCGGACACTGTGTGGCGCCACCGACTGGGTGCCGGACTGCCGGCTGAGCGCGTCTACTACGAACCCGACGAGCGATTCTGGGTCGCGGTCGGACGCACTCGCAGCAACAAGTACGTCATCATCGCCGCCGGCAGCGCGGTGACCTCGGAACTACGATTCGGTGATGCGGCCGATCCGCAGACCGCATTCGCCACTGTCTGGCCCCGCCGCGACACCGTCGAGTACTCGGTCGACCACGCCGTCGTCGCCGGCCAGGACCGCTTCCTGATCCTGCACAACGACGGGGCGGAGAACTTCACCCTCGTCGAAGCCCCGGTCAGCGATCCGACGGCGTGCCGCACCCTGATCGAACACCGTGATGACGTCCGGTTGGACTCCGTCGACGCGTTCGACACGCACCTGGTAGTGAGCTATCGAAGCGATGCCCTACCGCGAATCCAATTGTGGCCCATTGCGGAATCCGGTTATGGACCGGCCCAAGACGTCACGTTCGGTTCAGAGCTGATGTCTATTGGGCTGTCGTCCAACCCGAACTGGAGCGCACCCAAACTCCGCATCGGGGCCACGTCGTTCGTCACACCGGTGCGCATCTACGACCTCGATCTGGCCACCGATGAACGGACGCTGCTTCGCGAACAACCGGTACTGGGCGACTATCGGCCGGAGGACTATGTCGAGCAACGTGACTGGGCGGTCGCGCCCGACGGCGCCCGGATACCCCTCTCGATAATCCACCGGGCGGGCCTGAAGTACCCTGCGCCGCTGCTGCTGTACGGATACGGTGCCTACGAGTCGTGCGAAGACCCGCGATTCTCCATAGCTCGACTGTCCTTGCTGGATCGAGGGATGGTGTTCGCGGTCGCCCATGTCCGTGGTGGTGGCGAGCTGGGCAGGCCGTGGTACGAACACGGCAAGATGCTGGAGAAGCGGAATACGTTCATCGACTTCATCTCGGCGGCAGAGCATCTGGTCGGCTCGGATGTCACCAGGCCGGAGAATCTGGTGGCCTACGGGGGCAGTGCCGGGGGTCTGTTGATGGGGGCAGTGGCCAACCTGGCGCCCGATCTGTTCGCCGGGATTCTGGCTGCGGTGCCCTTCGTGGACCCGCTCACCACGATCCTGGACCCGTCGCTGCCACTGACCGTCACTGAATGGGACGAGTGGGGGAACCCGCTGGAGGATCCCGAGGTGTACCGCTACATGAAGTCCTACTCGCCGTACGAGAACGTCGAAGCGAAGAACTATCCGGCGATCCTGGCGATGACATCGCTGAACGACACCAGGGTGCACTACGTTGAGCCGGCGAAATGGGTTGCGGCGCTTCGCCACGTTCAGTTGGATCCCGCGTCGGATGCGGCCAGGGTGCTGCTGAAGACGGAGATGCACGCCGGCCACGGCGGCATCAGCGGGCGCTACGAGCGCTGGAAGGAGATCGCGTTCCAGTACGCCTGGCTGCTGGACGCGGCGGGTCTGGACGCACGCTAGCCGCCCGTAGTTGTCGTGTTGGCTACCGTCCGGACACCTGGTTTCGCGAGACTGAGCGGGTGCCAGGACGATTGATCGTTTCGATCGCCGGGGTGTGCGACCGCACGCTGGCCGATGTTGCCGCCTTCTGCGCCCCTCTCGGCGACCGCGGTGTTCCCGTATCGTTGCTGGTTGCCCCCCGCCTGCAGGGTGGCTACCGACTCGACCGCGATGCGACCACCGTGGGCTGGCTGGTTGACAGGCGTGCCGGTGGCGATGCCGTTGTGCTGCATGGTTTCGACGATTCCGCGACCAGCGCGCGCCGCGGTGAGTTCGCAACATTGCCCGCTCACGAGGCGAACCTCCGGCTGATGGCTGCCGACCGGATTCTCGAGCATGTCGGCCTGCGCACCCGGCTGTTCGCAGCGCCCGGCTGGAAGATCTCGCCAGGTGCGCTCATAGCTTTGCCCCGCAATGGATTTCGTTTGCTTGCCGGTATCAGTGGCATCACCGACCTGGTCCGCCAGAGTACTGAACGCAGCCGCGTGCTGGGCGTCGGCGAGGGCTTCCTGTCCGAGCCGTGGGGGTGTCGCTCGCTTATCCTGTCAGCAGAGCGAACCGCGCGCCGTTCGGGTGTGGTACGGATCGCGGTTGCCGCGCGGCATCTACGTCGTCCGGGTATCCGGACGGCCATGCTGGACGCCGTCGATCTGGCGCTGATGCACTCGTGCGCGCCGGCCGTCTATGAATGGCGGACTCGGCCTTCGCTGACTCGCGCTGCTTGACGGGTTCCGATAACTAGACCGCAGTCGCCGCGGATCGACCCGCGGTGCGGCCCGAAAACAGGCAGCCGCCCAAGAACGTCCCCTCCAATGCGTTGTACCCGTGCACGCCGCCTCCGCCGAAGCCGGCGACCTCGCCCGCGGCGTAAAGGCCCTCTATCGGCACCCCGTCGTTGCCCAGGGCGCGCGATGACAGGTCTGTCTGGATACCGCCCAGTGTCTTGCGGGAAAGGACGTGTAACTTCACTCCGATCAGCGGTCCCGCCTTAGGGTCGAGGATTCGATGGGGTGCCGCCGTGCGGCCAACCCGGTCGCCGATATACCGCCGCGAGTTGTGGATACCCTGTACCTGAGCATCTTTCGAATAAGGGTTGGCGATCTGAAGATCGCGCGCCTCGATCTGCGCTCGAATGGTTTCGATGTCGAGAAGCCGTTCGTCGGTGAGCGCGTTCATCTTCACCACGAGGTCCTCGAGGGTGTCGGCGACCACGAAGTCGGCGCCGTGGTTCTTGAACGCCTCCACGGGCGCCGGCGCACCTTTGCTCAGCAGCCGGTCTTTCAGGACACCCGCGCGGTCCTTGTTGGTGATGTCCGGGTTCTGTTCCGACCCGGACAGCGCGAACTCCCGCTCGATGATCTTCTGGGTAAGGATGAACCAGCTGTAGTCATAGTCTCTGATGTCCGGGTCCGTGCGCAGGTAGCGCAGGGTTCCTAGGGTGTCATAGCCGGGGAGGTACGGCTGCGGAAGCCGTCGCCCCAAAGCGTCGAACCACATCGACGACGGCCCCGGCAAGATCCGGATGGCGTGCCCCGGCCAGATCGGGTCCCAGTTCTGCACGCCCTCGGTGTAGTGCCACATCCGATCTCGGTTGACCAGACGAACCCCGCTGGCGGCGGCAATGTCGAGCATTCGCCCGTCGACGTACGCCGGCACCCCGGTGATCATCGACTTCGGGGCGCTGCCCATCCGTTGCGGCCAGTTGCGGCGCACGATTTCGTGGTTCCCGCCGATTCCGCCGGTGGTGACGATGACGGCTTGCGCACTGAACTCGAAGTCGTTCAGAGGATCCCGGTTGGATTGAACGCCGCGCGGTGAGTTGTCCGGTGCCAGTACAACGCCTCGAACACCGGTCACCTTCCCGTCGCTGATGACCAACTCGTCGACACGGTGCCGATGGTGGAAGACGACGTGGCCCCGCTCCGCGGCCGCCAGTGCGGAGTTGGCGAACGGCTCGACAACACCCGTACCTGTGCCCCAGGCGACGTGAAATCGGGGAACTGAGTTGCCGTGTCCATCGGCACGCAGGTCACCGCGCTCGGCCCACCCGACCGTCGGAAGGAACTTCATGCCATGCCCAAGCACCCACGAGCGTTTCTCCCCGGCTGCGAACTCGACGTAGGCGCGAGCCCACTTGACCGCCCATTCGTCTTCATCGTCGATCCGATCGAATTGGGCGCTGCCCCGCCAGTCGCTCCACGCGAGTTCGAAGGAGTCTTTGACACCCATCCGGCGCTGCTCCGGACTGTCGACCAGGAACAGCCCGCCGAACGACCAGAACGCCTGGCCGCCCAGGTTGGCCGCGTTCTCCTGATCGAGCAGTGCGACCCTCTTTCCGCGGCTGGTCAGTTCGTGGGTGGCAACGAGACCGGCCAGTCCGGCTCCGACCACGATGACGTCGGCATCCATTGGTGAACTCCTTCGTTATCGGGTCAGTTCAGTTGCCTGCTCAACTCAGCAACGTATCGGATTTTGGCTGTCGCGTCGCGGCGCCGCCCGTGACGTCGGCTAGAACTGCGTGCCGTTCTCGGGTTCCAGGACTTGGAAGTCGGTGTCGGTCATCTCGGACAGACGTCCGTAGTAGATAGGGCGTGCGATGGGGTCGACGATCGCCTGATGGATGGGCACGGCATGGACCGGTGCCACCGCGCGCAGGTAGTCGACCGCTTCGGAGATCTTCATCCACGGGGCGGCGGCCGGCGTGGCGAGCACGTCGACAGGCTCATCGGGAACGAACAATGCGTCACCGGGGTGCATCAGCCGCGCCGGGTGGTCACCGTCCCCGACGAGATACGAAATATTATCGACCACAGGTATTTCCGGATGGATCACTGCGTGCCGGCCTCCCACCCCCCGCACCGTCAGGTGTCCTACCGACAGTTCGTCGCCGACCTGGACCGGCTGCCACTGTCCGCCGAGTTGGGCCGCCGTCTGCGGGTCGGCGTACAGGGCGGCCTGGGGATTGGCGTCTATGAGCGCGGGCAGTCGTTGGGTGTCGGCATGGTCGGGGTGTTGATGGGTGATCAGGATCGCCGACAGGCCGGTGATGCCCTCGAAACCGTGGGAGAAGTTGCCGGGGTCGAATAACACCGTGGTAGTGGCATCGACACCAGTGCCGTGCTGCGCGGTAAAGCTCGCCAGGAGGCAGGAATGACCGAAATGTGTGAGCTGCATGCCTATATTGTGTCGCCCACCGGGTAGTAGCGCGTGCGATTCGTGCCGGTGGCGGGGGGCCGCTGTCGCCACGGGTAGAGTGACCGCCGTGGCAAAAGTGGTGGTGCACGTCATGCCGAAGGCCGAAATCCTTGACCCCCAGGGCCAGGCCATTGTCGGCGCACTCGGCCGCCTGGGCTTCGATGGAATTTCAGATGTACGTCAGGGCAAGCGATTCGAGCTCGTGGTAGACGACGGCATCGCCGATGAGAAGCTCGCTGAGATCGCCGAATCGTTGCTGGCCAACACCGTCATCGAGGACTGGAGTGTCAGCAGGGAAGAAGCGCCGGAGGGGCGGGTGTGAGCACCCGGGTGGGCGTCATCACGTTCCCGGGCACCCTCGACGACGTGGACGCGGCACGCGCGGTGCGGCTGGCCGGGGCGGAAGCGGTGAGCCTGTGGCACGGCGATGCCGAACTCAAGGGCGTCGACGCCGTGGTGGTCCCCGGCGGGTTCTCGTACGGTGACTACCTGCGCTGCGGAGCGATTGCGAGGTTCGCCCCGATCATGGGCGAGGTTGTCGCCGCGGCGGCGCGCGGCATGCCGGTCTTGGGGATCTGCAACGGGTTTCAGGTGCTCTGCGAAGCTGGTCTGTTGCCCGGCGCCCTGACCCGCAACGCCGGTCTGCACTTCGTGTGTCGCGACGTCTGGCTCGAAGTCGCATCCAACTCGACCGCGTGGAGCTCCCGCTACGAGCAAGGAGCTGACCTGCTGGTACCGCTGAAATCGGGGGAGGGCCGCTACGTTGCCGCCGAACCCGTGCTCGACGCACTCGAAGGGGAGGGACGCGTGGTCTTCCGGTACCGCGACAACCCCAACGGCTCGATGCGCGACATCGCCGGTATCAGTTCGGCCAACGGTCGCGTCGTCGGCTTGATGCCCCACCCTGAACACGCCACCGAGGCGCTGACAGGTCCGTCCGACGACGGGCTCGGGCTGTTCTATTCAGCGCTGGACGCGGTCATGGTGTCCTGAACATGGCGCGAGCGTGCGTAAATGGCCGCCAATCACGGCGAGTTGCCGTGCAGACACGCGCGTTCGCGGGGAAAGGGGCGGCCTCACGCGGTGAGCGCGACCGAAGCCTCGGCGGTGTAGCACAGGAAGGTCATCGTCTCCTGCAGATACAGCTGCACGGTGTCGGCATCATGGGCGAGGTAGCCGATCGACACGTCGGTACCCAGCTGAAGGTCGAAGTCACCACCTCGGCACGACAGCACGAACGCGCCGTCGATGGCCGGCGCCCAGATGATGTCGCCGTGGACCAGCCGGTTCATGTGCTCACGGATCGGATAGCCATGCGCGGTGGTCTCGCTGACCAGTGTGTAGACGTCGGCAGACAGCAACACCGAATAGGGACCGTCGACGCCGGCCAGTCTTAGCGCCGAGAGGGCTTGGGCGATCACGTCGGGGATCTCGCGCGGATCGTCGGGCAAGGCCAGCGCCGGGTTGGAGCTGCAGCTGCGGATACCGCCGATGTGCGCGGCCTCGTACCCCTCGAAGATCGCCCGATCCTCGATGAAGGCCAACTTCTTGGCGGCGTCTTTGACCGGATCCCAATCCGAATCCTGCGATCCGCGCTCGACTTCGTCGATGTCGATACGGTTCACCGTGAAAGGGACCCGCAGCCGAACCAACGGCTGCGCCTGGCGCAGGTGGGTGACCACGCCGTCGCTGGGTGCTGCGACATCGAGCAGGTGGCCGGTGCTCACCGCCGCGGTCACCGGACCGCCAGGCTCGCTGACATCGACCACCCGGCGGCCCGCGATGTGCCGCTTGAAGGTGCGGGCAGCCTCTTGTTCGATCTCGGCCCAGGCCTCGTCGGTGATCGGCGCGAGTTCCCGATACAGGTTGTTCATTGCCGTTGTCCTTTCAAGCTGCCGATCGCCAGGGAGCCGTCGTAACTGTTTGGTGCAGCGGGTTTTTCGGGAGCGTCGTTGCAGTCGCCGGAGTCGAACGCCGGCAGCGGCGGCGGGTCGTCCAGGAAGTCGATGGTCGGCACGAAGAACATCGTGCCGGTCGTGGCGGTGGAGAAGTCCAGGATCCGGTCGGTGTTGCCGGGTGGATCACCGATGAACATGTTGCTCAACATCTTCTCGGTGACTGCGGGATCGGCGGAGTAGGCGATGTAGTAGGTGCCCGATTCGCCGCCGGAGGCGCCGCCGAGCGTTCCGAACGGCATGTTGGCCCGCACGATCTGAAGGTCGTTGCCGTCCTCGTCGGTGAGCGTGTTGAGCGCCACGTGCGAGTTCGCCGGCTTGACTGCGTCGTCGAGTTCGATGTCTTCGAGCTTCGTGCGCCCGACGACAAGCTCCTGCTCCGTGACGCTCAGCGCGTTCCATGCCGCCATGTCGTGGGTGTAGCGCTGCACATGCACGTAGCTCGACGTTGCGAAGGCAGGATCGCTGTCACCGATCTGGGCGGCCGCCACCGCGTCGGGCCCGTCCGGGTTTTCGGTGCCGTCGACGAAGCCCAGCAGATCGCGCTGCTCGAAGAACTTGAATCCATGCACCTCATCGACGACGGTGACGGCGTCCGCCATCGAGGCCAGCACTCGGCCACCGAGCTCGAAGCACACGTCCAGCGAACCGCCCTTGATGTGGAACAGCAGATCGCCCGGAGTCGACGGCGCGTGATGCCGCGGACCGGTCAGCTCGACGAACTCGTGCAGCTTTGCCGGCCGGGGACCCGAGAACAGCCTGTCCCAGGCATGGGACCCGATGCCCACCACAAGGTTCAGGCGCGCCGCGGGGACACGGAAGCCGACTGCGCGGACCAAGCCGCTCAGCCCGGATAGGGCGGCATGGACGGGTGCCGCCGCCTCGTTGTCCTCCTTGATGGTCGCCACGAGGAAGATCGCCGCGAGAGTCAGCGGAGTCAACACGGGCTGCGGGCGAGGCACGACATGACCTTATCGCCACTTGGCGTCCGCTATTCAGGTAAGGATGGGTTCATGTCGATTACCGCGTCCGCCGAGGGTCTGTGCACGTTCATCGACGCGTCGCCGTCGCCGTTCCATGCCTGCCGCAGCGCTGCGGATCGATTGCTCGCCAGCGGGTTCGCCGAGCTGTCGGAAAGCGATCCGTGGCCCGCCGGGGGCGATCACTTCGTCGTACGTGGCGGCTCGCTCATCGCCTGGCGGTCCGGCCGGCCTGGTCATGCCCTACCCGCTCACCGGCCTTTTCGCATCGTCGGAGCGCACACCGACAGCCCTAACCTGAGGGTGAAGCAGCACCCGGACCGGTTCGTCTCGGGTTGGCAGGTGGTGGCGCTGCAGCCTTACGGTGGCGCGTGGTTGAACTCCTGGCTGGACCGCGACCTGGGCGTGAGCGGCAGGCTCTGGGTAGGCACCGGCGGGCAGGAGCGAAGCGACTCGGGGAGATGCACCGGCGGGCAGGAGCTCGTCAAGATCGACGAGCCGATATTGCGGGTGCCGCAGTTGGCGATCCATCTGTCCGAGGATCGCAAAGCCGTGGAGCTGGATCCGCAACGGCACGTCAATGCGGTGTGGGGGGTGGGAAACGGCTCCCGGTCGTTTATCGCCTACGTCGCGTCGCGGGCCGGCGTCAACGTCGGCGACGTGCTCGGCTTCGACCTGATGGCGCATGACGTCAATCCGTCCCGGCTGGTCGGGGTCGACGGCGAGCTGCTCAGCGCGCCACGACTGGACAACTTGGCGACCTGTTATGCGGGGCTGGAGGCATTCCTGGCCGCCGACGTATCCGAGGTGGATGCGGGCGTGCTGCCGGTGCTGGCGCTGTTCGATCACGAGGAGGTCGGATCGCTTTCCGGCCACGGCGCCCAGTCTGAGCTGCTGCCGACGGTGCTGGAACGGGTCACCCTGGCCGCCGGCGGCGGGCGGGAGGATTTCCTGCGCCGGCTCCCGGACTCGATCGTGGCCTCCGGGGACATGGCGCACGCCACGCACCCGAACTATCCGGACCGCCACGAACCGGGGCACCTGATCGAGGTGAACGCGGGCCCGGTGCTCAAGGTGCAGCCCAATCTTCGCTACGCCACCGACGGCCGGACCGCCGCAGCGTTCGCGCGCGCTTGCGAGCAGGCTGCCGTGCCGCTGCAGCGCTACGAGCACCGCGCTGACCTGCCGTGCGGCTCGACGATCGGGCCGATGACCGCGGCGCGAACCGGAATCCCGACCGTCGACGTCGGAGCGGCCCAGTTGGCCATGCACTCCGCCCGCGAGGTGATGGGCGCCTCCGATGTCGTCGCTTATTCAGCTGCGCTGCACGCCTTCCTGTCGCCGGGCTGAGTGTCGATCGGTGTCGGCTCGCCGAACAGGTATCCCTGGGCGCGGTCTACCCCCAACTCGGCAAGCCTTTCCAGTACCGCCTCCGATTCAACTCCTTCGGCGACCGTGGACAAGCCGTACGCCCGGGCGACGAAGATGATGGTCTTCACGGCACGTTCGTCGTCCTCGTCCTCGAGCATGTGCTGGACGAAGCTCTGATCGATTTTCAGCAAGTCGAGATCGAGATGCCGCAGTTCGGTGAACGTGCCGTAACCGGTCCCGAAGTCATCCAGGGCCACCCGGCAACCAAGACCGCGGATGCCCCGGGAGAATTCCTTGGTCTGGGCCGGCGAACCGAGCGCGATCGTCTCCGTGATCTCAAAGACGATCTTGTTCGCGGTTTTCGGGCCGGCGGCGGCGAGCGCCTGAAAGATCTCGCTCGTGGCCGTGGGGTCTCCGATCGTCTGACCGGTGATGTTCACGCCCACGCACCTGCCGCCACGCGCCAAGTCGATCGCGCGCCGCACCATGTAGCGATCGATCACCGGCATCAACCCGTGCCGCTCGCACTGCGGCAGGAATTCGCCGGGGGGCAGGATCGTCTCGTCGTCGGCGGGGCGCAGCCGTACCAGCAACTCCTCTTCGACGGTCTCTGCGGTCCCGATGGCCACAATCGGATGCGAGTAGACCAAGAGCCGACCGTCGTCGATGGCTGTCCCGATGCGTTCTTCCCACCGGGCGCGCTCGGCTTCTTCCTGCTCGGCTTTCTTGCGGTGGGTGATGTCGGTTCGTATCGTCACCAACTCAGTTCTCGCCCCGGCGGAATCGCGCAACGGAAACCGCTGGGTCATGACCCAGATGTTGTCTCGCCCATGTTCGATCGACTCCTCAAAGAAGTCCCCATCCTGCGAGAGTCGCGACGCGGCACGTCGTGAGCGTTCCACAGCATCGGGTGACAAGATCTCGTCCTCGGTTCGGCCGACCACCGCATCGACCGACTCCTGTCCGAACATGCGGCAGAAAGCGTCGTTGGCCATGGTGAAGCGGTTGTTCAGATCGCCTACCGAAATTGCCGACGGCGAGTTTCCCACCACCGCCCTGAATCGCTCCCGTTCAACCTCGGCGCGTTGGCTGCTGAGTTGCTCTTTTTCGAACAGGAGTCTTTGTTCGCGCTGGCCGAAATAGAACGCGCCCGCCCCGACGAAGACCGTGCCCACCGCCGTCGAGAGAACCCACGCGGAGTCCGCATTCACCCCAACGGTCAGAAACACCACCCGAGACAGTCCCACCAGGAACGGAAGACCGGCCAGAATCAGGGCCATTCGCACCAGCGGCCACCAGTCGGGACGGGCCAGCAACCAGGCCAACGGATGGCGGTCCGGGCGCGTGATCATCGTCGCGGCGACCAGCAGCATCAGTCCCACAGCTGTTACGACCCCGGTCTCCCCCATCAGCGAAACGACATCGAACGCGTCGGCCAACGCCGTAACGATCGGCATGACCACCGCAGCCGCGAGGCATGTCGACCACACGACGCCCGACCACCGGCGCTCCAGTCGAATGAGCGCCACGGAGACACTCAGCAGCAGGAGCGAGGACGCTGCCCACATGCTCGGACGACCCGGGAAGCTGTCCGGCCACGCCAGCAACGCATCGGAGAACCACACCCCGTCCAGGCCGAATGATCTACCGACCGCGTACTCGGCGAGGAACATCACGGCAAGAATCCCGGCTACCGCAGCTAGACCGCGTCCGGCCCACACCCGACCCGATGACGGGCACCCGGACTGCGCCAGGACCGCCACCCCCAATCCGGACAGCAGCAGAGCAGTCCACGGCGTCATCGGCGGCCAGGACCAAAAGACCCGGGTCATCCTGCCGCCGCCAGTCGCCCAGCCCACCCAGCTCAACACGGCGAGGGCAAGTACCGTCCCAACCGCGACGTACCGCCACCGCGCCAGCACCATCTCGACCCGCGGGCTCTGGACCATGTTGTCCATCGCGATGTCCTCATCCTCACTTCAGGCCAGGGATCCTATCCGCACCGTATAGATTTCGTGACAGTGGTTGTTGATGAATCACTCCGGCGACACCTGGATCGGAGAGCCTTCGCTATGACCGAGTTGCGCTATCAGCCTTGGTTCGTCCCGTTGGCCACGCCGCTCGGGCTCGGTCCCAAGCGCAGCGAGGTGAGCATTCGAAACGACGTCCTCCATGTGGCGATGGGGTGGGGTTTTTCTGCGGACATCCCGCTGGCGGCGGTCAAGGACGCTCGCCCGTACCGGGACCGAGTGTTCGCTGCCGGTGTGCACGGCGGCTGGCGTGGTCGTTGGCTGGTTAATGGCTCGTCGCACGGCATCGTGGAGCTGACTATCGATCCGCCGGTCAGGGCACGGGTCATGGGAGTGGCCACGACGCTGCGGGTGCTGATGGTGAGCGTTACCGATCCTGACGAACTGATCGCGGCGTGTAGCCGTGGTTGATGGCCGGCGGTTTCCGTGGCTCACCGGGGCGCCGCGGCCTCCGAGTACGCCCCCGGCGTCTGTTGCATGATCCGCCGGAACGCCGCGATATAGGCACTTGTCGAAGCGAATCCGCAACGGTGGGCCGTGGAGGTGACCGATTTGCCGTCGGCAAGAAAGCCCAGCGACGTCATCACGCGGATCAGGGTCCGCCACTGGGTGAACGTCAATGCCAATTCCGCGGAGATCAGCCGTTGCAGGGTGCGTTCCGTTGCTCCGACTTGGCGCGCGAGTTCTCCGAGTTCGTGCCGCCGCGCCGGGTTGCCCAGCATGAGGTCAAGCATCGCCAACAACCGGGGGTCTTCAGGCGTGGGCAGTGACGGACCCCCCTGTCCATCGCTTTGAGCGCTGAATATCTCGTGCTGCAGAACGCATTCCAGCGCCTCTCGCTGCTCGCGATGCCGGGTGGTGTCGTCCAGCGCCCGCAGGGCGCTCTGCGCCAACGGGCTCAACGTCACCGTGGCGGGTTGTTCCGGACGGTCGGGGACGGCGGCGACATCACCGTGCAGCAGAAGCGTGGTCACCGCACTGCGGACATGCGCGCGATGACTGTGTTCAACCCCGGCGGGAATGATGATTGCGCGAGTGGGGCCGGCGACGATCCACGTGGCCGCGGGGGTCGTGACCGCCAGCAGTCCGCTCCTTGGTGCCACGACCTGCATCGCAGAGTGACTGTGAGCGGCGACGGTCCCACCTGGATCCAGGAGAAGCTCGCGGACGGCGTTCGCGTTGTCGTCGTCATCCCTGGCGCTGCGGGACATCACCAGCCCATTGTCCGATGTTTGTCCGCCGTTGTTCTGGAGATTCAGTCGACCGCAGATGCCCGCTTGCGGGCGTGCACCGTCCAGTGATCTTCGAAGCATTGCACCCTGACTTCGGCCAACCCGGCAGCGTTCAGTCGATCGGCCAGTCCGTGTGGTTCCACCGGGTTGTAGATGTCGCCGACGTGGAGTGCGGCCAGATCGGCGCTGGCCAGACTGTCGGCTGCGACGAACTGACCCCCGGGCCGCAGCACGCGGGCCACCTCGGCGAACACTCGGTCCTGCAGGGGCGGCGTGGGCACGTGGTGCAGCATCGTGAACGACACCACAGCGCTGAACTGGCCGTCATCGAACGGCAGCGCTGCGGCATCCGCGTGAACGACGTCCACATTCGTGCCGGCCAGCCGCCTGGCCAGAGCCGAAGCCAGTCCGAAGTCGAGTTCGGCGGCTGTCAGCCGCCCGAGGGCGTTCCGCAACAGATCCGTCGTCAAACCTGGCCCCGGACCGATTTCGAGTACGTCGTCACCGAGGCGAACTCCGTTGCGAGCGTGAGGCAAGATGACCGTTTCCAACTTCTCCTGCCACCGATCGCTGACAAGCAGTTCAAGATGATCCGTGTTCATGGTGGAAACCGTATTGCCGACAGGCTGTGGCGGGAACCACGCATCACGACATTCAATGACGCCAACGCGACAATCCTTCTCGGGGGTCTTGGCGTCGGCTCCCAGAATGTGCCCGCTCGCCTGGTCGCGCTCGGAGCCCGGGAAACCGGTCGGCACAGCTTTGGCTCCGACTGCGACCCAGTGGTCCTCGCCGACCCCGAGGGAAACGCCTTCTGCGTCGCCGGCGGACACAGCCCCTAAACTGGCCCCGTGAGCTTCGGCTTGACCCACGAGGTAGACACCGTCGAGCGGGCTGCCGCGACCCCTGACCAGCCCCAGCCCTTCCGTGAGCTGGGGCTCAAGGACGACGAATACCAGCGGATCCGCGAGATCCTCGGTCGTCGGCCCACCGATGCGGAGCTGGCGATGTACTCGGTGATGTGGAGCGAGCACTGCTCCTACAAGTCGTCGAAGGTGCATTTGCGCTATTTCGGCGAGACCACCACCGAGACGATGCGTGCCGCGATGCTGGCCGGCATCGGCGAGAACGCCGGTGTCGTCGACATCGGCGACGGGTGGGCGGCCACCTTCAAGGTCGAATCGCACAACCATCCGTCCTATATCGAGCCCTATCAGGGCGCCGCCACCGGGGTCGGCGGCATCGTCCGCGACATCATGGCAATGGGTGCGCGTCCGGTGGCCGTGATGGACCAGCTACGGTTCGGCGCCGCTGATGCGCCGGACACCAGGAGAGTCCTCGACGGGGTCGTGCGCGGGGTCGGCGGTTACGGAAACTCGCTGGGATTGCCGAACATTGGCGGCGAAACGGTGTTCGACGCCTGCTACGCGGGAAATCCTTTGGTCAACGCATTGTGCGTTGGGGTGTTGCGCAAAGAAGATCTACACCTGGCGTTCGCGTCCGGGGCCGGCAACAAGATCATCCTGTTCGGAGCCCGCACCGGTCTGGATGGGATCGGTGGGGTGTCGGTGCTTGCCTCGGAGACGTTCGGCGGTGACGAAAGCGGCGGCCCGGGCAGAAAGAAGCTGCCCTCGGTTCAGGTGGGGGACCCCTTCACCGAGAAGGTTCTCATCGAGTGCTGCCTGGAGCTCTACGCCGCCAATCTCGTGGTCGGCATTCAGGATCTGGGCGGTGCCGGATTGTCCTGCGCCACTTCTGAACTGGCATCCGCGGGGGACGGCGGAATGAGGGTTGAGCTGGATGCCGTGCCGCTGCGGGCGACCAACATGACGCCTGCTGAGATCCTGTCCAGCGAGTCCCAGGAACGGATGTGTGCCGTCGTCACGCCCGATAACGTCGACGCCTTTCTGGCGGTGTGCCGCAAGTGGGACGTGCTCGCCACCGTGATCGGTGAGGTCACCGACGGCGACCGGCTGCAGATCACCTGGCATGGTGAAACGGTCGTCGACGTACCGCCACGAACGGTCGCGCACGAGGGCCCGGTCTACGAACGGCCCGTGCAACGGCCCCACACCCAGGACGCGCTGAACGCCGCCACCTCGGCGTCTCTGCCGCGGCCGTCGAGCGGAGCCGAACTGCGTGAGACGCTGCTCGCGATGCTCGGCAGCCCGCATCTGTGCAGTCGCGCGTTCATCACCGAGCAATACGACCGCTATGTGCGTGGCAACACGGTGCTGGCCGAAAACGCGGACGGCGGGGTGCTGCGCGTCGATGAGGAGACCGGCCGGGGCATCGCCGTCTCCACCGATGCGTCGGGGCGCTACACCGCCCTGAATCCCTACGTCGGCGCCCAGCTTGCACTGGCCGAGGCCTACCGCAACGTCGCGGTCACCGGAGCCACACCGGTTGCGGTGACGAACTGCCTCAACTTTGGTTCCCCGGAGGACCCCGGGGTGATGTGGCAGTTCGCCGAAGCTGTTCGTGGTTTGGCCGATGGTGCTGTGGCCCTGGGGATCCCGGTCACCGGCGGGAACGTCAGCTTCTACAACCAGACCGGGACCACAGCGATCCTGCCGACACCGGTCGTGGGCGTACTGGGAGTGATCGACGATGTCCGGCGACGGATACCTTCCGGCTTCGGCGTCGAAGCGGGGGAGACCCTGATCCTGCTCGGCGAGACTCGCGACGAGTTCGACGGTTCGATCTGGGCCAAGGTCACCGCGGACCATCTCGGCGGTGTGCCGCCCGCGGTGGACTTGGATCGCGAACGATTGCTGGCCGATGTGCTGACCGCGGCGTCCCGCGACGGGCTGGTGTCTGCGGCACACGACTTGTCCGAAGGCGGCCTGATACAGGCTGTGGTGGAGGGCGCACTTGCCGGTGAAACCGGTTGCCGCATAGTGCTTCCCGAGTACGTTCAGGACGCTGCGGCTGCGTTCGTGCTCCTCTTCAGCGAGTCGGCCGGACGCGTGCTGGTCGCGGTGCCGCGAACCGAAGAGAGTCGGTTCACCGCGATGTGCCAGGCGCGTGGCCTGCCGGCAACCCGAATCGGCGTCGTCGATCAGGGGCCCGACGGCGGCGAGCCGACCGTAGCGGTGCAGGGCCTGTTCACCGTGCCCCTGGAGGAGTTGCGGCGCACGTCGGAGGGCGTGCTACCCGGGTTGTTCGGGTGAGGGCGCCAGACCACCAGAAAAATCCCGTCCACCTGTGGGCGTGGAGATTGTTGCGACTCGATTTCACCGGCATCGCCTTCGGCGCGCTGTTCTTCTGCCTGTCGCTGACCCCGTCACTGCTGCCCCGTGCATGGCTGTTTCAGGGTCTCATCGGCGGCATCACCGCCGCGATTGGCTACGGTATCGGGGTTTTCCTGGCCGAATTGGTGCGCCGGTTCGTGTTGGCGCGCCGACCATGGTGGCCGCCGCCCACGCTGGTGTCCTACACACTGAAGACCATCGCCGTGATCGGGTCTGTCGCGGCCTCCGTGCTGATGTTGATTCCCGCCGCCGAATGGCAACGCCAGGTGTCGGCGCTGATGGGCGTCGACGGCCCCAGCACAGTGGGCTATCTGCGCACTCTGGTCATCGCCGTGGCGGTCGGAGGCGCCTGCGTGGCTGCCGCGCGGGTGTTGCTGGAGATCATCAAGACGTTGGCGCGCTTTTTCATCCGCCGCTGGCGGGTGGCCGACGAGGTGGCGTTGTTCATCGGCACCGCCATTGTGGTGGTGCTGGTGATCACGCTGATCAACGGTGTGCTGCTGCGTGGTTTCCTGGCCGGTGCCAACCAGGTATTCCAGCCGCAGAACCTCTCGACGAGAGAGGGCGTGGTCCAGCCGCAGCAACCCGAGCGGTCCGGGAGCCCAGAGTCTTTCGCGGCGTGGGACTCGCTGGGATATCAGGGCCGCAACTTCGTGGCCTCCGGACCCAGCGCGGAAGAACTGGCCCGGATCAACGGGCGGCCTGCCAAAGAGCCGATCCGGGTCTATGTGGGTCTGCAGTCGGCCGACACCGGCGAGGCCCGAATGGCATTGCTGATCAGCGAGCTCGAGCGCAGCGGCGCCTTCGAGCGCGAGGTGCTGGTCATCGCTCCGACCACCGGTACCGGATGGATCAATCCGATCGCGAGCCGATCGCTGGAGTTGATGTACAACGGCGACACCGCGATCGTCGGCTCGCAATACTCGTATTTGCCGAGCTGGATCTCGTTCCTCGCCGACCAACAGAAGTCGCTGGCTTCGGGTCGGATGATGATCGACGCGGTGCATGACAGGTGGGCGCAGCTGCCGCCCGATCGGCGTCCGCGCCTGCTCCTCTACGGAGAGAGTCTCGGCTCGATGGCCGGCCAGGGCGCGTTCGACTGGCTGCCCGACATCTCCCGGATGGGCTTCTCCTCGGTGCTCTGGGTGGGACCGCCCAACGCCAGCCCGCTGTGGCATGGCCTCACGGTGCGCCGCGATCCAGGCACTCTCGAGGTGCAGCCGCGCTACGACGACGGCCGGACAGTGCGGTTCTCGCAGGGCAACGACGCCAGGCAAATCACGGTGGACACCGCGGCCCCGTGGGAAGGCACCCGGGTGTTGTTCCTGCAGCATTCGTCGGACCCGATCGTCTGGTGGTCGCCCGACCTGCTTTTCACCCGTCCCGACTGGCTTGCCGAGCCACCCGGGCAGGACCGGACGGCATCGATGCGGTGGTATCCCATCATCACGTTCTGGCAGGTGACTGCGGATTTGACGAATGCCGAGTCGGTCCCGGGCGGACATGGCCACAACTACGGCGACTTCATTCTCGACGGGTGGGTGGGGGTCGCTCCACCACCCGGGTGGACGACGGAAGACACCGAGCGGATCCGAAATGTTCTGCAGCAGGACGAGTCCACCGAAGGCCGGAAATAGTGCGCGACAAGGTGTGGACGGCTGCATTGGGGGCGGTGCTCATCGCGTGGAGCGCCGCGACGCCGCGCATTCCTCCGCAGTGGCATCCGGTACCCCACGCCGTGTTCGGAGCCGTGGTGTCCCTGCTGGCCCGCGCCTCGCTGGGCCTGCGCCCCCCGCGGCTGTGGGACGGCCTGCGGTGGGGTGCGGGTGTCGCCGCGCCGATGGTTGTGGCCGTCGCGGCGGCGACGCTGATCCCGCCGGTACGGGCCGGGATGGCAGAGCGCACGCTTCCGGCACCGGCGGGTCGCTGGCTGTTGCTGGGTATCCCGATAGGAACGGTGTGGATGGAGGAGGCGGCCCACCGGGCCGCGCTGGGCACCGTCGGCGAGCGGGCGTTCGGCGTGTTCGGCGGGCAGCTGGTCTCGGCGGCGGTATTCGGGCTGTCACACGTGCCGGACGCCCGCGCTACGGGTTCGTCTGTGCCCGGCACGGTGCTGGTCACCGGTGCCGCGGGATGGATGTTCGGATGGTTGTACGCGAAATCGGGCAGCCTGGCCGCACCCATGCTCGTTCACCTGGCGGTCAATGAGACTGGTGCTATTGCGGCACTGGCCGTTCAGCGCCGCCGGGGGCGGCGCCGAGGGCGGGCCCGAGCCAGCGTCGTATGAACCTGCGCAATTCGTCGGGGGAGCGGGGTGTCGCCGGGGGGTGCTGCAAGAACGACACCATCAGCCGCATCATGATCTCGGCCAGGCCTTCGAAGTCGTCGGCATGGATATCGATGGCCTGCCAGTCGACGGGAATGCTGCGCAGGACGCGCGCCCCGAGGTCGAACGCTGTCGATGAGGTGACGCCACGGCCGAAGAGGTCCTGTTCGTCGGCTTCGAGCAGCAGCCCGATGCGCGGCTCGCGGGGAATCTCGTGCAGGGTGAACACGAAGGACTCGACCACCGCATCGATCGGCGTGTGGGCTGACGCCAGGTGGGCCTGCATGCGTTCGATGAAGTCCGCTGTCCCCGTCTCGGCAACCGCGGAGAGCAGTTCGGCCAGGCTCGGGAAGTAGCGGTAGACGGTTTGTCGGGTCACCCCCACCTCTTGGGCAACGTTCGACAGCGTCGTCTTGGCAACCCCCATCCGCTCGATGCAGCGGGTTGCTGCCGCGATGATGCGTCGGCGGGCGAGTTCTTCGGTGCGGGGCGGATCACCCCGCCAGCCGTGGTAGCCCACCACTCAGACCTGGGCCGGTTCAGCACGCCGACCCTGGTAGAGCAGCGCCAGCACCGCCGCGGCGGCGCCGAAGCAGGCCAGAACGTAGAGCCCACTGCCGACGGGCGTTCCCGCTACCGTGAAGCCATTCTCGGCGGCAAAGAATTCCGGCAGGGACGCCAGCCAGAGCGCGGCGAAGGTCACCAGGTAGACCGCCGGGAAAATCGCGACGAAGGGATTGAGGGGTACCGGCTCGTCGGTGCGCGCTGAGCGTGCCTCGCGGACAAGGATCCAGGCGCCGGCAAGCCACACGACGGCCAACTCGATGCCCAGGACCCAGGCCTGTGCGGTGGTGTTGGGGGAATCCCCGCCCAACAAGGTGAACGGGATCGCCGCGACGACCATCCCGAGCGGCGTCAGCATTCCGGACGCAATGGTGCGTCCGGCAACCGATAGCGCCGATGGCCGGTGGCCAGTCGGTGGGTCAACCCCGACCCAGCGGACGACAAGATAGGTCAGGAAGCCGAAGGAGACCGAGGCGAACAGCAGCATGCTGGTCATCGGCACCGACGCCAGCATGGGGTGGTTGACCTGGTAGTTGTCGGGGTTCCATGCCCACCACTTCAGTTGCGGGCCGAGCTGGTCGAAGATCTCGTAGAAGACCTGGCACACGAAGGCCACGCAGACCGCACCCATGAGTGGACCGCGCCGATGGAAGACGCCGATGGTCCGGACTATCTCGTAGGCCAGCGCGGTGATCGCCGGGTAGAACGCGATGATGTACAGCGGCAGGCGGTCGTACATGAACTGCACGGTGAACTTGTTGTGGGCGAAGATGAATCCATAGATCTTGTCCAAGCCGAACCATTCCGGGAAGTACAGGGGCGGCTCGGTGATGGCCAGGTAGATCAGTGAACCAAACCACAATGACAGGTTGGTCGGGTCGGCCTCGCGGCGCAGCCGTCGTATCGCGTGCACGAGCGCGAAGACGGCTCCGCCGATGATCAGCAGTTCCAGGATGGGCATGGTCGCGCTGTAGAGGTGCAGGGGATTGTTCAACGAGACCACCGGGTTGACCTCATGGCAATTGAAGCCCAGGAAACCAGTGACAGCTTCGGCGGCCGGATCGCAGGTGACGCTCATGCGTTCTGCGGAATAGCGGCCGGGGCCGGCGTGTAGTCCGTACCGGGCGGGTCCGACAGCGGGTCGAATCCGTACGGCACCGTGGACCGGCCTAGTAGCCGTCTGACCTGATACCGCAGAAGGCCGAACAGCACGCGCGGATTCTTGAGCATGTCCGCGAGGGATTCGTCGAGGTTGAAAACCCGCGCGAAGTGATCGTCGACGACTTCGTCTTCTCGCGCCGCGCCGGTGATGGCGTTGAAGGCCGGCCAGGTGATAGCGGCAACTATCCGTCGTTGCCAGTTCGGCAGCGCTTCGGTGCCGGTCGCGCACTCGTAGCCCCGATCTCGGGCCATGGCGAGGTTCCAGGGGACCTGCAGTTCCTTGACTTGCTCCCGCAGGAGGCGGCGGACAAAGGCCTCATCCAATGCCCCGCCCGTTGCGCTGGCTCGCCCGAGGGCTGACTTGAGCAGTAGGGCGGATGACGAGGCTGCACTGATCCCCTGTGCGTAGAACGGATTGAACCCGCAGATCGAATCGCCGACGAACACCAACCCCAGTGGCGGCGTGGGGAGTTGATCGTAGCGACGCCATTTGTTGCCGGTCGCGCGAGTGAGGTGCACCTCGGAGGTGGGTTCGCACTGTTTCATGGCAGCGGCGAACACCGGTGTCCGGAGTCGTTCGGCGGAGGCCATGAAATCATCGTCCGTGCGCGGCATCTCCAGTCCCCAGGATCCCATGCAGGCAAGTGCGCGATTGTTCTCGATCGGGAAGAAGTTGGACAGGAAAGCATGCTCTGGGGGCCTGCTGGTGTCGGAATCCTGCGCAGGCATGATCACGATGTGGCGCCACCACCATGAATCCGGGCGCTGCTGTTCTGGTGGAAGGTCATACCAGCGCGAGATATAGGTGACCTTGGCGTCCAGGGTCTTCACCGGCACGGCTGGCCACCCGGCCGCCTCGAGCCAGTTCAGCACCGGCGAGCCGCGACCCATGGCGTCGATGACGAGGTCCGTGCGGATCAGTTCCTGCTGGGCCTGGCCTTCCTGGAAGCGGACTCCGGTGACGCCGCCTCCCGGGCTGCCCGCATCGCGGTATTCGAGTCCCTGGACGGTCACGCCTTCTCGAATCGTGACGTTCGGCAACCCCCGAACCTTGTCGCGCATGACTCGCTCGATCAGGATGCGGGAGCTGTAGATCGTCGTCATCGTGGATTTTTTCCGGGCAGCCCATCCGGTTCGCTCCAAGTAGGCCGCGTCGAACGTCGGGTTGAGAAGCAATCCACCCGAAGCCAGGATGTCTTCCACGAAGCCCGGAAACAGCGTGTCGATGGCTCGACGCCCCGAGTTCAGCAGCCAGTGCGGATGCTTGCTTTGTGGCACCCCGCGTCGATGTTCGGCATCGGAGGGGAGTATGTCGCGCTCGAGCACGATCACCTGGTCGAAGTAGTCGGCCAAGGCGCCGGCAGCGGAGAGGCCGGCAATACTTCCCCCCAGGACCACCGCAGACTTACCCAGTGTCATCGTCGACCTTTCATACATTCACCCAAATTTCGTATGAATGTATGAAGAAAGTGGCAGGGATGTCAAACTTTGAGACCCTGGGGCATGGCCGTCCGCGGTAGTCCCGATCCGGCGCAGACCCGGGCTGCGGTCGCAGCGGTGCTGGATTGGCTGCGCGACGACGCCCTGCCCGCACCCGACCGCGCGGCGCTGGCCAATGCGGTACGCGCCACCGCCAGAACTCTGGCGATTCTGGCGCCGGGAAGCGCGGTCGAGGTGCGGGTGCCACCGTTTGTCGCCGTGCAGTGCATCTCCGGCCCGAGACACACCCGCGGCAACCCGCCCAACCTGGTCGAAACCGACGCGCGCACCTGGCTTCTGCTGGCGACCGGCCTGCTTTCCTTCGCAGACGCTGTCGCGGCGGGTGCGATGCGGGTGTCGGGCGCGCGGGCAGGCGAGATCGCTCGATCTCTGCCGGTCGTCGTCCCACCCCACCCACCGCCCGCCGGTTGATTCCGCGTTTTGCCGCTGCGGACCGTACACTGAGCCGCATCAGCCACCGCCCCTGGGGAGCAGCCTGATCGTGACCGCCGAGCAGCCAACGCAGGACGAACACGAGCCGAGGGAGGAATGCGGCGTCTTCGGGGTGTGGGCGCCCGGCGAAGAAGTTGCGAAACTCACTTACTACGGCCTCTACGCCTTGCAGCATCGTGGACAGGAAGCCGCAGGCATCGCCGTCGCCGACGGCTCACAGGTGCTGGTATTCAAGGATCTGGGGCTTGTCAGCCAAGTCTTCGATGAGCAGACGTTGGCCGCGATGCCGGGCCACGTCGCGGTCGGGCATTGCCGCTATTCCACCACCGGCTCCACGACGTGGGAGAACGCGCAGCCGGTATTCCGCAACACCGCCGCGGGCACCGGCGTGGCACTCGGCCACAACGGAAATCTGGTCAACACCGCCGAGCTGACCGCCTCCGCCCGGGAGGCCGGTTTGATGGGCAACCGCGGCGCCAACACCGCCACCACCGACTCCGACATCCTGGGCGCGCTACTTGCCCACGGCGCGGCGGACTCCACCCTGGAGCAGGCCGCGCTCGAACTGTCGTCGACCGTCCGGGGGGCGTTTTGCCTGACCTTCATGGACGAGAACACCCTGTATGCGGCACGGGACCCCTACGGGGTGCGGCCGCTGTCGCTGGGCCGGCTCGATCGCGGTTGGGTCGTTGCCTCCGAAACCGCGGCACTCGACATCGTCGGCGCCGCATTCGTCCGGGACATCGAGCCCGGCGAACTGCTGGCCATCGATGCCGATGGGGTGCGCTCCACGCGCTTTGCCAATCCGACGCCCAAGGGGTGCGTCTTCGAGTACGTCTACCTGGCCCGGCCGGACAGCGTGCTGGCGGGCCGGTCGGTGCATGCCACCCGGGTCGAGATCGGCCGCAGGCTGGCCGCCGAGATGCCGGTCGACGCGGACCTGGTGATCGGTGTCCCCGAATCGGGCACGCCGGCCGCGGTCGGCTACGCGCAGGGCTCGGGAATCGCCTATGGGCAGGGTCTGATGAAGAACGCCTACGTCGGGCGGACCTTCATCCAGCCGTCGCAGACGATTCGGCAGTTGGGCATCCGACTGAAGCTGAACCCACTCAAGGAAGTGATCCGCGGCAAGCGCCTGATCGTCGTCGACGATTCGATCGTCCGCGGCAATACCCAGCGTGCGTTGATACGAATGCTGCGGGAGGCCGGTGCCGTCGAGGTGCACGTGCGGATCGCCTCGCCGCCGGTCAAGTGGCCCTGCTTCTACGGCATCGACTTCGCCACCCCGGCCGAGCTGATCGCCAACGCCGCGAGCAACTCGGCCGATGAGAACGAGATGCTCGATGGGGTTCGCCGCGCGATCGGTGCCGACACCCTGGGCTACATCAGTGCCCAGGGCATGATTGCAGCTACCGAGCAGCCCGCGTCGCGGCTGTGTTCTGCCTGCTTCGACGGCAACTATCCGATCGAGTTGCCCGAGGAGACCGCGCTGGGCAAGAACGTCATCGAGCACATGCTGGAGACTGCCGCCCGGACCGGGGTCCCGGTTCAGGCTGACGACGGCGGCGCCGCAGCGATTCGTCGCCCCTGAACGTCGGCCCGACCTACTGGGGCGCGGCCGGGCTGAATCGCATCAGGTGCCGCCGGCCGGTGTGGGGAGCCGAGCGGTCCTGGCGCAGCGCCTCGATCACCGAGTCCCGATAGCTACTCAGCCCGCCGGGAGGTGGAGGAACCACGGCGTCGATGTCGTGTTCGTGCATCACCGCATCGCATTCCAGCGATTCCACCAGCGGCCGGGCCAACCCCGACGGGATCGGCGTGACCAGGCCGACCCACAAACTCGCGATGGTGGGCGTCAGGAAGGGCAGGACGATGATCACCCGTTTGCGCAGGCCGGCGACATCGGCATAGACCTGCATCGCCTCGCCGTACTCCATCACGTCGGGGCCTCCGACGTCCCAGGTGCGTGACGTGGGCACCTGCGCCGTGGCGAGCTCGGCCAGGTAGTACAGGACATCGCGGATCGAAATGGGCTGGATTTTGTTGTGCACCCATTTCGGTGTCGTCATCGCGGGCAGACGGTCGGTGAGGTGGCGGATCATCTCGAAGGACGCCGATCCTGAACCCACCACGATCCCGGCCTGTACGACGACGGTTTCGACACCGGAGGCGATGAGGATGTCGCCGACCAGCGTGCGCGACGCGAGATGCCTCGACAGCGAGACGCCTTCGGGGTGCAGGCCACTCAGATAGATCACCCGTCGGACTCCGGCCCGCCGTGCCGCGGTCACCACGTTGCGCGCACAACGTTCCTCTTCGGCGACAAAGTCCTTCGACGTGCCCATCGAATGGACGAGGTAATAGACGACGTCGATTCCGGCGAACGCCGCGTTCAGCGACTCCGGTTCGGTCAGGTCACCCGCCACCACCTCGGCGCGATCCCGCCAGGAGGCGCCCGACAGCTTGGCCGGTGTGCGGGCCATGGCGCGCACCTGATAGCCGTGTTCGATCAGCAGGGGCACCAACCGGCTGCCGATGTAGCCGGTCGCTCCGGTCACCAGGCAGCTGAGTTGTTTTCCGGTGTCAGGCAAACCCACACCCCGGATCGGGCATGTCGACCGCCGGTGGTGTCCCGACCGGCGCGACGTAGTTCACCCACATCACCAGCGGCTCGTCACCGAGATTGCGGCCGAGGTGCACATGGCCGGGCCCAGTTGGCTCGGCGACCGCGGACCCGGCCGGATACGTTTTCACGCCCTCGCAGCTTGCCGGTGCCCAGGTCAGGGTGCCCGAGCGGATGATGCCGTACACGATGGGTTCATGGTAATGCCATCCGGTGCTCCCCCCGGGGGCGATGGTGATCTCACGGGTGACGTATTCGATCCCGTCCACGGCGTTCTGGGACAGGACCACCGCCTGCAGGCCGGCTGCCGGGGTGGCCGACGCGGTCGTCGCCCCCGCCAACGAGGTAGTCGCCACGCTCAACAGCAGCGCCGCGACGGCCACCGAGAATCCGCGAATGGAATTCATGCTGGGTAGGTTGTCACATGGGAACCGATGGCGGGCGCTGTTCTCCGGGAAAACGCGGAGTAGCCTTGCACACGATGACCGAGCGCGCCGCACAACACGGCATTTCCTACGCGTCGGCAGGCGTGGACATCGCAGCAGGTGACCGCGCCGTCGAACTCTTCAAGCCGCTAGCCAGGAAGGCCACGAGGCCTGAGGTGCGCGGTGGGCTGGGAGGGTTCGCCGGGATGTTCGCGCTTCGTGGGGGCTACCGCGAACCGCTGCTGGCCTCTTCGACGGACGGGGTGGGCACCAAGCTCGCCGTCGCGCAGGCCATGGACAAGCACGACACCGTCGGCATCGACCTCGTGGCAATGGTCGTCGACGACCTCGTCGTGTCCGGCGCCGAGCCGTTGTTCCTGCAGGATTACATCGCGGTCGGGCGAACTGTCCCCGAACGTGTCGCCCAGATCGTGTCCGGCATCGCCAACGGCTGCGTTCTCGCCGGATGCGCCCTGCTCGGGGGTGAGACGGCCGAGCATCCAGGTTTGATGGCCCCCGACCACTACGACATCTCGGCCACCGGCGTCGGCGTCGTGGAGGCCGACGATGTCCTGGGCCCCGACCGCGTCAAGCCTGGCGATGTCGTCATAGCGATGGCGTCCACCGGGTTGCATTCCAACGGTTACTCGTTGGCGCGCCACGTGCTGCTCGACATCGATCACATGAACCTCGCCGGGCATGTCGAGGAGTTTGGGCGCACGCTGGGCGAGGAGTTGCTGGAACCGACCCGTATCTACGCCAAGGACTGTCTGGCGCTGGCCGCCGAAACCCAGGTGCGGACCTTCTGCCACATCACCGGTGGCGGGCTGGCGGGCAACCTGGAGCGCGTCATCCCGCGCGGGTTGGTGGCCGAGGTCGACAGGGGTACCTGGACACCGGCGCCGGTGTTCGGCATGATCGCCCAGCGCGGCCGCATCGAACGGGCCGAGATGGAAAAGACGTTCAATATGGGTATCGGCATGGTGGCCGTTGTTGCGCCGGGAGACACTGATCGCGCGCTAGCGGTACTCACTGCCCGTCACTTGACCTGCTGGCCCGTCGGAACGGTCAAGAAGGGCGGTAGGGGCAAGCCGCGGGCGGCACTGGTGAGCCAGCACCCCAGATTCTGACGGCGAGGCTGCCCGGGCTAGCGCCGCCAATCGTCCTCGTCCAACCCGTCGTCATCGGACGGCAGGTCGCTGCCATTGAAGCGGTCATCGTCGGGAGCGTTCGACAGCTCGCGCTGAAGCCGCTCGAAATCGGTCTGCGGTGAGCTGTACTTCAGCTCACGCGCAACCTTGGTCTGCTTCGCCTTCGCCCGGCCGCGGCCCATGGGGGAACCCCCTCGCGCAATAACGGAGCGGCCCAAATTACAGGCGGCTCCGATCTGAGTGTGTTTATTGTCCTGTCCACACTTTACCGTGCCCGCCGCCAGGGTGCCGACAGGCCCGGTTGGCTCGTCGTTTTCAGCCGGCGCCGCCGCGCAGTCGCTCCACAGCCAAGCGGCCCGCCCCCACCCCGGTATCCGGTGGCATCGAGTCGGCGTCGATGACCGCGGCCACCTGCACATCGCCTCCCGTGGTCAGCCCCGTGTCCGCGGGCACACCACGTTTGAGCAGGGCCAGCGCGATGGTCCCTTCGTCGACGTGCCGGACCACTGTGCCCAGCCGGCCGACGGTACGCCCACCCGATCGAAGAGGATCGCCGGTCGAGGGATGGTCACCGTCGCCGTCAAGGTGCAGCAGAACCAGCGAGCGCGGTGGTTTGCCGAGGTTGTGGACTCGCGCGACCGTCTCCTGGCCGCGGTAGCACCCTTTGTCCAGATGCACCGCGGGCCCGATCCAGCCGACCTCATGCGGGATCGTGCGCTCGTCGGTGTCCACCCCGAGCCGGGGACGACGCTGGGTCACCCGGTGGGCTTCGTAGGTCCATATGCCGGCCGGGCGAACTCCGGCGGCCACCAGGCGGTCGCCCCAGTCGGCGGCCTGCACCCGTGGCACGATGAGGTCGACCTCGACTGCGGAGCCCGGTAGCCGTCGCACGAAGCCGTCCGCGGCCAGCGCTAGAGCGGTCCCCTCGGCCGGGAGGGTAGGAATGCCCAGCGCGTCGAGGACTGGCGTCTCGGCCAGTTGCGGGCCGAGCAGGGACAGGACCGCCAGATCGGCTGTTTCCACGGCCACGTCGGCCCAGAACACCATGCGGCGCAGATACGCCAGCAGCGGTTCACCGCGCCACGGTTCGGTATCGAGGACCGTGTGGCCGTCCAACTGCGTCTGAAACCAGTGATCCTCGACACGGCCCTGCCCGTCGAGACTCAGGTTCTGGGTGACCGCGCCATCGGGGAGATCGCTGACATGCTGGGTGGTCAGGCTGTGCAGCCAGGTCTTGCGGTCGGTGCCGGTGAGTGACAGCACGGCCCGATGCGAGCGGTCCACCACGACCGCGCCCTCGGCAGCCGCCCGCTGCTCGCCGAGTGGGTCACCGTAGTGCCAGACGGCGCCGGCGTCGGGTCCGGTGGTGGGAGCTGGTACCCCGGAAGTGGTTGAAGCCATAGGTCAACTCTACGGTCAGAGCGCCCGAACCCCGCGGCTACGCTGATGCTCCATGGCGGATCGGCGAGGAGTCGTGGTCACTCTCGATGGGCAGCGCCATGATGCGCAGGCACCGTTACTGCACGCCGACGATCTGGCGGCCGTGCGCGGCGACGGAGTCTTCGAAACCCTGCTGGTACGTGACGGCCGGCCGTGTCTACTCGAAGCGCACCTGGCGCGATTGACGCACTCCGCGCATCTGCTCGACTTGCCCTCCCCGGACCTGGATAGGTGGCGTTCGGCAGTGGCGACCGCGGTAGCGCACTGGCTTGCTGACGGGGGCGAGGAGGGTCTGCTGAGGCTGGTGTGCAGCCGTGGCCGGGAAAGCGGCCCCGTCGCGACGGCCACCGAGTACGCGACGATCGGCCCGGTACCGGCCAGAGTCGCCGAGGTGCGGCGCAGCGGAGTGGCGGCGTTGAGCCTGGATCGTGGCCTGGCCGCACAGGGAATCGATTCGATGCCGTGGCTCCTCGCCGGCGCCAAGACCCTGTCGTACGCGGTGAATATGGCCGCCCTCCGGCACGCGGAGCGGCACGGCGCCGGTGACGTCGTCTTCGTCAGCACGGACGGCTACATTCTGGAGGGGCCACGCTCGACGGTTGTCATCGCCACGTCGTCACCCGACGGCAACACCTGCCTGTTGACCCCGCCGCCGTGGTACCCGATCTTGCGCGGAACCACCCAACAGGCCTTGTTCGAGGTAGCCCGGGACCGCGGCTACGATTGTGATTATCACACCCTCAGGCACGCGGATCTGATTGCTGCGCAGGGTGTCTGGCTGGTGTCGAGTATTACGCTGGCGGCCCGGGTGCACACCCTGGACGGTACCGCCCTCGCCGCGCCCCCCCGGGCGCCGGACATTGCCGGCTTGATCGACGTCGCGATCACCAGTGATCGCTGAGATGTTAAATCGGTTGTCGCGCTGACGAAGCGGGAGTAGGTTCGCGGGTACACCCGGCCCCCGAGTCATTCGGTTCAGTCCGACCGGATGCGACGGCTCGGGGGCCGCTCCACGTTCGGGGTGGGTTACTCGCCGGCCGGTCCGGGGGCCAGTGACGAGCACTCTGCCATCGCCTTCTCCCAGGTCGCAGGGTCGACGCCGGAGGGAGCGCCCGCAGTCGGTCCGGGGGCTGGCGGCACCCCGTGCTCGCTCAAGCATTGCGCGAGCGAGCCGTGACCGACGCGGGGAACCACGGTCGTGGACACCGACACCGACACCGACGGCAACGAAGTCTCCGGGGGACGCTCACCCGGCGGCGAACACGCCACGAGGCCGCCCGGCACGGCCAGCACCGCCAGCAACGCCCAGCGCCCCATCATCCGGCGAACCTCGAGAGGCGCGCGGACAGGTGGGGTACCAGCCCGCCATCGGCGTCAACGCGCTCCTCCACGTAGGCGAGGTCACCGCCGTCCACGATCCCGTACAGCCGTTTGGCTCCGCCGACGAGCAGGCCCGACTTGCTGCGCGCTAGCGCGTCAGTGACCAACTCCCACGAGGACTGAGTGAGCGGCCGGCCATAGAACAACTCGACATAGCCGGCTGAATGCGACAACAGCAACTCGATGGCCTGCGACTCGCCCGGATCGCTCGGATCGTCGACGAAGCGCCAGAATCCGGTTTCGCGCAGATTCGGACGGTCGTACTCACCGTCGTCGGTCAACCGCCAGGAACGAGCTTCCCAGTTGAGATACGTCCCGCCGTCATGGGACACCACGATCTGCTGGCCGAACCGATAGTCGCCGCGGCTATCCCGGCCCTCGCCGGTACCCCGCCAGACACCCACCAGTGGCAGCAGCGCCAGCAGGGTCTCATCGAGGTTCGCGCCGCAGCGGAGGTTGGCCGTATCGGCGGGCAGCGGGAGATCATCGAACACCGGAATGTTGCGCGCCGCAGTCTGTTTGGCTCGGTCGGCCGCCGCGGCGACCGCCTCGTCGCCGGACCGCAGACCCGGCTCACCGCAGCCTGCCCCGCCAGAGGTCACGATTCGTCGGTGATGAGACGGTAAACCGCGTACAGCGCAAACCACGTGATGACCACGACGGTCGCGACGAGGAGGATCTCGAAGAACAGGATCACGACACGAGTCTAGCCGCCGGAGGACGTCACCACCGGATGACGGTCGAACGCGTCAGGTGACCGTGACGTCGACTTCATGGACTCCGGCGCCAGTTGGCGCGACGCTCGCGTCGCCGTTGCCCGCTGGTGACAGAGCCCGCAGCGTCCAGGTGCCGGGCGCGGCGAAGAACCGGAAATCGCCGGTCGCCGAGGCGACGACCTCGGCGGTGAACTCGTTGGCGCTGTCCAGCAGTCGCACGAAGGCGCCGCCGATCCCCTGGCCCGAGCCGTCGACGACACGGCCGGTAATCACTGTTTCCTTTTCGAGGTCGACACCGGCGGGCAGAGTCAGTCCTTGCTTGGGGGCAGAGCACATAATCAACTTCCCAACTCGATCGGGGCTCCCACCAAGGAGCCGTATTCAGTCCAACTGCCGTCGTAGTTCTTGACGTTCTTGTGTCCCAACAGCTCCTGCAGCACGAACCAGGTGTGCGACGAACGCTCACCGATGCGGCAGTAGGCGATGGTTTGCTTCTCGCCGTCCAGGCCTGCGTCGGCGTAGAGCTTGGCCAGGTCCGCGTCGGACTTGAAGGTGCCGTCCTCGTTGGCGGCCTTGCTCCAGGGGACGTTGATGGCGCCGGGAATGTGGCCGGGACGCTGACTCTGCTCCTGCGGCAGATGCGCCGGGGCCAAGATCTTGCCCGAGAACTCGTCGGGGGAACGCACGTCCACCAGGTTTGTCGCGCCGATCGCTGCGATCACCTCGTCGCGGAACGCGCGGATACTGTTGTCGGGATCCTTGGCCGTATAGCTCGTCACCGGTCGGGCGACCGCGTCGGTGGACAGCGGGCGGGCGTCAAGCTCCCATTTCTTGCGCCCGCCGTCGAGTAGCTTCACGTCCTGGTGGCCGTACAACGTGAAGTACCAGTAGGCATACGCGGCGAACCAGTTGTTGTTGCCGCCATAAAGGATCACGGTGTCATCGTTGGCGATGCCGCGTTCGGACAACAGCTTGGAAAACTGTCCGGCGTCGACGAAATCGCGCTTGACTTGATCCTGCAGGTCGGTTTTCCAGTCGAGCTTGACGGCCCCCGGGATGTGACCCGTGTCATAGGCGCTGGTGTCCTCGTCGACCTCGACGAAGACGGTCTTCGGCGCGTCGAGATTGCTCTCAGCCCAGTCAGCTGTGACCAGGACGTCGGAGCGTGCCATGTGAAAGATCCTTTCGGTTGCTATTCGGATGAGCGGGAGAGCGGGGTCTCAGGTGGTGGATTCACGCGCTTTTTGGTGAACGCCAGCGGCGGCGCAGATCCCCCGAGGGCCTTCGCAGAGCGTGTCGCGGACAGCGGGTCGCGGCAACTCAGCAGCTGCGACAACAACAGCAACAACCCGCGACGCGGCATAGGTCGACTGCGCGGCGCTTGGTGAGCACGAGCTCGAAGCGGGCTGACACAGCGGTGAGCTTACCCAATGAAAGGGTGATCAAGCCAACAACGGTTTCAGCGCCGCGCGCAGGTCAGCTGCGGTCGGCACCCTCGAGGTGCGGTAGCGCACCTGCCCGTCGGCATCGATGATCAGCGTCGTCGGCAGCGATAGCACCGAAAGCCGGCGCGCGGCCTCGGGATTGTCGTCCAGGTTGATTTCCAGCCGTCCTGCCGCGGGCAGGTCGGCACACACCTGCTCAACCACTCGGCGGACGCTCGGGCACGGGCCGCACCAGGGGGCACTGAAGTGCACAACGGTTGGTCCGGTGGGCGACAGCCCCAACTCGCTCGGGTCGATGCGG
This sequence comes from Actinomycetes bacterium, assembly GCA_022601135.1. Lineage (GTDB taxonomy): Bacteria > Actinomycetota > Actinomycetes > Mycobacteriales > Mycobacteriaceae > Mycobacterium. Next base: position 4,108 of record JAHZJB010000070.1, on the reverse strand, counting down.
GGATACTGCGCTGAGGCCTCGCGCAGGCCTGCCCGCAGCGTGAGCAGCCTGGCGACCACGAGCGCCAGACCGGACGCGGCGATCAACGCGGCGATGAGCAGGATCCAGGACGAGCTCACGACAGCCTGAACTCGTCGAGTTCGATGGTCACGCCCTCAGCGATACCCTCGATGATCACGTCGGAGCCGCGCGCACCCTCGCTTGTGGGAGCGATGCCGAACGGCAGTTTCTGGCCGGGCAGGCTGGTGGAGAAGGCGGCCAGTACTGCGGGCAGCTGTTCATCTGGCACTTGCTGGTCGGCTGTCCCCGGCCCGGTCAGCACCCCGGTTGCCGAGAAGACCAGCGTGGTGGACTGCGGCCCGCCGATGGACAGGTCCACGGCGATGCTGACTTTCTGGTCGAACCCCGACTTCTTCGGAGTGCCCGTGAAAACCAGGCCGCGGTTGCTCGAGATGCCCGACTCGGTGGTGCCGCCGGTGGAGTCGTTGGTCTCCACCGTGGGAGCCTCGACCAGGAGATCGGGTATCCCCAGGTACCGGCCAACGTGCGTGGAGTCGAGGATGATCCGGCTCTCCACCTTTCCCACGGTGAGCGTGGCGTCAGGCCCGATCAGCCAGGAACCCTGCCCGAGATCGACCGAGTGCAGCGTTGCCTCCAGAGAAGCCTTGCCGGCGACAGCTTGCTCGACACCGTAGGCCTTGATCTCCACCTCGTCGTAGTGGTGTCGCAGGGCCTGCGTGGTGAATGGAAAGCCCAGGATCGCCACGGACGGATCCCAGTTCAGGTTCGCGGCGCTGCGGACGCTCCTGGACAGGCGGTATTCGGCGTAGATGGCTGCCCCGAAGTCGACGCCGACAGCGGCGATCACCACCGCGGTCAGGGTCGACAGGGCGCCGATCAGGAGTTTGCGCACGTCGCCATTGTTGCCCACGCCGTGGGGATCGTTGGCTCGGCGCGGCGTTCCGGCAGGTGGCACGCTATCGTTAGGGAACCATCGGCCGGGAAACGGCGATGTGTCAGGCATGAGACTGGGAAGTCACCGCGCGACAGGGTCGTCTCGGCGGTGTCCCGGCGATGATCTCCGCGGCTGTTGGAGGGCCAGTTGGATCTACTGCTACTGACCGTTGACCAGGAACCTGAGTCAGTGTTGCCGTCGTTGTCGCTGTTGGCGCACAACGTGCGCACCGCGCCGACCGAGGTGTCGTCGCTGCTGGAAGCTGGCACCGCGGACGTGGTGCTCGTTGACGCCCGCGCCGATCTGGCCGCCGCTCGCGGCCTGTGCCGGTTATTGGGAACGACGGGTTCGTCGGCCCCGGTCGTGGCCGTTGTCAACGAAGGCGGCCTGGTCGCGGTCAACATCGAGTGGGGTCTGGACGAGATACTCCTGCCTGGTACCGGCCCAGCCGAGATAGATGCGCGGCTGCGCTTGCTGGTCGGACGTCGTGGCGGCGCGGCCAGCCAGGAGAACTTCGGCAAGATCAGCCTGGGCGAGCTGGTCATCGACGAAGGCACTTACACCGCGCGACTGCGGGGGCGTCCGCTCGATCTGACCTACAAGGAATTCGAGCTACTGAAGTACCTCGCACAACACGCCGGCCGGGTGTTCACCCGCGCCCAACTACTCCAAGAGGTGTGGGGATATGACTTCTTCGGCGGCACCCGCACCGTCGACGTGCACGTGCGGCGCCTGCGCGCCAAGCTCGGCACCGAGTACGAGTCGCTCATCGGCACCGTACGCAACGTCGGCTACAAGGCGGTCAGGCCCGCGCGGGGCCGCGCGTCCGGCTCGGGGGAAGATTCCGGCGACGCCGACGAGGGCGAGTACCCGGACTCCACCGATGACGTTCCGACCCCGCTGGCCGAGCAGCTGCCCGCTCAGTGAATCGGGTCGACTGGCGCGTCGAGCTCTCAACGTTTGAGCTGCAGTCGGTGCGTGAAATTGTGGGTGAGGCAACACTATTCGACGGCGTCGCGCCGGTGGGTGAGCAAGTTCTTCGTGAACTGGAGCGACAGCGCACGCAACATCTGGTCGCTGTGGCACACGGCCGGGTCACGGGCTACCTCAACTTGACTGCGGACATGGCAGAGCTGGTGGTGGCCCCGGAGGTTCGCAGGCAGGGCATCGGCACCGCGCTGATCCGCGCCGCGCTGCAGCGGTCGGCGGGGCGCAGCCGATTCTGGGCGCACGGCACGCTGGCCGCGGCGGAGGCCACCGCGGCCGCCCTCGGGCTGAGCGGTGTTCGCCGGCTGATGCAGATGCGACGCTCACTGCGCGATGTGCCGGATGCCACGATCCCTTCCGGGGTGCGGATACGCGCCTACGCCGGACCGGGCGACGACGCCGAGCTGCTGCGGGTGAACAACGCGGCGTTTTCCTGGCATCCCGAACAGGGCGGTTGGACCGCGGCCGAGCTCGCCGAGCGTCGCAACGAATCGTGGTTCGACCCCGAGGGCCTGTTCCTCGCCTTCGACGACACCGGTACCCGCCTGCTGGGGTTCCACTGGACCAAGGTGCACGCCGATGAGCCGGCTCTCGGGGAGATCTATGTCATCGGCGTCGATCCCGCTGCCCGGGGCATGGGGTTGGGCCGAACGTTGACCCTGGTCGGGATGGACTGGCTGGCGCGGCGTCTACTCGAGGATGCGGGCGTGGGCGGGATCGTCGAGCCTGCGGTGATGCTCTACGTCGAGGCCGACAACGATGCGGCCGTGCACATCTACGAGCGGTTAGGATTCACGGTGCATTCCGTCGATACCGCCTACGCAGACGTGCGCTGATCGTGCGGGCTAGGGGTTGGTGGGCGGCACTCCGAGCCCGGTGAGTAGATCACGTACCCGTCGCTCGATCTCGTCGCGGATCGGCCGAACGTCCTCGACACCGCGGCCGGCCGGATCGTCCAGCTTCCATTCCTCGTAGCGCAGCCCCGGGAAGACCGGGCAGGCGTCCCCGCACCCCATCGTGACGACGACGTCGGCCGCTCGCACGATTTCGTCGGTCCAGGGCTTGGGGTACTCGTGGGCGATGTCGATCCCGCATTCGGCCATGGCCGCCACCGCCGCCGGGTTCACCTCGCTGCCCGGCTCGGAGCCACCCGACCAGGCGACGGCCGCGTCGCCGGCCATGGATGTGAAGAACCCCATGGCCATCTGCGACCTCCCGGCGTTGTGCGTGCACAGGAACAACACCGTCGGCGTACCGTCGTGATGCCTACCTTCCACCCGGGCCAGTGCCCGAAGGCGTTGGCGAGTAAAGCGTTCGGCGAGCAGTGGCAGGAAATTCGGGACGGTGGCGTGTCCGGCGAACTGGCTGTACGACGAATGCAGGAAGGCCTCGATGGTGTCGACACCAAAGACGCCGTCGAACTCCTTCTCCAATTGGGCGGCCGCGGCCCGCATGGCCACCTGCTGATCGATCGACAGGTCATGACGCAGGTTCGGATGGGCTGCCGCGGAGTAGGGGTCGGTCACGATGTCTCCCTGGTCACGCGGACTTGAGGTTGGCCGCTAGATGCTGAATGCGTTCGGTCAGTTCGTCGATGGCGGCGTCGAAGGCCTCAGCCCGGCCCAATCGGGCGGGATCGGCCACCGACCAGTGCAGACGAGCCAGTTCGGCGGGCAGCTCCTCATGGGCATTGTCACAGACGGCGATGACGAGGTCGCCGGGCGCCACGACGTCCCGGAAATCTCGGGGCGTGCTCGGGCGCAGCTGCAGGTGTCGGCGGCGAGCGGCGCCGACCGCACCGGGATGTACACGCGCGCCGGGGTGGGTGCCCGCCGAACTGGCCGGCAGGTCGCTGCGCCGGTTCCAGATCGCTGCGGCGAGCTGGCTGCGCGCGGAGTTCTGGGAACAGACGAAGACCACGCGGTGCGCTTGCCGCTGGTCCGGAGGCATCCGAGTTTCGAGGGCTGAGTGGTTGAGCCTGAGGTAGGTTCTGCGGCCGTCGGCCTCGGAGCGGCCATTGTCTCTAGAGACGCAGGGGCCATTGCAAAAAATGCCAAACTTGTCCTGGATGCCGCAAAATCCTTACCTGCCTAAGTCCCGAGAGACCCGTTTTACCTGATGTTACCAGTCACTTCGTCACGGTTGATTGCATGAGACTGTTGGCTT
>JAHZJB010000069.1 GCA_022601135.1 Actinomycetes bacterium | reverse complement strand
GTCCTGAAGCTGGTAGGCCTGCAACTTGTGCATCAGCCCGATACCGCGTCCTTCGTGGCCGCGCATGTAGAGCACCACGCCACGACCTTCCCGGGCCACCATCGCCAGCGCGGCGTCGAGCTGCGGGCCACAGTCGCAACGCCGGGAGCCGAACACGTCACCGGTCAAGCACTCGGAGTGGACTCGCACCAGCACGTCGTGGCCGTCGCCCCGGGGACCGGCGATGTCGCCGCGAACCAGGGCCACATGTTCGACCTCCTCGTAGATGCTGGTGTAGCCCACCGCTCGAAACTCGCCGTGGCGGGTCGGGATGCGCGCTTCAGCGACTCGCTCGATGTGTTTTTCGTGCTTGCGCCGCCACTCGATGAGGTCTGCGATGGATATCAGGGCCAGGCCATGCTCGTCGGCGAAGATCCGCAACTCGTCGGTCTGCGCCATGTCGCCTTCGTCCTTTTGGCTGACGATCTCGCAGATCGCGCCGGCGGGCTGCAGGCCAGCCAGGCGGGCTAGGTCGACGGCGGCCTCGGTGTGACCGGGGCGACGTAGCGCGCCTCCATCCTTGGCGCGTAGCGGCACCACGTGACCCGGCTTGGTGAACTCCTCGGCGGTGCTGGCCGGATCTGCCAGCAGCCGCATCGTGGTTGCCCGGTCAGATGCCGAAATTCCGGTTCCTACACCTTTTTTCGCATCGACGGTGACGGTGTAGGCGGTACCATGCTTGTCCTGGTTGACCGCATACATCGGCAGCAGGCCGAGCCGGTCGCAGATAGCGCCATCAAGGGGTACGCACAGGTATCCCGATGTGTAGCGAACCATGAACGCGACGAGTTCGGGGGTGGCCTTCTCCGCGGCGAAGATCAAGTCACCTTCGTTCTCGCGGTCTTCGTCGTCGATGACCACCACGGCCTTGCCTGCAGCGATGTCAGCTACCGCCCGCTCGACCGAATCCAGCCTCGTCATCGTCACCACCTTTGCCCGTTCCGCCGACGAAAACGTGGAACGCCTAAGTCAACGCCATTTCAGTATGAACCACGGGCCCAGACCAGTTGTTGCCCGCCGGTCCGGCGACCCGGGCGAGGGCATGAGTTGAAGGAGTTCGAGCGGTGGTCGACGTTCGGCCCAGGCTGACACACGAAACTTCTCCGCAAATTCACTGCTGTGATGTCAATCACATTAGTACAGTTATGCGCGTGACCACCGTGACCGTGTACGACGCCCGCACCGGGGCCACGCTGAGCACCAAACCGGCTGAACTCGCGCAAGCGCTGTTTGGCAGCGGTTGGTACCCGGACGCGCCGATGCGGGTTCGGGAGGCCATCGTCAAACTGTCCAGCGCAGTGCGCCGTGGCGAGTCCACCCGCGAGTACGCGAACTACCTCGGTGTCGTCGTCGACACCGAGGACCAACCGTGACCCGAGCAGCCCCTCACACGTCGTGTTTTTCTTCATGTTGCGCGGCGGCTGCCCGCCCGGACAGATCCGCCACGCTCAACTGATGCGCCGGTGGATCCGGCAGGACCATCGACGTCGATACCGTCAACGACGCGTCCACGTGCACCAGCACGCCTGGGTCCAGGAGTTGCCATGTGGGGTCGCCGTCCATTGGCTCGCTGGCGAAAACCACCGACGGCCGCTGATTCAGTTGCCCTGAACGTGCGTGGATCCGCCGGGTCTGCATTTCGAATCGGGTCAGTCCACTTCGGCGATTCAGCACGTACAGCTCATGGGCCTCCGGGTAGCGCAGCGCCCACATGTCGGTCGCGGTGGCAAGCAGCAGGTTCAGGGCGAAGATGGGAACATTGGCGGCCAGCCAGTGCACGGCATCGGTAATCCCGGCCCCCACATCGCCGCCCCGCGCCCGAATCGCGGCGGTGATCAACGCGAAGACCCGCTCGCTGTCGGTCTGGCCGGCCACCAGATCCGTGACGCCCAACTCGGCCAGCCGAGCATTGAGGGTCTCCATCCCGTCCACCACACCGTTGTGCGCGAACAGCCGGCCGTCCTGCAGAAAGGGGTGGGTGTTTCGAGCGTCGAGGTTGCCGGTCGTCGCGTACCGCACATGCGCCAGGAAGGTGGTGCCGGTCAGGCTCTTGGCCTCGGACGCGAACTGCGCATCCGCCCAAGCGGCGATCGGGCGCTTGTCCAGCACCGGCTTACCGGCGGCATCGAACACCCCGATCCCGGCGCCGTCCGGGTTGCGCTTGCTCTGGGCGGCGAGACTGTCGGCGGCGTCCAGCAGCCAGAAGCTCGCCGTCACCACATTGCGACCGGCATGCAGACCAAATAGACGGCACATGTTTTCAGACGCTACGCGGTTCACCCGATACGCGGCATCCATCACTCAGTGCGGCGGACTTTCCCAAGCACCGCTCGGCGGTCCGCGCCGCGCCTACCTGTTTCCCTCGAACTGTCCGGCATCTCCGCTGGTCCCATCAGTCGTCCGCCCGAGCAGGCGTTCCACGTACTTCGCGATGACGTCGACCTCCAGGTTCACCGGCGCGCCGACCGAGGCGCGCCCCAGAGTGGTCAGATCGAGAGTCGTCGGGATCAACGACACCTCGAACCAGTCGTGCCCCACCCCGGACACGGTCAGGGATACGCCGTCGACGGTGATCGATCCCTTCTCCACGACGTAGCGCGACAGTTTCGGCGGCAGCGCGATACGCACCACAGTCCAGTGTTCTGAGGGCGTCCGGGACACGACCTGGCCGGTCCCGTCGACATGACCCTGGACGATGTGTCCGCCCAGTCGGCTCTGCACAGCCGCCGCACGTTCCAGGTTCACCCTGGTTCCGACACCGATGTCGCGCAGGCTGGTCCGATTCAGCGTCTCGTCCATCACATCGGCGGAAAACGAGCCCTCGGGGCGGACATCGACCACGGTCAGGCAGACGCCGTTGACGGCGATGGAGTCGCCATGGGCGGCGTCCGATGTCACGATCCGTCCGCGGATGACGAGTCGGGCCGAATCACCGAGGTTCTCCCGGCCGACGACTTCACCCAGCTCTTCGACGATCCCGGTGAACACGCGACCAGCCTAAGGGAACGCGGTGCCCAGCCCGCGGCCCGGATTGACCCGAGCGGGATGACCCCGGTCACGGGCAGCGCGTCTACGCCCGCGTACCTACTACGATGCAGGAATGCAGACCCGCCTTCTGGCGATCTTCGCCGCCCTCGTCGCCATTATTGCCCTCGTTGCCGGGTGCTCAGGCTCGTCGTCGAAGGATTCCGCCAAAGATCTCCCTGATCCGACCGTCTTGTTGAAAGAGTCGAGCGCCACGACCACGGATCAGACCAGCGCGCACCTCACCCTCACCGTGCAGGGCGAGGTCCCAGATCTTCCGGTCGAGAGCCTGGTCGGCGATCTCACGCAGACCCCGGCAGTCGCCGCCAAGGGGACCGCCGACATCATATTTTTGGGCCAGCAACTCCAAGATGTGGAGTTCGTGGTGTTCGACAACGACCTCTGGGCCGCGATCACCGCAGGGGGCAGCCTGTCGAACTTCGGGCCCGCCTCCGACATCTACGACGTCGCCGCGATCCTGAATCCCGATGTCGGCCTGGCCAACGTGCTGGCGAACTTCTCCGACGCCCAGGCCGAAGGCAGAGAGACGGTGGAGGGCGCCGAAACCGTGCGCATCACCGGCAACGTCTCCGCCGACGCGGTCAACAAGATCGCCCCGCAGATCGCGGCGACGGCTCCGGTGCCCGGCACCGCCTGGATCGCACAGGACGGTGACCACGAGCTGATGCAGGTCCAGCTGGACCCCAGCCCCGGAAACAGCGTCACCATGACTCTGTCGAAGTGGGGCGAGCCGGTGAGCGTCGACAGACCCGCTGTGTGATGGGTGCGTCGCCCTCGGCCATCGCGTCGGCGTCCAAGCCGGCGGTGAATTCGGGCCGGACCAACCGCCGGATTGCCATCAGCGCGGGCAGCCTGGCAGTGGTGCTTGGCGCGCTCGACACCTACGTCGTCGTCACGATCATGACCGACATCATGCGTGATGTCGGTATCGGCGTGAATCAGATCCAACGGGTGACGCCCATCATCACCGGTTACCTGCTCGGCTACATCGCGGCGATGCCGCTGTTGGGCCGGGCCTCGGACCGCTTCGGTCGCAAGATGCTGATCCAGGTCAGCCTGGCCGGTTTCGCACTCGGATCGGTGATCACGGCGCTGTCCACCGATCTCACGGTGTTGGTGATCGGCCGCGTTATCCAGGGCACTGCCAGCGGAGCTCTGCTGCCGGTGACGCTTGCGCTGGCCGCCGACCTGTGGGCGGCCCGCAACCGCGCGGCCGTGCTCGGCGGTGTAGGTGCCGCGCAGGAATTGGGCAGCGTGCTTGGCCCTATCTACGGCATCTCCCTGGTGTGGCTGTTCCAGCATTGGCAGTCGGTGTTCTGGGTGAACGTGCCGTTGGCGATGATCGCGATGGCGATGATCCACTTCAGCCTGCCCGGCCGACAATCGACCGATGATCCCCAGAAGGTCGACGTGGTCGGCGGTCTGCTGCTGGCCATCGCGCTCGGCCTGGCGGTGATCGGGCTCTACAACCCCAAACCGGACGGCAAGGAGGTGCTACCCAGCTGGGGTGCACCGGTGCTGATCGCGGCCGCCGTGGCTGCCGTGGCGTTCTTCGTCTGGGAGAAGTTTGCCCGCACCCGCCTGCTGGAACCGGCGGGAGTGCATTTCAGACCTTTTCTGGCCGCACTGGGTGCGTCGTTGGCGGCTGGGGCAGCCTTGATGGTGACCCTGGTCAATGTCGAGCTTTTCGGCCAGGGTGTCCTCGGCCAGGACCAGAACCAAGCCGCCTTCCTGCTGCTGCGCTTCCTGGTGGCGCTGCCGATCGGGGCATTGCTCGGTGGCTGGCTGGCCACCCGGGTCGGTGACCGGATCATCACGTTTGCCGGTTTGCTCATCGCCGCCGGCGGCTATCTGTTGATCGCGCAGTGGCCGGTCGATCTGCTGGCGGCGCGCCACGACCTCGGGTTGTTCACGGTGCCCGCGCTGGATACCGATCTGGCGATCACCGGCCTCGGTCTCGGGTTGGTGATCGGACCGCTGACGTCGGCGACGCTGCGGGTGGTACCGGCCGCCCAGCACGGCATCGCCTCGGCAGCGGTGGTCGTGGCCCGGATGATCGGCATGCTGATCGGCATCGCGGCACTGAGCGCCTGGGGGCTCTACCGATTCAACCAGCATCTGGCCAGCCTGCCGGTGACAACAGACGGGGCCACCCTGGCCGAACGGTTGTCAGCCGAGGCCGGCCGGATCCGCGAGGCCTACGTCCTGCAGTACGCCGAGATCTTCACGATCACCGCGGTCGTGTGCGTGGTGGGCGCGGTACTGGGACTGCTCATCGCTTCCCGCGACGTGCACGCCGTGGAGGCTGAGCGGTCGGCGCCCGACGATTCCCCTCAGCAGCGTTCGATCCCACGGGCCATGAGCTGAGGCCGCTGTGCGGGCACGGATTCCTCGGAGATCAGACCCCGCCAGGCCCCGCGGATCATGGCCTTGATGCTGTAGGGGGTGGCCGGACTGGTACCGAGCCAGTCCTGCAGTGCAGTCATGCTTGATCTTCCTTTGCGTGTGTTTGTGGTCGCCGTGCGCAATTCATTGGCGAAAGCGCGAAAGACCCGTCCGATGTTGGTGCCCGGGTTATGGCTCGATTGTATCGAGACCGCGGTCCCGACACGCCCGCCGACGAACCCGCCGGGTTGTGACAACGCACACGCCATGCGGCAATGTGGATAAGCCGAAACGATTGGGTAACAAGCCAATCACGATCCGGCGACTGCTACGTAGGTTTGAGGCTGAGTAGCACGTCAGGCCCCATCGGCTCCATCGCATCGAAGCGCCACCGCTGGGCGTGCGCGATGCTGAGCACCCCGACGTCGTCGACGGCGGCGATGGGCCCGCCCAACAGAATTGGTGCCACGTAGGCCAGAATTCGATCGATCGCACCGGCCCGTAAGAACGCTCCTGCCAGCGTCGGACCGCCCTCCAGCAAAATATCCGTACGGTCCGAGAGCGCCCCGACCACTTCGTGGGGATCCCGGGTGCGGATCACCATGGTCGCTGAGTCGTCATTCAAAACCTTTGCGTCCGGGGAAATTTCGCGCTCCCCCACGACCACGCGAAGCGGCTGGTTCTCGGCCAGACTGCCACCGGTGAGCCGAGCGGTCAGCGTCGGGTCGTCGACGAAGATCGTGCCCGTTCCGACCACGATCGCATCGGCGGCAGCGCGGCGGCGATGCACGTCGGCGCGGGCGGCCTCGCTGGTGATCCACTGGCTGGTCCCATCGGCAGCAGCGCTGCGCCCGTCGATGCTGGTGGCGAATTTCCACGTGACGTGCGGTAATCCAGTTCGTTGCTTGTGCAGCCACTCCCGCAGTGAGCCACCCCCAACCGAGTCGGACAATACACCGGGGGTGACCCGGATCCCGGCTTCGGCGAGTCGGGCTGCACCGCCGGCAGCCATCGGGTTGGGGTCCTGTACCGCATAAACCACCGACGAAACCTGTGCTGAGACAATCGCATCCACACATGGTGGTGTTCGTCCGGAATGGTTGCATGGTTCCAGAGTGACGACCGCGGTACCGCCGACGGCTCGGCTCCCGGCTCGACGCAGCGCCAACACCTCGGCGTGCGGGCCACCGGCCGGTGCGGTGGCTCCGACGCCCGCCACCTCGCCGTCGCGGTCCAGGATGACAGCTCCCACAGGTGGATTCGGGTAGGTGCGCCCCTTGACCCGGTCAGCTTGCTCGATGGCCGCCCGCATCGCGGCGTCGAGGTTCATAGCGACAGATGTCGGGACGAGCGCGCGGCCTGGCTGCGGAGCGCCGCCACGGCGGCGGCAGGGTCGGCGGCGCTGTAGACGGCCGAACCGGCGACGAAGCAATCGACGCCGGCTTCGGCGGCCTGTTCGATGGTGTCGTCGTTGATGCCGCCATCGATCTCGACAATGACAGTCAACTCGCCCGATGCGACGAGGCGGCGCAGGACCGCCACCTTGGGCAGTACCTCAGGGATGAACTTCTGGCCGCCGAAACCCGGCTCCACCGACATGATCAACGCGGTATCGAATTCCCGCATGATGTCCAGGTAGGGCTCCAGCGGCGTGCCCGGCTTGATCGCCAATCCCGCCTTGGCGCCGGCGGCACGGATGTCCCGGGCCACGCCCACCGGGTCGTCTGATGCCTCCGCATGGAACGTCACGTTGTAGGCGCCGGCCTCCGCGTAGGGCGGTGCCCAACGATGGGGATCGTCAATCATCAAGTGACAATCCATCGGAATGTCGGTCACCTTCAGCAGCGATTCCACGACCGGAAGACCCAGCGTGAGGTTCGGAACGAAGTGGTTGTCCATGACGTCGACGTGCAGCCAGTCGGCACCGCGCACCGCCGCGGTCTCATCGGCCAGCCGGGCGAAGTCGGCGGCCAGAATGGAGGGAGCAATCAGCGGAGCTGAGTCTGCATCCGGCACGGACATGAACGTCAGCCTACGTGCAGCGCGGCCGTGAACATCGCGTCGGTGCCGTGCCGGTGCGGCCACAGCTGAACGTGCGGCCCGGGGCCAAGATTGTCGGCCGGTTCGAACAACGCCCGGGCGTCGATCGCCGAGACCGAGTACCGGCGCAGCGCGTCAGCGACAACCCCGACCGTTTCGGCCAGATGCGGCGAGCACGTGGCATACAGCACGACGCCGCCCGGCCTGGTCAGCCGGATCGCGGACGCCAGCAGTTCTCGCTGCAGCCTTACCAGCGCGGGCACGTCCCCGGGCTGGCGGCGCCAGCGAGCCTCCGGCCGGCGTCGCAGCGCTCCCAGACCAGTGCAGGGCGCATCGACGAGCACCCGATCGAACCCAGGCTCCAGGCCCGACTCGCGGCCGTCCACCGACACCACCTCGACCGGCAGGCCGGCGCAGTTCTCCGCGACAAGGGCAGCCCGGCGCGATGCCGGTTCCACCGCCGTGACGTTGAGACCGTCGATCCCGGCCGCCTGCCCCATCGCAGCCAGCAGCGCGGTCTTGCCACCCGGCCCTGCGCACAGATCCAGCCACCGCCCAGCGTCGACCCCGTCCAGGGGCGCCCGGACCAGCGCCCGGGCCACCAGCTGACTCCCCTCATCCTGGACCAGGGCCATGCCGTCGCGAACGGGCGCGAGCAGCCCGGGATCACCACCGGCCAAATACACCGCGTAGGGCGAGTATCGGCCGACCGTGCCGCTGACCTGGTTGGCGAGCGCATCTGCGGTCAACGAGGTTGGTCTGGCCGCAAGGTGCACATCGGGACGGTCATCGTCGCTGGCCAGCAATGCGGACAACTCCCCCGCGGCGGCGCCCAGCGCATCCGCGAAGGCCTGCGCGATCCATCGCGGGTGGGCGTGCGCGAACGCCAGATTGCCCACGGGATCCGTTGCCGCCGGCGGCGCGAGCTCGTCCACCCATTCACGTTCGTCGCGCGCAGAAATCGTGCGCAGCACGCCGTTGACGAATCCTGCACGCGCCGAGTCGAATTCAACGGCAGCCTGCTCAACGGTGGTCGATACCGCCGCATGCTGGCCGACCCGGGTACGCAGCAGCTGGTAACTGCCCAACCGGAGCAGGTCCAGTAACACCGGATCGATCTTGGTGATCGGGCGGCCCGCCGCGTGGATGATGACCGCGTCGAGCAATCCCCGGGTACGGCAGGTGCCATAGGTCAGTTCCGTCGCGAACGCCGCGTCCCGGCCCACGATTCGGCGCTCCCGCAGGATCGCCGGCAGCGCCAGGTTCGCGTAGGCGTCGCGCTCCGAGACCGCCCGCAGCACGTCGAACGCCGCCCGCCGGGCCGGGTCGAAATCTCTGCGCCGGGCTGGTTGCCGCTTGCCGGGTCGGGTCATCGGGCCCGCTCACCCTCGGCCAGGCGGGCACCTCGAGCCCAGTCCGCGGCGATCATCGGCTTCTTCCCCGGTGGCTGGATCCGGTCCAGCAGCACCGGCCGCGACCCCGTACCCACCCGCACACCGTCGCGGGCCACCAGAATCGCGCCCGGCTCCAGAACGTTCTGAGCGTCGGCGTGGCCAGGGGCATCGATGCTGACGGGGCCTACCTTGAACCTCAGATCGCCGATCATGGTCCAGGCTCCGGGATGAGGCGTCACGGCACGAATTCTGCGCTCGACCGCCTGCGCGGGAAGATCCCATCGAATCCTGGCATCGTCGACGGTAATTTTCGGTGCGGCGGTGACGCCTTCCCGCGGTTGCGGTACTGCGTTGAGGATGCCGTCGGCGATCCCGTCGAGGGTGGACTCCAGCAGCGCCGCTCCCGATACCGACAGCCGCCCCAGCAGGTCCCCCGCGGTATCGGTGGGGCGGATGGCCTCGGTCACGACTCCGTAGACCGGGCCGGAATCCAGCGTGCGCTCGATCCGGAAGGTCGTCGCGCCGGTCACCGCATCACCGGCGGCTATCGACGCCTGCACCGGCGCTGCTCCGCGCCACGCCGGCAGCAGGGAGAAATGCAGGTTGACCCAACCGTGGGCGGGGACCGCGAGTAGCCGATCGCCCAATAGCGCCCCGTAGGCCACGACGGCGCAGCAGTCCGGGGCCAGTTCGGTCAGCTCGGCCACGAACTCATCGGAATTGGGGCGCGCGGGCCGCAGCAACGGAATGCCGGACGGCACACATGCCTCCAGCGCCAGTTGCGACACCGGGGACGGTGTTGGGCGCCCCCGGCGCCCGGTAGCGGCATCGGGACGGGACACCACCGCGACGACGTCGTGCCGGGTCGATCCCAGAAGCCGGCGTAACGACGGTAGTGCCGGTTCGGGAGTGCCGGCGAAGACAATGCGCACCGCGCCAAGTGTAAGGAGCCTTTCGCCGGCCCTTCACGAGGTCTGGACTACCGAGGCGTCTGGTAATACTCCCGCTCGGACACCCCGGCCAGCGGAGCGACGAACATCCACGGGATCGTGGTGAGCGACCGATTCAACGTCGCGACCGCGTCGTTGTAGTACTGACGGGCGAAAGCCAGCTTGTTCTCGGTATCCGTCAGATTTTCCTGCAGATTCAGGAAATTATTCGACGAGTTCAACTGTGGATAGGTCTGCCCCAACGCCAGCAGCGGCGCCAGCGCGGTGTCGAGATCCTTCTCGGCGGCGCTGCGCTGTGCGACGGAGTCACCGGTCGTCGCGGCCGTCAACGCCGCACGGGCGTTGGTCACATGGTCCAGAATTCCCTTCTCGTGCCCGGCGAACGTCTGCACGGTGTGCACGAGGCTGGGGATCAGCGAAGCTCGCCGCGTCAGCTCGACATCGATACCGGAGAGCGCTTCGGCGACCCGGATGTCGGCACCGCGAATCTTGTTGTAGCCGAGCACAAATCCGATCAGCACCAGAATCGCCAGGACCAGCGCGACGACCAACAGGAATCTCACCATGATCCACCTCCTCCGCCTCCGCCACCGCCGCCGCCACCACCGCTGAAGCCGCCCCCACCGGACGAGGACGACGACTGAGATGCGGTGTAGGCGCCGATCGACGACGACAGCGCCGATTCGAAACTGTCGAAGTCCGGCCCGCCCGAGCCTCGTGAGAGACCCCACCCCGCTGCGGCCGACGGGCTGTACCAATCCGGCTGGGGTGCAGCGGTACCGGTGGAGGCCTCGTACTTCTTGGCCCACAGCGCAGCCGCACCGGCGGCGACCGCGAACGGCACGTAGGCCGAGTACAGGTCTTTCCTGGCCCCGAAGTCGAACCGGGCTTCGGCCGAGTCGGTAGACAGCATCCGGTGGAAACCGCCTACCCGCGACCACAGCGCGCGGCCGGCAGCCGTGCGCCGCGTGCCGACTCCGGGGTTCCACGACCGCACCGAGCAGATCCAGAATGCCGCGAACGGCAAGGCCCACATCGTGGCGGGAAAGCCCCACCGGAAGAACGCGCAGATCATCAAGATGAACGCCGCCGCGTTGGCGGCGCGAACCCATAGTTCTTTGTTGCGCTTGACCAGAAAACCGTCGGCCACGGCCCAGTCCTCGACGGCCTTGGTCATGTTGGTCTTGGCCGTACTGAGCTTCTTGCCCGACTTGACCGTCTTCTTGGCCTCGAACAGGCTGCCTGGCCTGTCCACCTTCAGCGCCGAGGCCACCGCGCCGCTGACCGGATCGACGTTGGCCCACTGGTCGGGGTTGCCGATCCCGCGGACGTTCCACTGTTTGTCAGCGACTTGCTCCAGGGCGACCAGTTTGCGCTCGGCCAGATAGAACAAGGTGGCGGTGAGTCCGTTCTTGGGAACTGTCTCGGTGCGGATGTATTCGGTCTGCACCGGGCCGAGCCCGGGCGGAGGCCCATACTGCAGCGGGAAGCCCGGCGAGCGCTCCAATGTCGTTCGATACCACAGCGTTGCGCCAAGGCCGAAGAGCACGCTGAGCCCGGCTGCCCAGATCGGGCCGGACACCGACTGCCCCAGGACGCGATCCCAGCTGAACGACCAGGGCAGGGTGTTCTGCGGCGGAGTTGGGACGTCTACGCCCGCCCGCACCGTGACCGGCGTGCGCGGGGCCAGGGCGGTGGCGGACAGGGTGACCGTCGTGCCGTTGACCGTAAGGTCGTCGCAGGCGCTACCGACTCCGTACCCGACCGAGCACTGAGCGACGCCGACTTCACCGGGGAGGCTGACGGAGATGTCGGCCCGGTCGATGCGGTTGTTCCAGGACGGGGCGATGACATTCCAGAAGAAGACCGACGGCGGAGACGTCAATCCAGCTTCAGCCGGCATCGATCCAACCTCAGTCGTCGATCCCTCCGCAGGCGGTCGCGCCCCGGAGCCGTCGACCGACTCCGCAAACCGCCGGTCCGCACCGGTGTCGCCGGGGTCCAGAACACCCGGAATCGTGTAGCTGATCTCGAATACGTGGGTTCCGGATCTGAGCGTCCGGTCCGGATCGCCGATCTTGGCCACCCGGAATCGCTCGCCGTCCTCCCACAGCATCTGATATTTCGCCGCCGTGCCGTCAAGACGGACGGCGGTGATCTCCGGCGTCTGACGCAGCTTGGGATTGTTGGGGTTGGCGACGTCCCAGTACCGGAATATGCCATGCCGCCCACCCGGGAACTCGGTGGTGATCGTCTCCACAGCGCGCAGTTCACCGGAGTCATCGACCACGATGTTGACGTCGTAGTCGGTGATCACCACCGGGTCATAGACCGCGGAACCGTCGGATGCGTCGGTTCCGCCGGCGAAAATCACCGGCCATAGCAGCCCAAAACCGATGACCAGTACCGGTATCAGCCACCTGACCAGGCGCCCCATGGTTACCCCCCGTCACGGTGCCGTCGGAATCACCCTATGTGCAACGGGTCGATCTGCACACGAACCGGCTCCTGATCGTGGCGGGCACTCTGAATCGCGATGGCCCTTCGCAACCCCGCGGCCAACGCCAGGCCTCCATCCCGCGGGACTCGTACCAACATCCTGCTGACCGGTAGGTCGGCCGGAACGCCGGGCGGCCTGCGCGCTCCCACCGGCAGGTCGACCGGCCCGATCCGATCACCGGCCGGCGGCAGCTGCGCGGATTCCACCAGCGCCGACACCGCGTCCGGGGTCCCGTCTACCGCCGCGATGTGCACGGCGGGAGGCAGGCCGACTTCCCCGCGAGAGTCGAGTTCGACCTGGGCGTGTCCGATCGGGTCCCACCGGATGAGCGCCTGCACGGTGGCCAGCGCGGATTCCGCGACGGCCACGACGAGGCCGCCCTCGTCCCGGCTGCGGACCAGGGCGGCCGCGGCCATCCAGCGCCGCAGCGTGTCCTCGGCGGCACGGAGATCCTGCCTGCCCAGCAACGCCCAGCCGTCCAGCAACAACGCCGCGCCGTATCCGCCGGCGGCCGCCGGTTCGACGCCCGGTGTCGCGACCACCACTGCGGGGCGCTGCGGCACGGAGTCCACAACGTCGTCGCCGCCGGAGGTGATCACCGGTACCCCGGGCAAGGCCCGGCCCAGTTCCTCGGCGGTGCGGCGGGCACCGACGACGACAGCACGTACCGCCTCGGAACCGCACCGCGCGCAGCGCAGGCCCACCTCGGCACGCCCACACCATCGACACACCGCGCCGGGGTCGTCGCGACCGGGCAGCGAAAGGGGGCCGGTGCAGTGCCGGCACCTGGCGATGGTGCGGCACCGTCCGCACGCCAGCGACGGAACGTAGCCGCGCCGGGGCACTTGCACCAGCACCGGCGAACCACGCTCAAGTGCGGCCCGAGCGGCATCGAGGGCTACCGACGGCAGCCTCGCGGTGTGCGCGGCCGGGTCTCGTTGCTGCGCGTAGGCGCTGTCCTCCAGTGCGACCACGCGCGGTGCGTGCATCCGCAGTGCCTGCCGCGGCGCCGCCAGGTCGTGCGCCCATCCGCTGCGCACCAGCGCCTGCACTTCGGCGGTGCGCGCGTAGCCACCGAGCAATGCGGCACAGCGCACTTGGTGAGCGCGCAGCATCGCCACCTCGCGGGCGTGTGGGTAGGGCGCGCGCGGTTCGGCCAGCGAATCATCGCCGTCGTCCCACACGATCACCAGACCCAGCTCAGCCACCGGCGCGAAGACTGCGCTGCGGGTGCCGATCACCAGCCGCGCATCGCCGCGCAGCACCGACAGCCAACGCCGGTAGCGTTCCGCTGGGCCAAGACCCGCTGACAACGCGACGACCCTGCTCTCCTCGACCACAGTCACCGCAGCGCTGTGAAGCCGAACCACATCGCGTTGATCGGGAACCACCGCGAGCACGCCGCGCCCCGAGTTCAAGGTCACAGCGGCCGCCTCGGCCAGCCGCTGCGACCATGAATCACCCGGCAACACCTGCCATCCGGCCCGCGCCGCACGGCTGCCGCCAAGAGCGGCGATGAACTGTTCCCCACCGCTGTAGACGGACCAGCCGGACGTGTCCACCGGCTCTGCGAAGCTGCCCGGCAAGGGCCCGAGTTGCGGTACGGGCTTTTTCTCCACGTTGGCGTGCCGCGGTGGCACGGCGAGACGCAGCACGTCGGGGCGGGTCCCCGCGTACCGCGCGGCAACCGCGTCGACCAGTCGGCGAACATCATGGGTCAGTACACGCTCTGCCGAGACCACTTTGTCCAGCCAGCCGAGTTTGCCGGCATGGTCTGTTTCGGAACGTCTTTCGAGAACGAAAGCGTCGACCAGCCGACCGTGGAACCGAACCCGCACCCGCACCCCCGGCTGGGCGTCATCGGACTGATCCGCCGACACCAGATAGTCGAAGTCGCGGTCCAGATGCGGCACCGTCAGCATGGGCAGCACCCGCGCCACCGGTTCGTGCTCGGCGGCCTGACGGGTAGTCATCACACCGCAGGTCTAGCAGACGGTCCCGACGACCGGCGCTCCGGTTCCCGGCCGCCGCAAGAACCACACCAGCAGCGCTCGGTACGATCCGGCAGTGGGCACAAA
Source organism: Actinomycetes bacterium (assembly GCA_022601135.1). GTDB lineage: Bacteria > Actinomycetota > Actinomycetes > Mycobacteriales > Mycobacteriaceae > Mycobacterium. The sequence goes on along the minus strand of JAHZJB010000069.1, from coordinate 7,695 downwards.
CACCCCGTCGGCCGCCGACGATTCCGGCCCGCTACGCACGCGCGAGACACCACCCGCCCAGCTGGTGATCGACGGTCACTACCAGTTCGGAACCTACGACGGCCCGATCGCGCGGATCAACCCACTCGAGGTCGTCAGAACCACCGGAGCTCGTGGTCGCCTGCTGCGGGCCGCACGCAACGCCCGGCTCAAAGAGTGGGAGGCCTTTCAGCTCGGTGACGACGACATGTTCGTCCTCGGTGCCATCTACGACACGAAGTCGATCTCACTGCTGCAGGTACTGGTCGTCGACAAACACGCAGCCACCATCCGCCGGTGGGAGAAGAGGGTGCCGACGTCGATGGTGCATGTCGCTCGCGGCCTGAACCACACCCGGTCGCACGGTCGCGTCGGCCACTTCGCGATGCAGCTCACCAACGAGATCGATGCGGGACTGGTGGCGGTGGACGCGACCCACCCGGGGCGCGACGCCCTGGTGCCACTCGAGTTGCACGGCGCCGGGCGCTGCGCTCCCGGCGAAGCCGGGCATCTCGTGATCTGCCACCCGTTCTCCGACGATCGTGCGCTGTACTCGCACAAGACGATGATGCCGTTCGCCGGCATGCTCCGCGCCGGCACCGACCTCACCGTGTTCGATCCCGACCGTTCGTTCATGATCCTCGACGATCACCACGGGGACTACCCCTCACCCATGCAGTACGACTGGGTGACCGCGGCGCGCCGTTCCAGCCAGGGGCGGGTCGAGGGCTTCAACCTGACCGACAATCAGGTGCGAGACCCGCAGCGCTACAACGAGAACGCCGTCTGGCTCGGCAACCGGGTCCATCGCCTGCCCGCCGTCCGCGTGGAACGACCCGATGGACCGTGGGGCACCTGGATAGTGCGCGACGTCGACCGGTCGGGTCAGGTCGACGTGCGGTTCACCCCGACGGTCCGTTCCGAGCTACACGTCGGCCCCCGACGATCGCTGGCCGAGTACTACGCGCCCTACGGCTGGTTCGAGGGCCGGATCCACAACGACGACGTCGACCTGTCGGTCGACGGCATGTTCGGCGTGGGCGAACAGAAATTCATCCGCGTGTGAAGCGGCCTGAAGCTGTCTGAGCTGCGCTAATTGCGCGGGACGGCGACGCGCACGCCGCTCTGACCGCTTCTGTTGCCCCGGCGCCGGCGGGCACAAGAAGGTCACTGCGTCGGTCGAGATTGACCTGTCGGACTACATTCGCGCCCGCCGCATCGTCCAACGCTGCTCACGCAGCCAGGCCGCCTATTGCGACCTCACCGTCCGTTTTCCGTCCGTCGTCGTTCCCAGAGCCGCGAAGGTCTCAGTCCCAGGCCTGGACTCGCGGACCGGCCGGGTGAGGTTCCGGCGGGTTCGACGGCGGCGGCCACTCTGCGCACAAGGCGGCTTGAACGGCGGGTTCGCACTGACCGAATAACGGCCCGGAGTTCGCCTCGTAACTCGCCCGAGCGCTGGCGCAGTGGCGCTGACATGAAGAGCCTGATCTTTCATTCCTGGCCCTGATCGCGTTGTCGGTCGGCGGTGAGACGGTGGACCACGTGAAAACATCTCTCGACGTCTGCCAAGCCGTCGCCTACCGGTACATGCCGGCAGGATGAGCAAACGCCAGATCGCCGGGGCGATCGTCTCCGCGGGAGTCCAAGCCGTTGTTTATCGCGCCGGGGCCAACTATCGGACCGAAAAGCAGGGCCGGGAGGCCTGCCTGCGCCAACCGGCCAGTGACAACGCCCGAACACAGGAACGCGCCCACGGAGCTCATGCTCGCGGTTCCCGACGCCATCGCCTGGTGCTGGGCTAAGGGGGGTGAGTGGAAGGCCCGGATTCGCCCCGTGGTCATCGGGGAGCGCGACGTTTAACCATCTGATTACTGATTAGCGCGGCGACAGAGAGACACGTCGACGGTCGGCCGGCCGCGTCGGACCGGACAGTAAGTCGCCAGAAGAGCGCGAAGCCCGAGCGCCGCGGTCGTCCGGCCGGGTCTCAGGCTCACTTCGTGAGGCTCACCGCCTCAGGCATCGCCAGAATACCCGATTGTGATCTTGCGCAGCAGCAGTCGTTTGCGCTGGTCAGCGGCCACCCAGGTTCAAGGCGATGTTCATCGAGTTGCCGTAGCTGCGAGTGGGGTGCTGGTTTACGGGCAGGATGCCGTCACCGGGTCAACCGGGACGGCAGCGTCCGGTGGCAGGCCCGCTTCCTGGTCCGGGACTCCGTGAAGCCATCGGGATGGGTGGAGACGTCACCGAATCCGTGATGCGTACGGTGTGTGCCATGTCGTTGGATGACGTCCTGCAGCAGGTGCTCGAGGTTGTTCCGTTTCAGCTGACCACCGAGGACGGCCCGGAACAGGCGCGCCAACGATTCGCCGACCTCCCACGCCGAGCGGTGCATCCTGAGGTGACGGTCGCCGACCGCAGCATCGACGGTCCGGATGGGCCCATCCGCGTGCGCGTCTACCGTCCGCCCTCGGAGCAGTCCGTGCTCCCGGTGGTTGTCTTCATCCATGGCGGCGGGTGGTCGGTCGGCGACCTGGACACCTACGACGGACCGGCGCGTATGCACGCTGTCGGCGCCGAGGCTGTGGTGGTGTCGGTGGACTACCGGCTGGCACCCGAGCACCCCTTTCCCGCCGCCGTCGAGGATGTCTGGGCGGTGACCAGGTGGGTGGCCCGCAATGCCGGCCAGCTTGGCGCCGATCCGGCTCGCCTGGCGGTGGCCGGCGACTCCGCGGGCGGGAACCTGGCAGCGGTGATGGCTCAGTTGGCCCGCGATGCCGGCCTCCCGGTGCGGTTTCAACTGCTGTGGTACCCGTCGACCACGTTCGATACCTCGCTGCCGTCTTTCGCCGAGAACGCCGAGGCGCCGATCCTCACCCTGGCCGCATGCAAGGGCTTCACCCGTTGGTACGTCGGTGACACCGACCTGTCCGCGCCCCCGGCTACCCTGGTACCGGCGCGGGGGAATCTGTCCGGCCTGGCAGCGGCCTATGTCGCTGTCGCCGGTCATGACCCGTTGCGTGACGACGGGGTCCGGTACGCCGAACTGCTGACCGAGGCCGGGGTCCGGGTCGAACTGCACAACGCCGAGTCGCTGGTGCACGGCTTCATCGCCTACGCCGGCGTGGTGCCTGCCGCGACGGACGCCACCGATCGCGGCCTGAGAGCGTTGCGGGCCGCGCTAGGGTGAGGCTGGCCCAGCCCCGGGGAGGTCGGATGGCAACGCTGGAACACACCGCGCCCGACTACGAGACGGCGATCGTGGGCGCCGGTTTCTCCGGTATCGGGACCGCCATTGCGCTCGACCGATCAGGGTTGCACGACTATTTGATCATCGAGGCCGGTGAGGGACCCGGGGGCACGTGGTACTGGAACACCTATCCCGGAATCGCGGTGGACATTCCGTCGTTCTCGTATCAGTTCTCCTTCGAGCAAAGCGACGCCTGGTCTCGGACCTACGCGCCCGGACATGAGCTGCGGGCCTACGCCGCGCACTGCGTGGACAGCTACGGGCTGCGGCCCAAAATCCGGTTCGGCACCACCGTACTGGGGGCCGATTTCGATGATTCACAAGGCTTTTGGAGGATTCGTCTGAGTTCCGGGAGCAACACCGAAACGGTTACGGCGAGGTTCCTGGTTAATGCCAGTGGCGTGTTGACGGTTCCGAACCTGCCTGACATCGCCGGCGTCGACTCCTTCGCCGGGCCGACCGTCCACACGGCGCGCTGGGACCATGGCCTGGAGGTGGCCGGCAGGCGCGTGGCCATCATCGGTACCGGCGCGTCCGCGGTACAGGTGATCCCTGAGATCGCACCCATCGTTGAGCGACTGTTCGTCTTCCAACGCACTCCGATCTGGTGCTTTCCCAAGTTCGACGTGCCGCTGTCCGGTCTGGCGCGGCGGATGATGCGGTGGCCGGCCGGCCGGACCCTGCAGCGCCTGCTCAGCCAGGCCTACGTAGAGTTCACGTTCCCGCTGGCAGCGCAATACTTCACGGTCAACCCGCTGGCCAAACGGATGGAAGGGCTGGGCCGGGCATACCTGCGCAAGCAGGTCAACGATCCGGCGGTCAGAGACCAGCTCACGCCCCGGTACGCGGTGGGCTGCAAACGGCCTGGATTTCACAACACGTACCTTTCGACGTTCAACCGCGACAACGTCGATCTGGTCACGGCGCCCATCGACACGATCACCCGGTCGGGCGTCGCGACTTCCCCGGGCGGCCTCCACGAGGTCGACGTGCTCATCCTGGCCACCGGGTTCGCGATGTTCTCCGCGCCCGACGACGAACCCTCGGCGCCCACTTTCCCGGTGCACGGCCCCGGAGGTCGCTCGCTGGCCAGGTTCTGGGACGAGAACCGACTGCAGGCCTACGAAGGCGTGAGTGTGCCGGGCTTCCCGAACTTCTTCACGGTGTTCGGACCATACGGCTACGTAGGTTCCTCATACTTCGCCCTGATCGAGGCCCAGACCCGTCACATCGTCCGCTGCCTCGATACGGCACGCCGGCGGGGCGCCCGCCGCGTGGAGGTCCGCAGGGAGGCCAACGACCGCTACTTCGCCGAAATGATGAGCAAGCGCCACCGGCAGATCTTCTGGCAGGACAGCTGTCAACGGGCCAACAGCTACTACTTCGACCAACATGGTGATGTGCCGCTGCGGCCGGCTACCACGTTAGAGGCGTACTGGCGCAGTCGGCACTTTCCCATCGACGACTACGAGTTCGTCTCCTGACCGTCCGGGCCACGGCTCGGTGCAGCCCGGGTGGTCCATCAGCACGGCTGCCCCACTATCAGATCGACCTCTTGAGGTCGTCGACCTTGTTGGTCTGCTCCCACGGCAGCTCGACATCGGTGCGGCCAAAGTGTCCGTAGGCAGCGGTCGCCGCATAGATCGGGCGCAGCAGGTTCAAATCCCGGACAATCGCGCCGGGCCGAAGGTCGAACACCTCGCCGATGGCCTTCTCGATCTTGAGTGGGTCCACGCTTTCGGTGCCGAACGTCTCCACGAACAGGCCCACCGGGGCCGCTTTGCCGATTGCGTAGGCGACTTGCACCTCGACGCGCTCCGCCAAGCCCGCTGCAACGACGTTCTTCGCTACCCAGCGCATCGCGTACGCCGCCGAGCGGTCCACCTTGGAGGGATCTTTACCGGAGAACGCGCCGCCGCCGTGGCGGGCCCACCCACCATAGGTGTCGACGATGATCTTGCGGCCGGTCAGCCCGGCATCGCCCATCGGGCCGCCGAGGACGAACTTGCCGGTCGGATTGACCAGTAGCCGCGGCGAGGACGTGTCGAGGGTTTCGTGGCCCAACTCGGCCAACGCCGCATCGATGACGTGTTGGGTGATCTCCGGGGTGAGCTGGGCCTCCAGATCAATGCCCTCGGCATGCTGGGTGGAGAGCACCACGGTGTCGAGCCGCACCGGGGTCGAGCCCTCGTACTGGACTGTGACCTGCGTCTTGCCGTCTGGGCGCAGATAGTCGAGGGTGCCGTTCTTGCGGACCTCGGTCAGCTTGCGGGACAGCCGGTGCGCCAGTGCGATCGGCAATGGCATCAACTCGGGTGTGTCGGCAATCGCGTAACCGAACATCAAGCCTTGATCACCGGCGCCTTGAGCGTCCAGTGGATCCGCCGCACCTTCGACACGCGTCTCGTGTGCGGTGTCCACCCCCTGAGCGATGTCGGGCGATTGGGCACCGATTCCGATATTCACGCCACAGGTCAGACCGTCGAAGCCTTTGTCGGAATGGTCGTAGCCGATGTCGAGGATGCGGTTGCGCACGGTGTTGGTGATGTCGGCGAACGCGGCCTTGGCGGCCGTCGTCACTTCACCCACGACGTGGACCTGGCCCGTCGTCACGAGCGTTTCGACGGCGACCCGCGACCGGGGATCATCGGCGAGCAGGGCATCCAGCACCGAATCGCTGATGGCGTCGCAAATCTTGTCGGGGTGCCCTTCGGTCACCGACTCACTGGTAAACAGCCGCGTTTCACTCACAGTCGATCCCTTCCACTCAAGCCGGTCTTGAGATAATCAGTCCGTCAACGTCCGGCCTACCCGCTCCCGCCTCGTAGGAAGGCCACAACTGCGTCCACGATACGGCTGGCGAGCAGTGTCTTCGAACCGTGCTCCATGGCCGTTTCGGTTCCGTCGGCCGAGAGCAGCCAGCCGTCATTGTGGTCGACCTCGAAGGCACGATTGTCTCCGACCGCGTTGACGACAAGCAAATCGCATCCCTTGCGCTTCAGCTTGGCGCGAGCATAGAACAGGACATCGCCGTTCGCGTCGCCCGTTTCGGCGGCAAACCCCACGATCGCTTTCATGTTGGGCAGCTGGCCCTCCCTGCGGGCACGCACCGAACTGGCGAGCACGTCGTCATTGCGGACGAGTTCGATGGTGGGGTCTCCGGCGGCGTCCGGACCTTTCTTGATCTTGCTGGCCGCCTGGTGGGCGGGGCGGAAGTCGGCGACGGCGGCGGCCATGACGAGCACGTTCGCGTCGGGTGCATGTTTGGAGACGGCGTCGCGAAGCTGGGCGGCCGAACCGACGTGAACGACGTCGACGCCCGCCGGGTCGATGAGGCCGGCGGTGTTGCCGGCGATCAACGTCACGTCGGCACCGCGCTGAGCCATCACGCGGGCCATCGCATAACCCTGCTTTCCCGAACTACGGTTGCCGATGAATCGGACTGGATCGATCGGCTCCCGAGTGCCCCCGGCCGTGACGAGTACTTTGACGCCGGCCAGGTCAAACGGCAACGCATCGCCGCGTTCGAGGAGCAGGTGAGCCAGCGTGCTGATCTCCTCGGCCTCGGGCAACCGGCCCGCGCCGGTGTCAGCGCCGGTAAGTCGGCCCGACGCGGGCTCCATCACGATCGCGCCCCGACGGCGCAAGGTGGCCACGTTGTCGACGGTCGCCGGATGAAACCACATCTCGGTGTGCATGGCCGGGGCAAAGAGCACCGGACACCGCGCGGTGAGAAGGGTCGCGGTCAGCAGATCATCAGCCCGGCCGGCAGTGGCGCGGGCCAGGAGGTCGGCGGTGGCCGGCGCGACCACCACGAGGTCGGCGGACTGGCCTATCCGGACGTGCGGAACTTCATGAACGTCCTCGAAGACGCCGACGTGGACCGGATTACCCGATAGAGCCTCGAAAGTGGCGGCACCGATGAACCGCAATGCCGAATCGGTCGGAACGACCTGGACCGAATGCCCCGCCTCGGTGAGCTGCCGGACAACGGTGGCCGCCTTGTAGGCGGCAATGCCGCCGGCAACACCGACGATGATGCGCTTGGGACTGGTCTTCCGCGTCCTCTGCTGTCGGCCCGGAAGGCTCGTCGCCGCCATTTTCGCCGTGGTCCGAGGTCTCGTCGCAGCGGTGGCCGCTACTCGCCCTCGGTGTGCTCGAGCAGGTCGCCGTGAATCTCGCGCATCGCGATCGACAGTGGCTTCTCCTGCAGGCCGGGCTCCACCAGTGGGCCGACGTACTCCAGAATCCCGTCGCCAAGCTGGTTGTAATAGTCGTTGATCTGCCGTGCGCGTTTGGCGGCGTAGATCACCAGCGCGTACTTGCTCGATGCACGGTCCAACAACTCGTCGATAGGCGGATTCGTGATGCCCAGGGGCGTGTCATAGGCGCCGGGGGCCGACGGATCGAGATCCGCGGCTGCCAGCCGG
>JAHZJB010000068.1 GCA_022601135.1 Actinomycetes bacterium | reverse complement strand
TCTCGCTCGCCGCAACCACCCTCAACTGCATGAACAAACTGGAGCCGCCTGGGGGAATCGAACCCCCGACCTATTCATTACGAGTGAATCGCTCTGCCGACTGAGCTAAGGCGGCGTGCCGGACCGATGAGGGCTCCCCGAAAGAACGATCTACACCGTGAGGCGGCCTGAGTCTACGACAGGGGCTGGCGGCGGCCCAACTCAACCGCGAAGCGCCTGCCCGATGGTGCCCACCATGGCGTCGACAGCGAACCGCGGTTTGACGTTGACCGTCAGCGCCTCGCGACATTCCAGCACTGCCTCGATGCAACGCAACAGCTTCTCCGGTGCTGCGTGGGCTGCCATCGCCGCGACCTTGTCAGCCATGTCCGGATGGTTTGGGGCGATACCTGGTGCACCCGACGAGATGAGCAGGGCATCGCGGAAGAACATGGCGAGGTCGATCAGCGCCCGGTCGAGCGCGTCGCGCGATGCGCGGGTCTGCCGCGACTTCTGGCGCCGTTCGAGGTCCTTGATCGCACCGGCAGCACCTCGCATCGTTCCGGCGGTGCCCTTGCCCGTGCCGCCGGCTCCCAGCGCGGTACGCAATTCCTCGGCCTCAGCGTCGTTTCGGTCCGCGGTCAGGGCCTTGGCTTCGGCATCTGCGGTGGCCACCAACTCTTCGGCCGCGGCGTAGGCCCGCGCCGGCGTCGCCGCGTCCCGCGCAAGGGCCAGCGCCCGGAGTCGTCGATGCCGCGCCTGCTCGTCGGTCGCCAGCCGCCGGGCCCGCCCGACGTGCCCACCGCTGACCGAGGCCGCCCATGCCGCGTCCTTCTGCGGCAGCCCGTCGGACTCGACCAACACCGCGGCAATGGCCTCCACGGGCGGGGTGGTCAGCGCGACGTGCCGGCAGCGTGACCTCAGGGTGATCGCGATGTCGTCGGAATCGACCGAGGGCGCGCACAACAGGAAAACGGTCGAGGGCGGTGGCTCCTCAACGACTTTCAGCAGCGCGTTGGCGGCACCCTCGGTTAGCCGATCGGCGTCCTCGATCACCACGATCTGCCAGCGCCCGGTACTGGGCCGCCGCGAGGCGATCTGCACGATGCTGCGCATCGCGCCGACCCCGATGGACAGCCCTTCCGGAATGGTACGCCGGACATCGGCGTGCGTGCCCGCCATCGTGGTGGTGCAGGCCCGGCATTCACCGCACCCGGGAGCGCCGTCCGAGGTGCACTGCAGCGCGGCGGCGAAACACAGCGCAGCCACCGAACGGCCTGACCCCGGCGGCCCGGTGATGAGCCATGCGTGGGTCATGGTGCCGATTGCGGCCATCGTCTCATCTGACCCCGGAGAGTGAGCCGCATCACCGCGAGCCGCTCGCGCCGCGGCGCTCAACTCGGCCTCTACCGAGTCCTGGCCCACGAGAACAGAAAAAACACCGGACATCGCCGATAACAGTAGTGCTGCGAACCGACACGGCGGCCGCAGGCGGCCCGTCACCGTCAGCACAGCCGGATACGGTAAGCCAATGGCTGCCGAAACGACCGAGAGCGGGCGAATACGCGCATTCGCCCGCTGGGTCGCGCGCACCCCGTGGCCGGTGTTCACGCTGGGCATGCTGCAGGCCGACGTCATCGGCGCGCTGTTCGTCGTCGGCTTTCTGCGCTTCGGCCTGCCTCCCGAAGATCGCCTCCAGCTGCAGGATCTGCCCGCCACCAACCTGGCGATCTTCCTGGGCTACCTGTTCGTGTCGTTCACCTTCGCGTCGTACCTGACGCTGCGCATGCTCATCCCGGTGATGCGCTGGCAGCGCCGTGACATGCTGCTTGGCGATCGCGACCCGGCCCACACCGAGGTGGCCCGAATCCGTGCGCTGAAGATGCCCTTCTACCGCTCGGCGATCAGCGCCACCAATTGGTTGCTGGGTTCGGTGGTCTTCATCGTCGCCAGCTGGCCGGTGGCCAGTAAGTCGGCGCCGGTGGTTGCCGTCGCCTCGCTACTGGGCGCCACCGCCACCGCGATCATCGGCTACCTGCAGTCCGAACGCGTCCTTCGGCCGGTCGCGGTTGCCGCCCTGCGTGGCGGCGTTCCGGAGAACTTTCACGCGCCCGGAGTGATCTTGCGCCAGGTACTGACCTGGCTGCTGTCCACCGGGGTGCCCGTGCTGGCGATCGTCCTGGCCCTGGTGGCCAAGAAGTTCCATATCCTGACCGCACCCGCCGAGCGGCTCAACACAACCATTCTGCTGCTCGCGATCGCGGCACTGGTGATCGGGCTGGCGGGCACAGTGTTGGTCGCTATGTCGATCGCCGACCCGCTACGCCAGCTGCGTTGGGCGCTCAGTGAGGTGCAGCGCGGAAACTACAACGCTCACATGCAGATCTATGACGCCAGTGAGCTGGGGCTGCTGCAGTCCGGTTTCAACGACATGGTGCGCGATCTGGCCGAACGGCAGCGGCTACGCGACCTGTTCGGCCGCTACGTCGGCGAGGATGTCGCGCGCCGAGCACTCGAACGTGGCACCGAACTCGGCGGCCAGGAACGCGAAGTGGCCGTATTGTTCGTCGATCTGGTCGGCTCCACCCAGTTGGCGGCCACCCGCCCGGCCGCCCATGTCGTGAGCCTGCTCAACGACTTCTTCCGCATCGTCGTCGACACGGTGCACCGCCACGGCGGGTTGGTCAACAAGTTCCAGGGCGACGCCGCGCTGGCGATCTTCGGGGCGCCGATCGAACACCCCGATGCCTCCGGAGCAGCGCTGGCCGCGTCCCGCGAACTGCACGACGAGCTGATAGCGGTCCTCGGGGAGGTCGAGTTCGGCATCGGTGTGTCCGCCGGCCGGGCGATCGCCGGCCACATCGGCGCCCAGGCCCGGTTCGAGTACACCGTGATCGGCGACCCGGTGAACGAGGCCGCACGGCTGACCGAGCTGGCGAAGTCTGAGGAGGGACACGTCCTGGCCTCCGCGGTTGCCGTCCGCGAAGCCGTGGACTCAGAAGCGCTGTGCTGGGATGTCGCGGAAACGGTCGAGTTGCGCGGACGCACGGCGCCGACACAGCTGGCCCGTCCGGTCAACCTGGTCACGGCCGACGAAATGGACGTGTCCGGCTAACTTTTCTTCGCGGCTTTCTTCGCCGTCTTTTTGGCTGCCTTCTTGACGGTCTTCTTCGCCGTCTTTTTCGCCGCCTTCTTGACCGGACCCCGGGCCCGCCGGTCGGCCAACAACTCGGAAGCCCGACTGTCGGTGATCGACAGTACGCTGTCGCCTTTACGCAGGCTGGCGTTGGTCTCGCCGTCGGTCACGTACGGGCCGAAACGCCCGTCCTTGATCACCATCGGCTTGCCGCTGGCCTCGTCGTTACCCAACTCGCGCAACGGCGGAGCTGCCGCACCCTGCCTACCGCGACGCTTCGGCTCGGCATAGATCTTGAGCGCTTCCTCCAACGTGATGGTGAACATCTGCTCTTCGGTAGCCAGCGAACGAGAGTCGGTGCCACGCTTGAGATATGGCCCGTAGCGCCCGTTCTGCGCGGTGATCTCCTCGTTGCTGGCGGGGTCGATACCAACCACCCGCGGCAACGACAGCAGCTTCAGCGCATCCTCGAGGGTCACCGTTTCGAGATCCATGGTGCGTAGCAGCGAACCGGTGCGCGGCTTGGGCCCGGTGGGTTTCTTGCCCTTCTTCGCGGGGGTTCCAGAGGCTCCGCCGTCATCGTCCGGCGGCGCCGGCAAGACTTCAGCGACATACGGCCCGTATCGCCCATCCTTGGCGACGATCTCATGGCCCGATTCCGGATCGACCCCCAGCGAACGGCCCTCTTGCGGTGTCGCAAAGGCCTTTTCGGCGAGTTCGAGGGTCAGCTGGTCCGGTGTCAGGTCGTCGCTCAGGTTGGCTCGTTGCGGGGTGAGCTCCCCCGGGCTCCCGGGATCGGCGGCGACCATGCGCTCGAGATACGGCCCGCTGCGGCCTACGCGAACGTTGATCGCTCGGCCTTCCTCATCGTCGAACAGTTTGATGGAGTTGACCAGCCTGGCGTCGATCTCTTCCAGGTTTCCGCCGACGAGCTTCTTGAGCCCGCCGGCACGGGCGATGGAGCCCTCGACGCCATGATCGCCACCGAAGTAGAAGTTGCTGAGCCAGTTGGACCGCCGCTCGTTACCGGCGGCGATTTGGTCGAGTTCGTCCTCCATCGCCGCGGTGAAGTCATAGTCGACCAGGCGCGCGAAGTGCTGCTCGAGCAGCCCGATGACGGCGAAGGCGACCCACGAGGGGACGAGCGCACTGCCCTTCTTGTGGACATAGCCGCGGTCCTGAATGGTCTTGATGATCGACGAGTACGTCGAGGGCCGGCCGATGCCGAAGTCTTCCAGCGTCTTGATCAGCGAGGCTTCGGTGTACCGCGCGGGCGGGCTGGTGGTGTGCCCGTCTGCCGTCAGCTGTGTCGCGTCGACCCGCTGGCCCTGGGTCAGGTTCGGCAACCTGCTCTCGGCGTCATCGGCCTCGCCGCCAGCCTGCTCGTCGAGGCTCTCCACGTACGCCTTGAGGAAGCCGGGGAACGTGATGGTGCGGCCGCTGGCGCTGAACACCACGTCTCTGGCCGGGACGTCGCTGGCAGCACCGATCTGCGAAGTACCGGCGATGCGCAGCGACAGCGTGGTACCGCGGGCATCGGCCATCTGCGAGGCGACCGTGCGCTGCCAGATCAACTCGTAGAGCCGGAACTCGTCGCCGTCGAGTGCCGAGTGCAGCTGACCGGGAGTCTGGAACACGTCACCTGCCGGGCGGATGGCCTCATGGGCTTCCTGAGCGTTCTTGACCTTGCGGGTGTACTGCCGTGGCGACGGGTGCAAGTACTCCTCGCCGTAGAGCTGGCGGGCCTGGCTGCGGGCGGCGTCAATGGCCGACTGCGACAGCGTCGTCGAGTCGGTGCGCATATAGGTGATGTACCCGTTCTCGTAGAGACGCTGGGCGATGCTCATCGTGCGTTCCGAGGAGAACCTCAGTTTCCGCCCGGCTTCCTGCTGCAGCGTGGAAGTCATGAAGGGCGGATAGGGGCGACGGGTGTAGGGCTTCTGCTCCACCGACGACACCTGCAACTGGGCGCCACGCAAGCCCGCTGCCAGGTCGCCGGCCGCCAACTCGTCGAGGACGAGTACCTCGTCGGGCTTCTTGACCGCGCCCAGGGAGTCGAAATCTCGGCCGGTAGCCACCCGCCGCCCGTCGACGGTGTTCAGCTTGGCGGTGAACCTCGGCGGAGACGCGGCCGCGTCCGAAACGCTGGCGTCGAGCTCGGCGGTGACATCCCAGTAGCCCGCACTGCGGAAAGCCATCCGCTCGCGTTCCCGCTGGACGATGATGCGGGTCGCCACGGACTGCACCCGGCCGGCCGACAGCTTGGGCGCGACCTTCTTCCACAGCACCGGGCTGACCTCATACCCGTAGAGACGGTCGAGGATACGCCGCGTCTCCTGGGCATCCACCAGGTCGCTGTCCACGTCGCGGGGGTCGGCGGCGGCGGCGCGGATAGCCGGCTCGGTGATCTCATGGAACACCATCCTCTTGACCGGGATACGCGGCTTCAGGGTCTCGAGTAGATGCCAAGCGATGGCTTCGCCCTCCCGGTCGCCGTCTGTGGCCAGGTACAGCTCGTCGACGTTCTTGAGCAGGCCCTTCAGCTCGGCAACGGTGCTCTTCTTCTCCGGGCTGATGATGTACAGCGGCTCGAAGTCGGCATCCACGTTGACACCCAGGCGGGCCCAGGGCTCCGACTTGTACTTGGCAGGGACGTCTGCGGCGGCCCTGGGCAGGTCGCGGATGTGCCCCCGGGACGATTCGACTATGTAGTTGGCTCCCAGAAATCCCGCGATTTTGCGCGCCTTGGTGGGCGACTCGACAATCACGAGTCGCCGGACGCGGTTCTCGTCAGCCACCTTCGCCTAGCTCCACTTCTTCAGGCTGTCAGTCGGCCGGGCACCCGTTGCTGCAGCCCGCCGGCAACTGACAATTTCACACCCCCGGCCCGCCGACGCAAACCGGCCCCCGGGCCTCCACCGGGTGTAAGGCTGCTAAACCCGCGGCCAGTGCGCCAGCGCCTCGGTGCCATCGGGCGGTTCCCCTACGTTCTCTACCAGGCGCGATAGCCGTCGCCTGCCACTGATCCGCAACGCTGGACGCGTCCCGCGGGTACCGATGAGTGTCGGCGCTATTCCCACTCGCATCATCGCCGACGCGAGGGGCGAGTGAGTGTCAGGCGCGTGCGGGTCCAGCCCGAGCAGATATCGGCCAGAATCCGGTGTTCCCGATGCCAGCGTCCAGGCCCGCAGTTCCCGGGGCCCGGGCAACCACTGGGGCGGCACCGTCTTGACCGCTCCCCTCGTCCACTCCACGGCGATCGCGACGAGGCGGGGATCCATCGCGGTGCGCACCAGCGGGGTGTCCTCATCCGTACGGGCGATCTCAGCCCGCAAGCCGGCCTCGCCGATCATCTCGGCCAACGCTTCAGCGCGCCACAACCGGTCCACCACGACCGACACCCGCGCGACCCGCTCCGATGCGCTGCCGAGGAGGGAAACCTGCCCCGGTGCAGCCAGCAGTCCGGTCAGGTCGGCGAAAGCCGGTGGCACCGACTCGGCCGAGAAGAAGGACAGCTGGCTCACAGCAGTGACATTAAGGCAGCCGCCCCAACAACGTCCGCGCCGGGCCGCAGGGCGCGGCGACGAGGACGGTCTCCACCAACAGAGAACACCCCCGCGCCTTCCGTACCGGATGACGGGGGGTGATCAAGAGCTCTCTGGTTAGGCCCGCTTCTTCTCAGACGGCCCGAACGCCGGTGGCCTGCGGCCCCTTGGGGCTCTGGCCGACCTCGAACTCGACCTTCTGGTTCTCTTCCAGCGTGCGGAAGCCGCTACCCTGAATCTCCGTGTAGTGGACAAACACATCGGCAGAGCCGTCCTCTGGGGCGATAAAGCCGAAGCCCTTCTCCGCGTTGAACCACTTCACAGTTCCCTGTGGCATCTCTCGTACTTTCCTTATCTATACCGGGAGCGGTCCACCGACTTCCGGTGCACCGGGCCCGTTCCGACCGCAATCCTTCGTGGAGTGCCCGGAACTCAACCCGACCTACAACCCTCGCAGGAACCGCGACCGCAACGTCGATCCTGCGAGTGCGAATACACGAACACAGAAGCTGCGACCGCCGTTAGTCAACCATGTTCAGGGCCGCTGCGACAGCTTCATGGAAATCACGTAGTGAACAATTAACGTACAGCGGTTTCTTGGCGGCGTTCAGGCGACATCCGGGAGGGTCCGAGGTGGCAGATCCGGTGTCGGATTTCGGCCACGAGCTGCTGGCCGGCGCGGTCGCGGGCACCGAGGCCGGCGAACACCCGTTGCGCCACGTCGCAAGCCTGCCGCCCCGGGGGGCCAGAACACACTCGTGGCCCCGCTGGGCCGACCCAGATGTGGTGAGAGCGTTTCGCGATCGCGGCATCGCGGCGCCGTGGTCACATCAACTGGCGGCGGCCGACCTGGCTCACGAGGGCCGCCATGTCGTCCTCAGCACCGGTACCGCGTCGGGAAAGTCTCTCGCCTTTCAGCTGCCGATACTGACGGCGCTCAAGGTGCAGCCGCGATCGCGGGCCCTGTACCTTGCGCCGACCAAGGCGCTCGGCCACGACCAGCTGCGCGCGGCCACCTCGCTGACCTCCGTAGTTCCCGGGCTCGCCGACGTGGCTCCGACTCCCTACGACGGTGACAGTCCTGCGCCGGTGCGGCGCTTCGCGAGGGAACGATCCAGATGGATCTTCTCCAATCCGGACATGATCCATCTGTCCATGCTGCGCAATCACAGCCGGTGGGCGGCGTTCCTCCGGAATCTCGACTACGTCGTGGTTGACGAATGCCATTACTACCGGGGTGTTTTCGGATCCAACGTCGCGATCGTGCTGCGTCGGCTGCTGCGGCTGTGCGCTCGGTATTCCGCGACGGACACCGAGCGGGCCGGGCCCACCGTGATCTTCGCCAGCGCGACCACCGCACAACCCGCGATCACCGCCTCCGAGCTGATAGGTCAAACCGTGCTGGAGGTGATCGAAGACGGATCGCCGCAGGGGGCACGCACGGTCGCGCTGTGGGAACCGGCTCTGATCGATGAGCTCGTCGGGGAAAACGGAGCGCCGGTGCGACGATCGGCCGGCGCCGAGGCCGCTCGGGTGATGGCTGACCTGGTCGCCGAGGGAGCCCGCATGCTCACGTTCGTTCGATCACGCCGGGGCGCCGAACTCACCGCGTTGGCCGCCCGGGCTCGACTGGCCGACACCGCGCCGCAATTCTCGACGCGAGTTGCCTCCTACCGGGCGGGCTACCTCGCCGAAGACCGGCGCCGGTTGGAACGCGCACTGGCCGACGGCGAATTGCTCGGCGTGGCGACGACCAACGCCCTGGAGCTCGGGGTGGATATCGCGGGTCTTGACGCGGTGGTCATCGCCGGTTTTCCCGGCACCGTCGCGTCGTTCTGGCAGCAGGCGGGTCGGGCCGGCCGACGCGGGCAGGGGGCTTTGATCGTGCTGATCGCCCGTGATGATCCCCTGGACACCTACCTGGTCAACCACCCCGCCGCGCTTCTGGACAAACCCATCGAGCGTGTCGTCATAGATCCCGGGAACCCGTATGTCCTCCGGCCGCAGCTTCTTTGTGCCGCCGCCGAGCTTCCGCTGACCGACGCCGAGGTGCGCGCGTGGGACGCGGAAGCGGTCGCGCGCGCGTTGGTCGACGACGGGTTGCTTCGCCGGCGGCCGCGGGGCTACTTCCCGACCCCCGGAGTCGATCCACACCCCCAGGTGGATATCAGGGGCTCCGCCGGTGGACAGATCGCGATCCTGGAGGGCGCTACGGGCCGCATAGTGGGCAGCGCGGGGGCAGGACAAGCAGCGGCATCGGTCCACCCCGGGGCGGTCTACCTGCATCAGGGCGATAGCTATGTGGTCGACTCCCTGAACTTCGCGGACGGAATCGCCCTCGTTCACGCCGAGGACCCCGGCTACACGACTTTCGCCCGGGAGCTGACCGATATCGAGGTCACCGGGCAGGGCGAACGAACCGAACACGGTCCGGTCACCGTCGGTCTGGTGCCCGTAACGGTCAGCAGCACCGTGACCGGATACCTTCGTCGCAGGCTCACCGGCGAGGTGATCGACTTCGTCGAACTCGAGATGCCGACCAACACCCTCGAGACGATGGCGGTGATGTGCACGATTACGCCCGAAGCACTGCAGGACAAC
>JAHZJB010000067.1 GCA_022601135.1 Actinomycetes bacterium | reverse complement strand
TCGCGCTGATCGCGCTGATCGCGCTGTTCGCGCTGATCGCGCTGATCGCGCTCCAGGGCGTCAGCGCACGCCGCGTCTTCGTCCACGGTGAGGACCTCTTGTAGCGCGTTCGACGTTGTGTGGGCCGCTGCCGAGAACGGCTCAAGGACCGTGTCAACGCCGGTGGCGCGCAGCTGCTCGGCGTCGTGGCGGGTGTGGGCGGTGAGGGCGATCGTGCCCTCGAAACGATGATGGTGAAGACTGTGCAGGAGCGCCAAGTTCGTTTGCAGCACCGGTATGGCGCTGACAACATATCTTGCTCTGGCCAATGGCAAAGCTTCGAGCAGGTGGACGTCCTCCGCACTACCGAACATCGCCGTCACACCGTCGCGGGTATTGGCTTTGACCTGATGCGGGTCGAAGTCGACCGCGAGGACCCGGTGCCCGCCGTGGCTGAGACGGTCGGCGAGGTGGCTGCCGAATCGTCCCAGCCCGAAAAGGATGACGTCGAAGTAGTCAGTGGGAGGAGGCACCGGCTCGCGGTTGTCGCGTCGTTCGAAGACTGAAAGCCACCGTTTCAACCGGTCATAGATCGGGTGTGAGTACATGATCAAGTACGTCGAGCCGCCAATGGTGATCAGCCCGACGACCGTAATCAGGCTGACGGTGGCATTGGTGATGTGGCCCAAGCTCAGACCGAGTGCCGCAAGGATCAAGGAAAACTCCGAGATCTGGGCAACGGTGAGCCCGGCAAGAAAGCCCACCCGAACGGGGTAGCGCATCGCGGTCATGATGGCGACGACGATCAACGGGTTGCCGACGAGGACGAACACCGACAACACCAGAGCCTCGGTGAGTTGGTTTGCCGTGTCGGTGAACTCGAGCCGCGCACCGAGATCGAGGAAAAAGAACAGCAACAGGAAATCTCGGAGACTCACGAGCCGTGCCCCGAGCGCATCGCGGAACGGCGTGCTGGCCAACGACACTCCCGCAAGAAAGGCGCCGACCTCAGAGCTGAATCCCAACCACTCGCTCAGCGCCGCAACCGACGTCGCGTAGGCCACGCCGAAAAGCACCAGCAGCTCTTGTGATCTCGCGATGTGCGGCAGCAGCCAGGGCAGGATGTAGCGCATGAGCAGCCACATTCCTCCCAGCAGTGCGACGCCCTTTCCCAACACGGCCGCGATACCGACGCCGAGGTTGTCACCGGTTTCCTGACCGAAGGCGGTGAGCGCGATCATCACCAGGACGACGACGATGTCCTGGACGATGAGGAAGCCCACTGCGATGCGACCATGAAGCTGGTCGAGTTCACGCTTGTCCGACAACAGCTTCACGATGATGATCGTGGACGAAAACGTCAGAGCTACAGCGACATAGAGTGCGGTCACGCTGTCCATGCCGAGCCCGATCGCGATCAAGTACCCGATCACGGACGTGAACACCACCTGGCCCAGACCCGTCGCCACGGCCACCGGGCCGGTGCTGCGGATCATGTGGAAATCTAGCCGCAGCCCGACGAGGAATAACAGGATGGCGATGCCGAGCTTGGCGAGCAAGTCGATGGTGCTGTCGGCGGACACCCAACCGGTGCCCACGGGTCCGACCGCGACGCCCACACCGATGAACGCGACGATCAGCGGCTGGCGCAGCCGAGTGGCGACCAACCCGACCACTGTGGCGATCGCCAAGATGATGGCAACAGTCGCAAATGGGTGTAGGCCCACGCTCAGTCCTTCACCGCTGGCACAACGAGCACGTCGGACTGCGATTGCCGCACAATATGCTGGGCGATGCTGCCGAAGAATGCATAGGACACCGGCGTGCGTGCGCCGGTTCCCACAACAGCCAAGTCGGGGTTGTAGGAACGGCAGTACTCCACCAATCGAGTCGGCGGATGGCCAGATTCGATCACGACCCGTTTCGGGGCCGGTGTCAGAGTGGCGGCCAAGCGGGTCAGGTACTCGCGAATCTCATCGGTGCAGGTTCTGCGTAGCCCATCGATTTCTTCCTCAGCGGCCCCGTGCGTCCGCAGGAGGTTCTCGCCGACGACGACACAGATATGGATCAGGATGTGCTCTGCGGAGGGCGTCAGCGCAGCGGCGAACCGGGCGGCATGGGCGGCAGGCGCGGAATCATCGAGAGCGAGAATGACCGTGCGGTACGAGGCCTTGGCGGGTTTCTTGACCATCAGCAATGCAGCGGGACTCATCCGAACCAGGTTGTCGGCAGTGCTGCCCACGAAAGCGTCGGCCAGCTAGTGCGCGCCGTGGGCACCGACTGCCACCAGGTCTGCCGCGCGGTCGGCTGCCTCCGCCGCGATCTCGTATGCCGCCGAACCGCGGCGAATCACGATGTCCACCGGAGTCGAGTCGATGCAGTCAGTGAGGTGCGCTTCCAGGACAGCTTGAGCGCAATCAGCAAGTTCGACATCGATTCCGGCCGGCACGACATGCAGCGCGGTGAGGTGGGCGTCGTGCTCGCGCGCGAGTTGTGCGGCCCGCGCCACCGCCACACCCGCCCCCTCCGACATGTCGGTCGCGACCAGTATCCGTCGGGGTGTTCGGGGTGTTGTAGCGGCAACAACCATCACATCTCTCCCCACGCTTCCGTAGCAGTCTATTTGCTCGCCCTCAACCACTTCTCCACCGTCACCGCCGGGATGACGAGCGTCGCGATTGGGAAGATGCGCGGCTGGCTCGGGTCGCGCGGCGGACGGGTCATCATGCCCTTCCGTCGGCTCGAAGGCCGCCATGAATCCGAGCGAAACGGCGGTGGTTATCTGGCGACGAACCCGCGCCATTGCCAAACCTGCGTGTTGGTTTCAGGTCGTCCCGCGAACGCCGAATTATCAAGCGGCAGATCGACATTGACCGCTCCCACCCGAGGACGACAAGCTCTCGCAACTTCGGAACTGCCCGTATCGTCGGCGATCTTCAGCGGCCCGTCGGGCCAGGCCCGTCACGGCTTGGGGGCGACCTCGACGCTGGGAGGCAATGGTGAGGGCTCCGGTCGTGCGGAGCGACGGATGATCACGAAGGCCGCCGCTCCCCCGGCCACCAGCGCAACACCGATTCCGGCCAACAGCAACGTACGCTGCCGCCCCGGAGACCGACGAGCCTGCTCGAGCGCGTCCGGGATGTTGGCGACCACTTCCTGGGCCGCCGCGACTTCCGCAGCGATGGCTTCCTGCGCCGAGGCGAGTTCGGCCTTCAGCTGGCGGGCGACCCGGCTGCGGCGGTAGCGGTCGCCGACCCAGTGCGCAGACGAGCGCGCCGAATCCAGCCCGACACCCAGGGCTCCCCTGGTGACGTCGACCGGGCCGACAGCCGAGTACTTGAGACCTCGGCCGAGCCGCTGGCTCGGCGTCAATGGGTCCAGGGTCTGCGAGCTCATAAGCCACCTCTTTCGCACGGACGGATGTCGCACCCCCAAGCCTGCCACCTACGCGACCACAAGGTGCCCGGTTGGCGATCAGACCCGGCGTGGCACACTGGCTCCCTGTGACCAGTCCCATTCAGACAGCGACCGCAACCCTGCACACCAACCGGGGCGATATCAAGATCGCCCTGTTCGGAAACCACGCCCCTAAGACCGTGTCCAATTTCGTCGGGCTGGCGCAGGGCACCAAGGATTACAGCACCGAGAACGCGTCAGGAGGATCCTCGGGCCCCTTCTACGACGGCGCAGTGTTCCACCGCGTGATCGAGGGCTTCATGCTCCAGGGCGGCGACCCGACCGGCACCGGCCGCGGCGGCCCCGGGTACCAGTTCGCTGACGAGTTCCACCCCGAGCTGCAGTTCGACAAGCCCTACTTGCTGGCGATGGCGAATGCCGGGCCCGGCACCAACGGCTCACAGTTCTTCATCACGGTCGGCAAGAC
>JAHZJB010000066.1 GCA_022601135.1 Actinomycetes bacterium | reverse complement strand
GGTCAGCAAGGTCACTGCGGCCGTTCGGTCCGGCTACGACGCGCCCTTTCCGGATAAGCGTTATCAGGCCGGGGCGCGTGCCTTCCCACAACTGGTGCCCACCTCTCCCGATGATCCGGCGGTACCGGCGAACCGTGCCGCGTGGGACGTGCTGGGCGGCTGGGACAAGCCCTTTCTGGCCCTGTTCGGAGCAAAGGATCCGATCCTGGGCCGCGCCGACCAACCGTTGATTGACCATGTCCCGGGTGCTGCGGGGCAGCCGCACGCCCGGCTGCATGGCAGCCACTTCGTCCAGGAGGATTGCGGCCCGGAGCTGGCCGCACGGATCCTGGCCTGGACGTAAGACGTCACTTCTTAGTAGTAGTGACCTAGCTCACAATCGGTGTAGCCTTGAGGCATCTCTCCAGGAAAGGAGATCTGATGAAAGGCGCGCACCACGATCCGGTCGATCATGCCCGCACGACGTTGCCGCATTCCGGTGAATCCTTTATCGACACGCTCTGGTTGCCCGGACTGATCCTCATCGGTGTGGGCACTGTGCTCATCGCGGGCACCGTCGCGGCGACGGCCTACGGCGAAACCACCTTGTCGTTGATCCTCGGCCTGGTGGCCGGGGCGCTCGTTACCGCCGGGGCGCTGCTGGTCACCGTGGAGCATCAACGGGTGAAGCGGGTGGAACGGCAGTGGCTGGCCGAGCACCCGCGACATCGGCACCTCCGCGCCAGCTAAGCACCACCGCGCGGCACCGGAGTCTGCCGGATGGCGGTGAACCCTGCGGTCTTCGAGATTCCCGTGTTGTTGCACGCCGTCCGCCCACCGGCGTGCGCGCCAAGCGGTAGGGTCATGGGTTCATCGCGATTAGTTGGGGGCCTCGATGAACGTCGTGCTCGGTTTGTCGATGACTTCGTCATCGGTGCGCTGGGTGCTCGTCGAGGGCAAGACGGGTGAGGGCGCGACCCTGGACAACGGCTTCCTGCCCGCTCACGAGGGGTTCGACGCTGACGCGCTGATCACCACGTTGTTCGACAAGGTCGGCGACCGGCGGGTGCACGCGATCGGGCTGAACTGGACCGGCGCCGCGGAATCGGCGGCCAACGCGGTCTGGCAAGCGCTGACCGATCGTCACATCGAGAACGTCATCGCAATTTCCGACCTCGAAGCCGCGGAGGCACTGACCCGCGGCATTGCCGGCCTCGCCGGATACGAACGAGTCGTGGTGTGCGTTGTGGAGCCCAGCGCCGCCGTGGTTGCCGGGTTCACGCCGGACGGGGTGACCGTAGACCGAGTTGACGCCGCAGCTCTCGACGACGTGGACGATGCATCGCCGGACGCCGTCTTCGTAGTCGGCTCCGGCGACCTCGACGTCGTGGTGGCCGCGCTGGAACGGAACGACGGAGCGCCGGTGATCTCGGCCGACGAGGCCGATCTGGCACTGGCCCGGGGTTCGGCGCTGGCGTCCGCCGCTGCGGTGTCTTTGCTTGACGCCCCGACCCCACCTGTCGAACCTGATGCGCCGCGAACGGCGAAGCTGGCATCCCTGCTCGCTGCCGCGGTCGTGACCTTCGTCGCCTCGCTGTCAGCCGCGCTCGGTATGACACTGGTGTCCGATGACTCGCCCCCGCAGGTGGCGGGCTCTGAGGCCGCGGTGCCCGAGGCCACTCCCGCACCCCCTAACAGGGGTGCGCCACGCACCCCGAAATCGGCCGCGCCGCGGACGTCGGAAGTGCCCGCCACCGCCGAACCTGTCGCTGTCGCGGTCCCGGTTCCCGATGCCGCCTTGATCGTCGAGCAACCTGTCGGCGAACTGCCGGCACTGCGCGAGCCGATCGCTCCGCCGCCGGGTCTCCTAGCGCCCGCGCCGCCCTATATTCCACCGGCACCGGCTTACGTCCCGCCTGCGCCACCGCCCAACTATCTGCCGCCCGCCCCGGTTCCGGCTTCGATGGATGTCCTGCCGGTGCAGCCGCAGGCCGCGCAGGTGCCCACAGGGGTGGTGCAGCAACAGCAGCCTCGGCTACGTGATCGGATCATCGAGCGAATCCCGATCATCAATCGATTCCACGAGCCGGACCCGTACGGTCAGTAACTCGCGGTGACTGACGGGAGACACATGGCGCACCACGACCGACCCACGGCCAAGCAGATCGCCGTCGCCGTGCTTTCGATGATCCCGCTGTGTACCAGCGGGAGTCTCATTGCGGAAGCGGCAACCCCGGCCTCGGCCTTGGGCGACTTCCCCGCGCAGCCGCAGTGCGGGCCTGATCCGGTGACGCTTATCGACCCGTGTCAAAGTCTTCCGCAACCCGGGGTGACCGCCGACCCGGTGCCGCAGGTTCCGTGGGACGTGATCGACAGCGTGCTATTCGGTTGAGCGCTCGGCTCGGTCAGATCTTGCAGCCGCTGTTCATGTGGTGACAATGCCTGCCGGACCTGCAGGGCCAGCAGTTGCATTTGCAGTGGCTGCTGCGGCCGCGGGTGTGGTGTCGAGGCATGACGTTCTCCTTCGCCGGGTTCCTCAACGCTAGCCCTGAGCACCCTTCGGTGTCGAGGGGTAAGATGCGGTCGGCTCGCCGGTCGCCGAATCCCGCTGCGGCGTAACGCCTTTCGCCTAGCCCCGGGTCATCCCGATGTTGTCAGCGTTGTGGCGTCAGCCGAATTGTCGCGATCCCCAGGCGATCGACGGCTTGCTCCCAGTCCGCAACAGTGGGCACCTGTTGGTTGCGAAACTTCATGCCCATCATTCTCTGAGCGCGTCGTGCACCGTAGGACTGGGCCAGTCGGTGCGTGATGTCGGCGACCGTTGAGCGGTCGGTGACGAGGTGGCCCCGCATTGCCGTCTTCTTGCCGCGGAAATACACGTCCGCCGGGGCGCCGTCGCGGAAGTTGTATTTCCAGTTTGCCACCAGCACGACGTACAGGTCACCGTCGAGTTGATGGGCACTGACCGGAATTGTGAAATGCCGTCCGGTCTTGCGCCCGGTGAAGCCGACGAGCATGAACTCGGGCATTCGGCCACCCAGTGGCGTTCGGAGTGCCCGTCCCAACAGCGGGTTGATCGCGCGGAGCAGGGCTTGCGGTGGATGAGAGACGTCGATCGCCGCAGATTGATCTGCCATGCACCCAGGGTAGGTCCCCGACGCGTTCGCCGGGGAGTGGACGGTTATCGGCGCTGCGATGGTGGACCGGACTCACAGGTGCCCCGGCCCTTCCACTCGGTTCCGGGCAGCCTCGGCAAACATGATGTAGCTTCAATCGACGTACCGATTGGCCGCAGCCGAGGAGAGCGCCGGTGAATGCGACACCCTTCGGGCGCTATCGGCTTCAAAAGCTGATCGGCGAGGGCGGGATGGGCGAGGTCTATCAGGCCTTCGATACCAAGACCGACCGCGTCGTCGCGCTCAAGGTGCTCCCGCACCACATGGCATTGGACGGAGTCTTCCAGGCCCGGTTCCGACGCGAATCGCAGGCGGCCGCAGGCATCAATGAGCCACACGTGGTTCCCATCCACGGATTCGGCGAGATCGACGGGCGGTTGTATCTGGACATGCGGCTCATCGAGGGTCGCAACCTGGGCACGATGCTGTCGGAGACTGAGAAGCCGCTCGGCGCGGCGTTCGCCGTGGCGATCGTCGAACAAGTTGCGCAGGCACTGGACGCCGCGCACCGGGACGGTCTCATCCACCGAGACGTCAAGCCGTCCAACATCCTCATCACCGACCGCAACTTCGCCTACCTCATCGACTTCGGGTTGGCCCGCACCGCTGGCGAGCAGGGGCTCACGACCGCCGGTAACACTCTTGGCACCCTGGCCTACATGGCGCCGGAGCGCTTCGAGGCCGGTGAGGTCGACGCCCGTTCCGATATCTATGCGCTGACCTGCGTGCTCTATGAATGCCTCACCGGCTCAAGGCCTTACCAGGCTGACACCCTCGAGCAGCAGATCGCGGGCCACATGGTCAACCCGCCGCCGCGGGTGTCCGACAGCGACCCCCGACTAGCTGCCTTCGACGAGGTCGTCGCCAAGGGCATGGCCAAGAAGCCCGCCAAGAGGTACCAAAGTGCCGGCGACCTTGCCGCAGCCGCGCGCCGTGCGCTCGAAGCGCCGGTTCGCCGGTCGGGGAGCGGTTCGCGGCACGCGGCCCGGCCCAACCGCGGGAAATCCACGAAGGCACTTGCGGCGGCGGGGGTCGCGGTACTGGTCCTGGCGCTGGTCGCGGTCGGCCTGTGGCAGTGGGCGCCGTGGCGTGACGGCGGCGGAGATCGGTCCGCACTGCCGCAAGGGGCGGTCGAATCGATCGCCGCCACCGTTCCCGCGAATATTCGTGAGGCGGGTCGGTTGGTGATAGGGGTCAACGTGCCCTACGCCCCGATGGAGTTCAAGAACGCAGACGGTCAACTCGTCGGCTTCGACGTCGAGCTGATGGACGCGGTGTCCAGGGTGCTGGGCCTGGTGCCCGACTACCGCGTCTCATCCTTCGACTCGATTCTGCCGGCAGTGCAGGACGGGACCATCGACGTGGGAATGTCGTCGTTCACCGACACGAAGGAACGCGAAGCGTTGGTCGACTTCGTAACCTACTTTCAGGCGGGCACCCAATGGGCTAAGCGATCTGGTACCGCAGCTAACCCCAATTCACCGTGCGGCGTCAGAGTCGGAGTGGCACAAGGAACTTTGCAGGCGACCGAGGAGTTGCCAAACAAGAGCGACGAGTGTTTGGCAGCGGGCCAGGCGCCGGTGGACATCGTGGTGTCGGCCAGCCAGGACGAGGTCACCGAAGCGCTGCTCGCCGGCGAGGTCGACGCGATGTCGGCAGATTCGCCGGTGACGGGTTTCGCGATCAAGCTCAGCCGTGGCGATCTCGTCCCTGCCGGAGACGTGTTCGATTCCGCTCCGTACGGCTGGCCCGTGCCCAAGGGATCAGAGTTGGCCGAGTCGCTGCGCCTGGCACTCGAGTACCTGATAGAGACCGGTGAGTACCGAACAATCGCCACGATGTGGGGTGTCGAACGCGGCCTGATCGAAAAGCCGGAGATCAACGGTGCCACCAGATAGGCCCGCAACTCATACTGTTCAGGAGTGACGGCAACGCACCTGCGTCCCGAGGAGCGGGTTGGGTGTAGTCTCATGGCCAGGCTGGCTTCGCGCCGACAGTCCACCGCGACACATTCCGACGTGAACATACCTAGCCCGCGACGCGATTATCTTCGCTCGGACACACGTGCGGGGGCTTTGCCCCCGCAGCACTCAAGGACCTTGTCTATGGATTCGTCTGATTTGTTTTCACATCGTCAGGCGCCGCCTGTCACGCAGTCTGGCCCGAAAACCCAAGAGCCGGTGCAGGCCCCCGTCTTCTCTGATCAGCCTAAGAAAACGACATCCGCTGATTCGCCAGCCCGGTGAATGGGTTGGCGCGGTCCCACCGCGCTTCCCCTGCTGACCGGGCGACGCCGCGGATCAGGTCTGGGATGTGATGAAAAGCACTGCTTTTCAATGGTTTTCATCGCCTCTCGATTAGCACAGTCTGCCGTGCTAGCCTTTGCCGGGATGTCTGTCTGGCATCCATTCAGAATGACGGAAGTTGACAGAGTATGGCGCAGGGAACTGTGAAGTGGTTCAACGGCGATAAGGGCTTCGGTTTCATCGCCCCCGACGGTGGCGCAGAAGATGTGTTCGTTCACTACTCAGAAATCGGTGGGAGCGGATACCGGACGCTGGAGGAAAACCAACGCGTTCAGTTCGAAATCGAACAGGGCGCCAAGGGGCCCCAGGCGGTCGGCGTGAGTATCGTCTAGAAGGCGGCTGAGACCCGTAATGTGGGCTGGTGGGACTTCCCGCCAGCCCACATCTCGTTGTCGCCCCTCTGCTGTTCGGTGAAACACGTTGCGCACTGGCGTTTCTTGTCCGATATCGCCGATAGCTACTTTTTCTTCTTTTCGTCGTGGCCACCGAACTCGCTGCGCATCGCGGACAGTATCTGGTCGGTGAATTCACCGAGTCCCCGCGACTCGAACCGTTCGTAGAGCGAGGTGGTGATCACTGGCGCGGGCACGCCCTCGTCGACGGCGGCGAGCACGGTCCAGCGGCCCTCGCCGGAGTCTGAGACCCGTCCGCTGAAGTCGTCGAGGCCCGGCGAGCGGGCGAAGGCATCGGCGATAAGGTCGACCAGCCAGGAGCCGACGACCGATCCGCGCCGCCACACCTCGGCGACTTCGCCGACATCGATGTCGTACTGGTAGGCCCACGGGTCGCGTAGCGGACTGGTCTCGGCGTCGGCACTACGGTCGGTCGTGCCGACGTTGGCGTGTTTGATGATGCTCAGGCCCTCGGCGATCGCGGCCATCATGCCGTACTCGACGCCGTTGTGAACCATCTTGACGAAGTGCCCGGCGCCACTCGGACCGCAGTGGAGGTAGCCGTCCGGCGACGTCCCGTCGGTCCTGGTCCGAGCCGGGGTGGGTTCCGCTGTGCCCTGTCCGGGCGCGATGGTTCTGAAGATTGGGTCCAGGCGGGTCACAACCCCGGTTTCGCCGCCGATCATCAGGCAATAGCCGCGGTCCAACCCCCACACCCCACCGCTGGTTCCGCAGTCCACGTAATGCAGGTTCTCGGTCGCCAAGCGCTGGGCGCGGGTGATGTCGTCGCGGTAGTAGGAATTGCCGCCGTCGATCACGGTGTCGCCGGCATCCAGCAGCGGAACGAGTTGTCCCAGAGTGGAATCCACGATGGCCGCTGGCAGCATGAGCCAGACGGCGCGTGGTTTCTCCAGCTTGTCGACGAAGTCCTCCAGCGAGGATGCCCCGGCAGCGCCCTCTTTCGCGAGCTCTTCGACCGCTGCGGCGTTGACGTCGTAGGCGACGCAGGTGTGCCCGTCTCGCATCAGCCGGCGGACCAGGTTGGCCCCCATTCGGCCCAGGCCCACCATGCCGAGTTGCATCGGGGTCTCAGTCGTCATCTCACTCCTCTGTGGGCCGCAGTGTCGGCCGTTGGGATCGGGTTTTGTTGCTCTAGCCTGCCTGCTGCACTTGAGAAGTTCCAGGGTTTGACTGGTTCGGGCGATGCTGTTGATCGCCGGCTTGGTTTGACTTGAGGGCGGCCTTGGTCGCCGACCCGCTTGACGGCTGAGCCCGCCAGATGAAGACTTGCGCCCCATGAGCATCGCTGTGCTGCGCAAGATGTTCGCGGAGATGGTGGAACGCAAAGACGCCGATGCCATCGACCGCTTCTACGATCCGGAATTCGTGATGTACTCCAACGGCGTCACTCAGGGATATGACCAGTTTGCAGCAAGCCACCGCGCCATCTACGCCACGCCGATCAGTTATTCCGTTGAATACGACGAAGAAGCCTGGGTCGAAACAGCCGACAGGGTCGCCGCCCGGGTATGGATTGCCATCAGCCGCCCCGGCGAGAGCGCGACGCGCGTCGAGGTGATTCTGCTAGCCGCCTTCAAAGGCTCTCGTATCACTCGTGTTTGGGAGACCACATGGCCGAGTTGGAACGCACTGTCCGAATTCGAGAACTACTGACCACGTTCCTGGCACGGCACCGCCCCCACGGCCTCCACGTCGCTCATCGGTGCACGCTGACCCTTCCGGCCGAAGAAGGGCTCACCGCTTTCCGCGGTGGCCGGGACGCTCCGGTGTGTCAGGATGCATGTCATGAGTGTTGTATTCGTGCACGGCAATCCGGAGACCGCGGCGATCTGGGGCCCGCTGGTCACCACGCTTGGACGCGAGGACGTAGTGCTGCTGTCGCCACCCGGATTCGGCGCACCGCTGCCCGAGGGTTTCGGCGCCACGTATCTGGAGTATCGCGACTGGCTCGAAGCTGAGCTGGAGAAGCTCGACGGGCCGATTGACGTGATCGGCCATGACTGGGGCGGCGGACACGTCGTCAATCTGGTCATGCATCGGCCCGAGTTGGTTCGGAGCTGGACCAGCGACGTCGTCGGCCTGTTCGACCCGGACTACGTGTGGCACGACATGGCCCAGGTATGGCAGACGCCCGGCGCGGGCGAGGAACTCCTCGAGAACATGATGGGCGGCGGTCTATCGGCACGGACGGAACTGATGGCCTCGTTTGGTATTCCGTCCGATATTGCTGAAGCCATCGCGCAACAACAGAACGACGACATGGCCAAAGCAATTTTGGCGCTGTATCGCTCGGCCGCTCAGCCGGCGATGGCCGAGGCGGGCCGCGCGCTGGGCTCGGCCGCCGCACGACCGGGCCTGTCCCTGCTCGCCACCGAGGACCCGTTCATCGGAGCCACCGACACCCGTCGTCGGTCGGCCGATCGGGCGGGTGCCCGAACCGAAGTGCTGGAAGGGCTGGGCCACTGGTGGATGGTCGAGGATCCAGACCGCGGCGCCGCCGTCTTGACGGGGTTCTGGGATTCCCTTAATTAGCACGCACGTTTCCTGCTCCGCGTACACGAACTTGACAGGCACTGCACAGCTACTTGACAGTCACCTGGGCCGCGTACGCGAAGTTGACAGCCTGAGTCCCCTGATTACCCGAAACTCTTGCTGCAGAGGGGGATAAGTGCTACGCCTGGAAGATGGGCCAGCAAAGAGCCGACGAAGGTACCAAGAGTTCCGCAGCGGATGCGTCCAGGTATCTCGGGCGGGCTGGCGGTTTAGCCGCAGCGCTGGCGCTGGCCGCCGCGCTCAGTTCGCCCGCGACCAGTTGGGCTGAAACAACGGATTCCAGTTCCGGTGAGGGGTCGTCCTCGGGCGCTAGTGCCTCGCAGGCCCCTGGCTCGGGCACCCAAGGCTCGAGTGGGGGCAGCTCGTCGGTCGATGCGGACGCTGCGCAAGACTTCTCAACGTCGGGGGAGGAGCCCTCGGTTTCGAGCGTCGGTGAAGACGACGCGCCGACGGGGGACGTACTCGATAGCCTCGACGACATCGGTGAACTCGACGCCGACGCGGAGGTCGACGTTGACACCGCGGCCGACGTCGAGGTGGAGACCGCCGCGATAACAGCCGTCGACGATCCAACCGAAGTGCATCCGGACGGAGCCGCGGCAGAAGGGGCGGCAGTTGATCACGACACCCGGACCCGGTCGAGTCGCGTGTTCAGCAGCTCGGCAGTGGCCCGTCCGGTCGACACCGTTGACGACGTGCAGACGATGGCGGAAGCCGAGGGTCCCTCACCAGAATCGGACGACGATCCGGTGGCCGCATCGACGCCGGCGTCGGCTGCGACGCCCCTCGGACCGCGGCCTGAGCGGAAGCAGGTGGTCGAGGTACCGCAGTCTGCGTCGCGTACTGCCCCTCGGGTTGCCGTCGTGGCGTTGACCGAGAATCTGCCTCCCGTTGCGCCGAGCGTTCCGGCGCTGCCGCCGGCGCCCGTCGTGCTTTATGCCGGGGTGCGGCGGGAGGTCGAACAATCGCTTGTCGACCAAACCGCCAGCGCCGGCCCGGCCGGGGTGGCAGCCACGGCGGCGGTAACCCGGGGTCCGGTTGCGGCGGCGAGTGCGGCGGCCGACGACGAACCGGTGTCGTTCTTTGCCAACATCGGGCGTTGGTTCCAGCAGACGTTCTTCGCTGCTTCCCCGACGTTCTCGCCCCAGGCGGTGTCGATGACCCTCGAACCGGGCGCGAGCAGCCAGTTGTTCGCGTTGGGCGCACAGGACGCCGACACCGAAACCCTGATCTATACCGTC